>NZ_JAHVIO010000011.1:0-194035 GCF_019801675.1 Halomonas sp. DP8Y7-3
TGACGACCATAGCGAGTGGGAACCACCTGATCCCTTGCCGAACTCAGAAGTGAAACCGCTCAGCGCCGATGGTAGTGTGGGGTCTCCCCATGCGAGAGTAGGTCATCGTCAGGCATTTATTCAGAAGAACCCCGATTATCGAGAGATGGTCGGGGTTTTTCGCATGCATGGGTCGACCCCGCTTTTTATGTGTGGGGCCGCGCCGATAACCGCCTCGGCGCGGTCCGGCCTGGCTCTCCTCAAGGGCAAGCTCGCGTCGTTCGCCACCCCTTGCAGCTTCGCTGCAGCCGTTGTAAAGAGCTCCAGGGCGGCTCACCCCCATGCGAGAGGCAAGCTGCCTGGTTGCTAGTACCTCTGCGGATATCGGGATTTTCCACAAGGTCAAGATCGTTTCCATAGACGAGTGCGGGTCGATGGCTCCCTCGGCGTGGAGCGGCCTGGTCCTTCTCAAGGGCGGGCTCGTGGCCTTCGCCACCTCTTGCAGCTTCGCTGCAGCCGTTGTAAAGAGCGCCAGGGTGGCTCACCTACATGCGAGATCAGGCATTTATTCAAAAGAGGCCCGGCTATCTAGAGATGGCTGGGCTTCTTTTATGACGTCCGCCGTTTTCCGTCTAGCCGAAGTTTGGCGTAGCGGAAGGCGGGCGTTGGCTCTCTGCAGCCGTACGTTGAAGGCCGCATAAGGCGGCTGTGCATTGGCACCATCTGAACCGACAGATATCGTGAGCACCGCGACGATACTGACGTCACCATTCATTTAGAGGAGCATACATGGATCTTGCAATGATTGGCCTTGGGCGCATGGGCGCCAACATGGCAGAACGTCTGGTTCGCGGCGGTCATCGTGTCATTGGTACAGACCCTGGCGCTGAGGCACTCTCCAGCGCGCAGCAGCGAGGAGTTGAGCCAGCACAGACTCTGGCAGAGGCGGTCGAGCAACTTCCTTCCCCGCGTATCGTATGGCTGATGGTACCTGCGGGGGAAGCCGTTGATGCACTGCTCAAGGAGCTGACATCGCTGCTGTCCCCTGATGACATCGTCATCGATGGTGGCAACTCCATGTACAAGGACAGCGTGCGACGTGCCGCTGAGCTGCGTGAACATGGCTTGAGCTATGTGGATGTGGGAACCAGCGGTGGCGTGTGGGGGCTGGCAGAGGGCTACAGCATGATGGTCGGCGGTGATGATGCCGTGGTCGAGAGGCTCAAGCCGCTGTTCGAGACACTGGCCCCGGCTGCCGATAAAGGGTGGGGACACGTAGGGCCCAGCGGGGCAGGCCACTTCACCAAGATGGTCCACAATGGTATCGAGTACGGCATGATGCAGGCGTTTGCGGAAGGCTTCGCCATCATGGAGAAGAAGACCTCCTTCGGGCTGGACCTGCATCAAGTCGCTGAGATCTGGCGTCATGGTAGCGTCGTACGGTCCTGGCTGCTCGACCTGACCGCCAATGCCCTCGACAAGAACCCGACCTTTGACGGCATCGCCCCCTATGTCTCTGATTCCGGCGAAGGGCGTTGGACGGTGAGCGAGGCCATCGAACTCGACGTTAGTGCCCCCGTCATCACGATGTCCCTGCTTGAGCGGCTGCGCTCCCGTGAATCCGACTCTTATGCGGATAAGATGCTCGCTGCCATGCGCAATGAGTTTGGCGGCCACGCCATCAAGTCATCCTGAGCATCATTGCGCAGGTATTAGCCTCCCTGGTAGCTCCGGCCGGGGAGGCCAACACTATCTGGTAGCGTGTGCCGATGAGCGCTGACCAGCGACGGATGATCTCCTAGCGCTGAAACAGATTTTTATTGCTGTCTTGACAAGACGGGAAGCGGGCAGTGGCGCGGGCTCCAGCGGTGTCCAAAGTTGTCCACAGGGAATACACAGAAAAAAACTATATCTGTGCTTGGAAAAAACTCCCTCTACCATATATAGTGCCCTACCGAAGGCGGGGAGTACGGCCTGGTGCCGTGACTCCACCGACCGCCCATGTCCACGCCATCCCCTATGATGGGCGTATCATCACGTCACGGACGGTAACGATTATCATGACCATCACGATCTATAGCAAACCTGCCTGCGTCCAGTGCAACGCCACCTACCGCGCCCTGGACAATCAGGGAATCGACTATACCGTGGTCGATCTGACCCAGGACGCCGATGCCATGCAGCGAGTCCAGGAGCTGGGCTACCGCCAGGTGCCCGTCGTCGTCGCTGGCGAGGATCATTGGGCCGGCTTTCGCCCGGACAAGATCAGTACGCTGGTCGCCTGATAACGTCCTTCGCACGTAAGTTCTTCGTATCTAGCGGATGTGCGCGGCGATGGCCGCGTCACGTCCGAGGCTTCAGGGATGCAGGAGAATCGTCTTGGCTGAGCTGGTCTATTTCTCGACAAAGTCTGGCAATACACGACGCTTTGTAGAAAAGCTGGGTCTGTCTGCCAAGCGTATTCCGCTCAGTCGTGACGACGGTCCTCTGCGTGTCGATCAGCCATATATTCTCGTTGTGCCGACCTACGGCGACGGTGACCCGATGAGCTCGGTACCGCCACAGGTGATTCGGTTTCTCAACGATGCACACAATCGGTCCCTGATTCGGGGCGTGATCGCGGGTGGCAACACCAATTTCGGCGCAGCCTTTGGCCTGGCCGGGAGAGTGATCGCGCAGAAGTGTCAGGTGCCGCTTCTTTATCGGTTTGAACTGATGGGCACGGATGAGGATGTCCATCGTGTTCTTGCAGGGGTGAAAGAATTTTGGAAACGCTCAGCCTAGAAAAGGATGCGGCAACGCGACCCGCTGCCGATCACAACGCCAAGACACTCGACTATCACGCGCTGAATGCGATGTTGAACCTGTATGATGCCGAAGGGCGTCTGCAGCTCGACAAGGATCGCGAGGCCGCGCGTCAGTACTTCCTGCAGCACGTGAACCAGAACACCGTGTTCTTTCACTCGCTGCAGGAAAAGCTCGATTACCTGACGGAGCAAGGCTACTACGAGCGCCAGGTGCTCGATCAGTACGACTTTGATTTCGTTACCGCGTTGTTCGATCAGGCCTATGCGGTCAAGTTCCGGTTCCAGAGCTTCCTGGGAGCGTTCAAGTACTACACCAGCTATACCCTCAAGACGTTCGATGGCAAACGCTATCTCGAGCGCTTCGAGGATCGCGTCTGCATGGTCGCGCTGTCGCTCGCGCGTGGCGACGAGACGTTGGCGAAGCAACTGGTCGATGAGATCATCCACGGCCGCTTTCAGCCGGCGACTCCGACGTTCCTCAACTGCGGCAAGCAGCAGCGGGGCGAGTTGGTCTCCTGCTTCCTGCTGCGGATCGAGGACAACATGGAGTCCATCGGGCGCTCCATCAACTCGGCTCTGCAGCTGTCCAAGCGGGGCGGCGGTGTCGCCTTCTCGCTTTCCAACGTGCGCGAGTCCGGTGCTCCGATCAAGCGTATCGAAAACCAGTCTTCAGGCATCATTCCGATCATGAAGATGCTGGAGGATGCGTTCTCCTATGCCAACCAGCTTGGCGCTCGCCAGGGCGCTGGTGCGGTCTATCTCAACGCACACCACCCGGATATCCTGAACTTCCTCGACACCAAGCGCGAGAACGCCGACGAGAAGATTCGCATCAAGACCCTTTCACTGGGGATCGTGATGCCGGATATCACGTTCGAGCTGGCCAAGCGTAACGAGGACATGTATCTGTTCTCGCCCTATGACGTCGAGCGCGTCTATGGTGTGCCTTTTGGCGACATCAGCGTGACCGAGAAGTACGACGAGATGGTCGCTGACGGTCGTATTCGCAAGAAGAAGATCAACGCTCGTGAGCTGTTTCAGACCATTGCCGAGCTGCAGTTCGAGTCTGGCTATCCGTACCTGATGTTTGAGGACACAGTGAACCGCGCCAACCCGATCGATGGCCGGATCAACATGTCCAACCTCTGCTCGGAAATCTTGCAGGTCAATACACCTACCGAATACGACGATGACCTGGGCTATCGCAAGATCGGTGAGGATATTTCCTGCAACCTTGGTTCGCTCAACATCGCCAAGGCCATGGACTCTCCTGACTTCGGTGCGACGGTAGAGACCGCTATCCGTGGATTGACCGCGGTTTCCGAGATGAGCAACATCAGCTCAGTGCCGTCGATTGCCGAGGGCAATGCCAAGTCTCACGCCATCGGCCTGGGCCAGATGAACCTGCACGGTTACCTGGCTCGCGAGCATATCTACTACGGCAGCGAAGAAGGGGTGGATTTCACCAACATCTACTTCTACACCGTAGCGTTTCACGCCATTCGTGCGTCCAACCGCATCGCCATTGAGCGCAACCGTCACTTTGCCGGTTTCGAGAAGTCGAGCTATGCCAGCGGCGAGTACTTCGACAAGTACACCGAGCAGGCGTGGGAGCCGAAGACCGACAAGGTACGCGCGCTGTTCGACAAGAGCGGGATCCATATTCCGACTCAGGAGGATTGGCGTGAGCTGAAGGCGTCGGTGATGGCTCATGGGTTGTTCAATCGCAATCTGCAGGCGATTCCGCCCACCGGGTCCATTTCCTACATCAACAACTCCACGTCGAGTATTCACCCGGTCACGGCCAAGGTGGAGATTCGTAAAGAGGGTAAGTTGGGACGTGTGTACTATCCGGCCCCCTACCTGACGGACGAGAATCAGGACTACTATCAAGACGCCTATGAGCTGGGTCCTGAGAAGATCATCGACACCTATGCTGCCGCCACGCAGCACGTTGACCAGGGGCTGTCGCTGACGCTGTTCTTCCGCGACACGGCGACCACCCGCGACGTCAACAAGGCGCAGATCTACGCCTGGCGCAAGGGCATCAAGACGATCTACTACATCCGTCTGCGTCAGGCGGCGCTGGAAGGGACGGAAGTGGAAGGTTGCGTGTCCTGCACCCTGTAATGATGAGCCGTGATGGCGAAGCCGTCACGGAGTAGGCGGAAAGACAGGCCAAGGCGAAGTCACGGGTAGGAATCTCTGGCACGATGCCGTGAGCCCTACCTGTCTTCGCCGCTCCTTTGCCAGCGAGACTACTGTTGTGGAATTCGCACGGGCAAAGGGACTGAAGGCCGTCTTGGTCGCCGTTTTTTGCTTCAATCGAGCGACGCGCCGTGCTCAGGGCCCGGCGCCAACCGAACGAGAACCCTCTCATGGATATGCCCGCTACCTCTGCTGCCCGTCGTTTGAGCCGGGTCGACGCGATCAACTGGAACAGACTCCAGGACGACAAGGACCTCGAGGTCTGGAACCGTTTGACCGGTAACTTCTGGTTGCCGGAAAAGATCCCCTTGTCCAACGATATCCCGTCGTGGAATACCCTGACGGAACATGAGCAGCAGCTCACCATTCGTGTCTTCACTGGTCTCACCCTGCTCGATACCATCCAGGGCACGGTGGGGGCTCCTGCGCTGATCGAGGACGCGGTAACGCCTCATGAAGAAGCCGTACTGACCAACGTCAGCTTCATGGAGTCGGTACACGCGCGTTCTTACAGCTCGATCTTTTCCACGCTGTGCGCGACCCGTGATGTGGATGATGCCTACCGCTGGAGTGAAGAGAACCCCTTCCTGCAGAAGAAGGCCGAGTTGATCCTGGAGCGTTACCGCGCCGAGGACCCGCTCATGCGCAAGGTGGCGAGCACCTTCCTTGAGTCCTTCCTGTTCTACTCTGGCTTTTATCTGCCGATGTACTGGTCAAGCCGTGCCAAGCTGACCAACACCGCCGACCTGATTCGTCTGATCATTCGTGATGAGGCTATCCATGGTTATTACATCGGCTACAAGTTCCAGCGTCAGCTGGCCCAGCAGCCGCAGGAGCGTCAGGAAGAGATCAAGGCTTACGCGTTTGAGCTGCTGTTCGAGCTCTATGAGAACGAGGTGAAGTACACCGAGGCGCTGTACGACGACGTTGGTCTGACCGAGGACGTCAAGAAGTTCCTGCATTACAACGCCAACAAGGCGTTGATGAATCTTGGCTTCGAGGCACTGTTCCCGTCCAGCGTGACCGATGTGAGCCCGGCCATTCTGGCCGCGCTGTCTCCTGGCTCCGATGAGAACCATGACTTCTTCTCTGGTTCAGGGTCTTCCTATGTCATCGGCAAGACGGTGAGCACCGAAGACGAAGATTGGGCATTCTGACCGTCGTGTGTTGTCACTCACAGCGGAGTGACGTCTGACGACAGGGCCACGGCGATCGCCGTGGCCCTTTTTTTTGCTCCTGGAACGTCGCGCTGTCGCGTCTCGGGGGCAATGCCGACGCGGTGCCTTAGCTGGCGGCGTCTGTGCTGAGTTCGCGCTGAGCGTGACGCCGGCACTGTGCCGGGCCCTCACCAAAATGTTGCTTGAAGGCGGTGGCGAAGTTGGCGGCGTGCCGGTAGCCGGCGATACTGGCCGCGGTATCGACGCTGACGTTCTCGTCTTGCAGCGCCGCCCGGGCGCGCAGCAAGTGCTGCTGTCGCAGTCCGGCACTCAACGGCAGCCCATATTCCCGGTGATAACGCCGCTGCAGTTGTCGCAGACTCATCCCCAATCGACTTGCCATGTCGGCGGGCGAAAGGTGCAGCGACTCGCCGCTGGCGATCCAGCCCGCCAGACGTTGCTGCCAGGCCTTACCACCGTGGGATACAGCAGGGGTCGTCTGGTGCGCCAACGCCTCGGACACCATGGCAAGGGCGATCGATTCGCGCTCCAGGTTAAGGACCGTCGTCATGTCGGCGGTCTGACTCACGTTGTCCAGGCGTGCCACCAGGTCGCTTGACGGTGTCCACCTCAGATGGCCGAGGTGCTGCCTGAGGCCGTGACAGCAAACACTGGGCAGCGGAGAGCCCAAGCGACGCTGGAGCCAGTCCGAGGTCAGGCTCAGTACGGCACTGAACTCCACTGCACCACGCCGACCGTGGCGGACGAAAGTGGTGGGCTCGTCGACCGCTATCAGCAGGCCACAGGCTCGCTTGTTGGCATCGAGTGTAAAGCTATGCTCGTCGAAGCTCACGCAGGCCTCTCCGCGCCAGACCAGCGAAATCTTGAGACCTGGATGCAGCCTTGCCCGGGGCGTTACACCGTGGCGGTCACGCAGACGATTGAGGCGCAGGTACATGCCACGCTGGACCTCATGCTGCTGCACGATGCCATGCAGCGGCGCTCCAGTGGCCTGGTGGTCGGCCGCGGTGCATTGATACTGGCTGGTCAGTACGCCCGCCAGTGAGGTCAGGTCATGCTGATGAATCCAGCCGGCCTGGGGGGCTTTCGGCTGCGTCGTGGTGAAGGTTGTCGTCATGCCAAAGGTCGCTGGTCAAAGGGCAAAGGTATCGGGGTGCCGTCAGTGACAGAATGTCGCTCCAGGGTTTTGAATGCAATAGATTCGCATTAAGTTTTGGAGGTGGCATGAAGGGCAACATGTTGTTGGCGTGGGTGCTTGCCGGAGCGGGAGGTGCGCTGCTGGCCACCGCTGCCCAGGCGCAGGATATCGCCGAGCAGAGGGCACAGGGTCGGGGAGCAGAGGCCCAGGGGGCTGGGGGGATAGGCGCTGATGATCCGGGAATCGAGGATCAGGAGCTGGACGTTACCCGGGTGATCGGTGTGCGCCTGTACGACATGTTGGCCAGTGAGCAGACCGAGGGCTATAGCGTTGACGCGGCTACGGTGGGTACCAAGGTGCCGGCCGCCCTGCGGGATATTCCGCAGTCGGTCAGCGTGGTCACCCACGATGCCATCGAGGACCAGGGGTTTGTGACCTTGGATCAGTTGGCGGCACGCACGCCGGGGGTGCGGGTACTCAGCAACGATTATGGTCGTTCCTCCATCTTTGCCAGAGGCTATGAGTACGATGCCTACAGCATTGATGGGCTGCCTGCGCCCATGAGCAGTATCCTCGGGTCTGTGCCGAGCCTGACCGCGTTCGACCGGGTCGAGATCATGCGCGGGCCGTCGGGGCTGTTCAACAGCACCAGCGAACTGGGCGGCATCGTCAACCTGGTGCGCAAGCGTCCGACCGAGACCTTCCAGGCTGAGGTGTTCGGCAGCCTGGGCACGCTGGATGATGGTGCGCTGGGAGTGGATGTGGCGGGGCCCATCGATGAGGCCGGCCGGGTAAGAGGGCGGTTTGTGGCACGCTCCACGGAGAACGCACAGTGGGTCGATGACAACGATAACCGGCAGGATGACCTTTACGCAGCGGTAGATATCGACCTGACCGATGCCACCGAGCTCTCCCTTGGCATCATTCATAATGCCAAGGACATCACGGTCAACAACGGCCAGCCGACCGATGCCGATGGGGATCTTCTGTATACCCGTCGTAGCGCCTTCTATGGGGCTGACTGGAACGACTTTGACAGTGAGTCCACGGATGTACTGGCAGAGCTGACACATCGCTTTGCCAACGATGGCTACGGTCGCGTTGCGGCCCGCTACTCCGACCGAGATGCGAACTACAACTATGCCTTCGGTGCCGGTGCGGTGGATGATCAGGGCAGGCTGAATGCTGCCGGTTTCGGGGGTAAGACCGACGAGACGTCGCTGTCGCTGGACGCCAGCTACACCCAGGCGTTTGACGCTTTTGGCAATGACAACGAGTTTGTGGTCGGGCTCGACCATAAGGACTACGACCAGGACAATCGCCAGGGGCGGGCTCGCGGGCTTGGAAGCAGTCTCAGCGTCGGTCAGCTCAATGATCTGGCCTACGTCAATGTCCTGGACAGTGCCCAGGCTGGCCTGTCCGGCTTCAGTCTTACCGACACCCGCAGCGAGCTGGAAGAGACCGGTGCCTACGCCAAGGTAACGGTCAGACCGATCGCCCCTCTGGCCCTGATCGCCGGCGGCCGCTTCAGTCATTTTTCCACCGAATACGACGACCGCACCAGTGATAGCGAAAGCTCTCGCAGTGACAGCGAATTTACGCCCTATGCAGGGGCTGTGCTGGACCTGGATGCTCAGCACTCCCTCTATGCCAGCTATTCGCGGGTCTTCAAGCCCCAGACGGCGTTCAACGAGGACAATGATCTGATCGATCCCCGTGAGGGCGATCAGTACGAGATCGGTATCAAGGGCAGTTACCTGGGAGGGCGACTGAATGCACGCGCCAGCGCCTACCAGCTCGAAGACAGCCATCGTGCAGCCGCGTCGAGTGATCCCGGTGCCAGCTATTCCGTGGACACCGGTGAAGTGCGTATTCGCGGTGCCGAGCTGGAAGTCACCGGAAGCCTCACCGACCAGTGGGACCTGATCTTTGGCTATACCTATACCGATACGGAGATCGAAAAGGCATCCAGTGCCCGGGATGATGGCATCTTCCTGCTGATGCCCGAGAACATGGTCAACCTATGGTCGCAGTATCGTTTCCAGCAAGGGATGCTCAATGGCCTGTCACTGGGCGGCGGGATCACCGCCATGAGCGACTTCAGTTCGAGCAGCGGCGTCGAGGCACCCGGCTATGCAGTGGTGGACGCGATGCTTGGCTATGAATTTACCCCGCAGCTGAGCGGCCAGCTCAACGTCTACAACCTGTTCGACCGTGAGTATTACCTGCGTGCAGGGGGCGAGGGCTCCTTCAACTTCGTGGGTCAGCCAGCCAGCGCCCTGGCCACCTTGCGCTATGCGTTCTAGGGCGTGGCAGATCATCGCGGGCTGGCCGCTGGGCATGCTGGTGCTGGTGTCACTGTTAGCGTCTCTCGTCGACAGCGCTGTCGCCATGGATGACGGCAGCGTGATGCCTGAGCTTGATGGGTCTCGGGTGGTGGTGGACGCGCAGACAGGCCTGTCCTATCAGGTCGAGGTGTCGATGCCGGATGCGCCTCGGCCAGCGCAAGGATACCCCGTGCTGGTGGTGCTGGATGGCAATGCACGCTTCCCGTTGCTGCGTGAGGCGCGGGACACGCTGACGCGAAAAGGTCCTGAGGGCAGCGCCCTGCCTCTGGTCATCGTCGGTGTCGGCTATCCCGGCGCTGAGCGCTTTGATTCCCAGCGACGTCGCTGGGATTTCACGCCCCCTGTGCCAACGGATATCGCCGCGCACGCGGCTGAGGCCGGCGAAGAGGGGGCATCAGCGAAGGGGCAGGAATCTGTGCAGGAAGGAGGGGCAGACCAGTTTCTTCACTTCTTGAGTGCTCAGTTGCTGCCCATGCTCGAGCGGGACTTGACGCTGGATCCGGAGCGTCGCGCGCTGCTGGGCCACTCGTTGGGAGGGCTGTTTGCGCTCTACGCTCAGCAGCGCTGCCCCGAGTGCTTTCGCCGGCTTTTCGCCATCAGCCCCTCGCTGTGGTGGGGTCAGCGTTATCTGGTCCAAGCGCTGGATGCCCGGCTGCAGGATGCTGAGTGGTGCGAGGCGCTTGAGGGAACATCGTTGCTGGTGGGGGTCGGTGCGCGTGAACAGTCACCACGCGAAGGCCATGTCGGGTCCCAGCGAGATCGCTTGCGCCTTCGGCGAGCCATGGTAGATGAAGCGCGTGACTACCAGCGCCGGCTACAGCAGCGCTGCGTTTCCCTGTCGAGTGAACTGATGATCTTTGCCGGTGAAGATCATGGCAGTGTGATGTGGCCAGCGGCGCGACAGGTCGTGGAAAGGCTGGCTGATCACGAGCAGGAGTCGCGTTCTGGGGAGAGTCTTCGCGACAGGGGTAGCAGCTGAAACGGCATACGGGTTGAAGTCTGGGGACTGCATCACTATCTTGTACATGTGCGTGACAGAGCTTAAGAGAATGTCCAACTTATCTCTACAAGGAGGATGTCATGACGCAGCAAGTGGAAGGCAAACGAGTCGCGATCTTGGCCACTCACGGATTCGAGGAATCCGAGCTCGCGGTGCCAAAGGCCAAACTGCAGCAGCAGGGCATCGTCGTGCACGTGGTCTCGCCTGAGGCGAAAGGCATCAGAGCCTGGGCGGAAAGCGACTGGGGCGATACCTATGGCGTGGACGTGGCCCTGGAAGACGCCAGTGAGCACGATTATCACGCACTGGTGCTGCCCGGTGGCCTGTTCAACCCCGACGCCTTGCGTCTGGATGAAGCGGCCCTGGCGTTTGTCCGAGCGTTCTTCCAGGCGGGCAAGCCCGTTGCCGCGATTTGCCACGCCCCTTGGATCCTGATCAATGCTGATGTAGTAAGCGGGCGCAAGCTGACGTCCTACCCCAGTGTGGCCCAAGATCTACGCAATGCTGGCGCCGAATGGGTGGATCAACAGGTGGTGGTCGACAATGGCCTGGTGACCAGCCGCAAGCCCGATGATCTGGACATCTTCTGCCATAAGCTGGTGGAGGAAATCGGCGAGGGTCGGCACGCTAAGCAGCACGCCTAAGGCAGATCACACGCGGTTGATTCAAGGCCCCCGACGATGCCTTCGTCGGGGGCCTTGTGCTTAGCTGTCACTGGGTTGGCCGAGGGGCCTCCCGCGTGGAAGCAGCTGGCTCGCATGGGGCGGACTCGGTGGCGGCGAGTCGGCGGACGCCGTACCAGCCCGTCCAGGGGCCGATCATCGCCAGCAGGATCGAGAACACAATGCCCAGGTAGTTGAACAGGGCCCAGGGTGCGTAATCCAGGGTGGCGACGCCCAAGGTGCCGGCCATGTAGATGGCAGAGACGGTCCAGGGGGCCAGTGGCTCGGGAATCATGCCGCCATCCTCCATGCTGCGTGACAGTACCAGCGGGTGCAGGCGGCGTTTTTGGTACTGCTCGGCGAACAGTTCTCGGGTAAGGAAGAAGGTCACGTAGCTGTTGCCGGTGGCCAGAATGATGGTGCAGCTGGCAGCCAGTGACGCCAGGATCGTGCCACGTGCCGAGCGCACGTAGGCCAGACTGCGGTCAAGCACCACTTTGAGGATGCCGGAGGCCTCAAGGGCCGAGGCAAAGAAGAAGGCACACAGAGCGAACAGCACCGCACCGTGCATGCTGTAGAGGCCGCCGCGATTTAGCAGACTCATCAGTGCCGCTGGCAGGGTGGAAACGTCAAGGCCCGGGTTGAAGCTGGTCAGCAGGCTGACGTTGAAGCCGGACACTGCTGCCTGAGCGACCGCCTCAAGGCTCGCGCCCTGCACGATCACGGCCAGCAGGGCGGCGCAGGCCGAAGCCAGAAACAGCACCACCAGAGTGGGTTTCTTGCGAATCGATCCGTAGAGCACGATAGCCACCGGCAGCAGCAGCAGTGGGTTGAGGCGATAGAGGCTATCAAGAGTATTGGCACTGGCAGCGATGGCGGCCGGCATACCCGCGCCCAGTTCCATGTTGAGCCCCAGCATCAGGTAGACCACCGCCGCCACCAGGGCGGCGGGGAGTGAGGTGTACATCAGGTTGCGAATGTGGCGATAGAGGTCCTCGCCCACCACCATGGAGGCCATGATGGTGGTGTCCGACAGCGGTGACAGCTTGTCGCCGAAGTAGGCGCCGGAGAGCACGGCGCCGGCGGTGATCGCCAGGTTGATGTCCATGGCTGCAGCGATGCCCATGATGGCCACGCCGAGGGTGCCGGCGGACCCCCAGGAGGTGCCGGTGAAGGTGGAGACGATGGCGGTGCCAAGAAATGCCATGACGTAGAGGTAGCGAGGGTCGATCAGCTCCAGGCCATGGTAGATAAAGTAGGGAATGGTGCCCGAGATCATCCAGCTGCCGATGATGATGCCGATGCTGTAGAGCACCAGCAGGGCGGACAGGGCGGTTTTGACCTTGGCGCCCATGATGTCCATGACCCCTTCCCAGGTTCCACCATGAAGAAGGCTGAACAGGGTGGCGGCGGCACCTAGGGTAATCAGTACCAGCTCGGTGGGAAGGCCCGCTACCACGATGCCGTAGACGATGGCGAAGGCGATGGCGGTGAGCAGCAGCAGGGATGGAGCAAGGCCAGGTTGTCGTTGTGTCGCTGGCATGGGATGTCCTCCTCAGGGTGATCAGTGATCGAGCGCGGTGAACCCCCGCTCCAGGTCGGCGATGATCTCGTCAATGTCTTCCAGCCCGATGGCCAGGCGGATCAGTGGCTGGCCGCTACCGTCGGGACGAAGCGGAGACAGGGCGAGGCTTTCGTAGCCACCCCAGCTCACCCCAATGCGCATCAGCTGCAGGGCATTGATGAAGCGTTCCACCCGCGGGTAGCTGGGATCGTGCAAGGCGAAGCTGAGCAGGCCCGAGTGGCCCTTGAGCTGGCGTGCCGCCCACTCAGCCGCCGGACCCTGGGCAAGGCTTGGGTGATACACCGCGGCCACCTGTGGATGGGCGTCAAGGAAGGCGGCAATCGCCTGGCCGTGGCGCAGGTGTTCTGCCATTCGCACCGGCAGAGTGCGCAGGCCACGCAGGATCAGCGACGCGCTGTGGGGCGAGAGCGCCGCTCCCAGCAGCTGGTGACCATTAGCGAAGAGCCGGTCGATCACCTCGGCGTTGCCGATGACGGCGCCACCGACCACGTCGCTGTGGCCGCCGATGTACTTCGATAGCGAGTGCACCACCAGGTCGATTCCATGGGTGATCGGCTTCTGGAACAGCGGAGTCGCCCAGGTATTGTCGATCAGCGTCAGAATGCCGTGCTGTCTGGCGATGCGGGCGATGGCCTCGAGATCAGCCAGTTCCATGCGCAGCGATGAAGGGCTCTCTATGTAGATCAGGCGCGTCTTGGGGCGCAGGTGGGCGCCAATGTCCTGGTCGCCGCTGATGCCGTCATGGCTGACGCCGTAGCGTGCCATCTGGTCGAGCAGCTCCACCGCGGGGCCATAGGTCTGGTTAATGCGCAGGACGTGATCGCCCTGGCCGAGCAACGAGAACAGGGTGGCGGCGATCGCGCCCATGCCGGAAGCAAAGGCCTTGCACGCCTCGCCCCGCTCCAGTGCGGCCAACTTGTCTTCCAGCAGCTTGACCGTCGGGTTGAGCCCTCTGCTGTAGATGAAGTGCTGGCGCTCGTCCAGCTGGGCACGGCTGAAACTCTCGAGGTCGGGGAAGGTAAAGATGCTGGTCTGGTAGAGCGGAGGCGCCACCGCGCCGTGATGCTCCTGGCGCTGTTCATAGGCATGACTGCAGATATGTCGATCCAGTGGATCCATGGCGTATCCTCGGTAAAGTGGAAAAGGCTATCAGCCTGTCTGATAGGTAAGCTAGCACGGGGGTCCGCAGGCGACAATTGATCCAGAAGGGGTTTACGGCTAACGTCGAAAGGACTCGCCGGCCTCTTCCGATAGTGGACCCCAACTGTATGAAACGACTTTATTTGTCAGACACCGTCGCAGGAGAGATCAGCGCCTACATCGCCGCTAAGGAGCTGGCGCCGGGGACACAGCTACCCTCGATGGGAGAGTGGATGGAGCGGCTTGAGGTAGGTCGCTCGACCCTGAGAGAGGGACTCAAGAAGCTGGAGGCGGAAGGCATCATCGACATCGTCAATGGCAAGGGCCTGTTTGTCAGCGAGCAGCGCACCTTCCAGTTGCTGGCGAGCCTCGGGATCAAGGACGCCAAGGCCCACTTGATCGAGATGCTCGAGGTCCGCGAGGCGCTTGAGGTCCAGGCGATCGTGCTGGCGATACGCCACGCCGCCGATCACCAGCTCGACGCCATGGCCAGCCATCTGGACGATTACCGTCGCGCCAGGGAAAAGGAGGACTTTCTGGGAGTGAGCGAGGCCGACGCCGCCTTTCACCTGGCCATCTACCACGCCTGCGGCAATCGTGTGCTGGTGGGATTGATCCAGATGATGCATGACGAACTGTATCTGTCCTGGGACTCACCGGAAGATCGACTCCGGGTATTCGATGCCGGTTTTCCGTTTCATGAAGCCCTGCTGGAGGCCATGCAGCAACGGGACGAGCCGGCGGCGCGGGCTGCGTTTACCCACTTGATCGCGGCAACCCGCCAAAGCGTCGACGCCCTCTCTGCCTGAGCCCTCACAGGTTGTCGAGCCTGCGTCGACGGGGTGACGGCGGCGCCGCGGCCACTGGGGCATTCACCTCCCAGCCTGGGGCGATTCACGCATCCGGGGCCGGCGTCGCAGGGTTCTGAATGGCGATTATCCTAGGAAGGCGACCGAGAGCCGCGTCTGCTCAAGCGTGAGCCGGAATGCGCGCGCATTTCCGGCGCAAGCTGTCTTTCGATAGACTATGCCCTTTTCCCGCGTAAGGGGCGAGGAATGACCATTGGTGAGCTGATCCGGCTGTTGAGTGATGGCGAGTTTCACTCTGGACAGCAGCTGGGCGAGAAGCTGGGGGTGTCCCGAGCGGCGGTGTGGAAGCAGCTGCGCAAGCTCGAGGATCTTGGCATTCCCATGCAAGCGGTGAAAGGGCAGGGGTATCGCCTGGCAGAGCCGTTGGAACTGCTTGAAGGACCGGCGGTGGTGGCGGCGCTGTCCCGTGACTCGCGTCAGCACCTCGCTCGCCTGTTCGTGGAAGACACCCTTCCATCCAGTAACGAGTTTCTGCGCGAGCGCTTTCGTCAGGGGGCTGGGCATGGCGAGGCTTGCCTGGTCGAGCAGCAGTCTGCGGGCCGCGGACGACGTGGCCGGATCTGGACGACCCCCTGGGGGCGTACCCTGATGTGCTCCGTGGGCTGGCGCTTTGACGCCGGCGTTGCGGCGCTGGAAGGGCTCAGTCTGGCGATCGGCGTGGTGCTGGCCCAGATGCTGGAGCGCCACGGCTTGAATCCCGCCTTGAAATGGCCGAATGACGTACTGCTTCCCGATGGCCAGGGTGGCTTTGGCAAGTTGGCCGGCATCCTGGTGGAAATGAGCGGAGATGCCGCGGGCCCCTGTGAGGTGGTGCTGGGGATGGGAATCAACGTGGATCTGCCTGATAGCTTCCGGGCGCGCATCGATCAGCCGGTCGCCTGTGTACATGATCAGGCGCCAGGGCTTTCCCGCAACGTCATGGCGGCAGAGCTGCTGGACGGCTTGTTGACCATGCTGGCAAGCTTTGAGGAGAACGGGTTTGCGGCCTGGAAAGACGAGTGGAACGCGCGCCACGCCTTTGCTGGCTGGGATATCGAGATCATCAGGGGCGAGCGCCGGGAACTCGCCCGGGCGGGAGAAGTGGATGACAACGGCAATCTCTGGGTGCGCAAGGATGAGCAGGATGAGCGCCTTGTCGGAGGAGAGATCAGCGTGCGAGCGCGCCCATGATTCTTGACCTGGATATCGGCAATACTCTGTCCAAATGGCGCCTCAAGGATGCTGATAGCAGCGAGATACGCTCGCGCGGTGCGGTATGGACCCGGGAGGAGTGGAAGCCTGGAGCGGACATCCCGGATCTCGACGTGGTCGAGACCGTGCGGATTTCCAGCGTGGCGCGTCGTTCGGTGCTGGCCCAGACGGAATCGTTGCTGAAGGACAGGGTACGCTCCGTCCACGTGGCACGTTCCTGTCGTGAAGCCCTTGGGGTCACCAACGGCTACCACGAACCCGGACGATTGGGCGTGGATCGCTGGATGGGGGTCCTGGCCGGTTATCAACTGGCGGGAGCCAGCTGCACGGTGGACTGTGGTAGTGCCATCACGGTGGATTTCGTGCTGCCTGGGGGGCGTCATCTTGGGGGCTATATACTCCCTGGGCTTCGTCTCATGAAGGAAAGCCTGAAACTCGGCACACGTAACGTGGCCATCGATCCGGACAGCGAGGCGGACGAGCTGCTGGCGCCAGGCCGGCGCACAGTGGAGGCCGTGAATCACGGGATTTATATGGCGGCTGTGAGTGCCGTCAACCGGATTTACAGTGAAGTGTGCGATCGCGAAGGGGTTGCCCTGCCGATGCTGGTCACGGGAGGGGATGCCCGAGTCGTCTCGAGGGGTATCCAGGTGCCCCACGCCATTTGGCCAGATATGGTCTATGCGGGACTCGAGGCGTGCTTTCCGCTCACCGCAGCAGAGCGTGCTGGCAAGATGGCTGGCGCCCCAGTGCCGCCTGCGCCAGTGGCGCTGGAAAAGATTCGTGCCGGATTAGCCTTCTCGATGCTGCTGTGACAAGGCCGGGAGCCGCGGGCCCCTGGTGTGCTCAGCGACGATGCGTGGGGCGGCTGTCGCCCAGGTCGGGGAGCCGCTCGGGGAAGTCGAGAGTCCTTTTGTCCCACGCCAACAGGCGAGAAGGATGTGGTGTCCGAGCGAAAAAAGCGTTGAGGGCCTTGCGTTATTCGTTGGGCTTTGACACAATGCGCCGCGTTCCAAGGCAGGCGGCGAGGCCGCTGTCCTGTGTCGAGAAGGTGAAAAAGAATCTAGAGGAGCGGATTCTTTTTAAAACAGCCACTTGACATCTTGGGGTGAGGCGATAAAATACGTCGCCAGTTGGAGGGGTTCCCGAGTGGCCAAAGGGAGCAGACTGTAAATCTGCCGCGAAAGCTTCGAAGGTTCGAATCCTTCCCCCTCCACCAGATTTTTTTCGATTGCCCTTGGGTGGTCGAAGCGGAGCAGGCGGTCGGACGCTGCCAGGCTGGTCGGGTTCGATGAGCATGTTTCAGCAAGAATGGCCTTGGGTCATGATGCGGGCATAGTTCAATGGTAGAACCTCAGCCTTCCAAGCTGATGATGCGGGTTCGATCCCCGCTGCCCGCTCCAGATTTCGGCGTGTGCCGTGTGTGTTGCGCCAAAGAGTGCGCTCATGTAGCTCAGGGGTAGAGCACACCCTTGGTAAGGGTGAGGTCGACGGTTCAAATCCGTCCATGAGCTCCATATAGAAAAGCGAGCCTTGGCTCGCTTTTTCTTTCTCCATCGCGTCTGCAGGGTGGAGTAGGGGTTGCCAGGCAAGCGTTGCTTCGCTATCATGGCGCCCGCTGTTGCAGAGGCTGCCCGCAAAGGGTGGTTTGCATCGAGTACAGGCCAGTAGCTCAATTGGCAGAGCAGCGGTCTCCAAAACCGCAGGTTGGGGGTTCGATTCCCTCCTGGCCTGCCAGTCTTCCCCAGGCTGGCAGTTTTTTATATACTTTCGTGTTTCGATTGCCGCGCCCTGAGGAGTCTCGTTTTCATGAAGCATAACGCCGAGGTGCAGGAGTCGCGCCACGACGGGCTCAAGTGGGCGGTTGTCGTCGTTCTTCTGGTGCTGGCCGTTGTCGGCAACACCTATTTTGCCGACCAGCCGCTTCTGTATCGTGTCCTGGGCGTTGTCGCCCTGTCTGTCGTTGCCGCTCTGGTGGCGCTGATGACCACCAAGGGGCGTGAGCTGGTCGAGCTTGCTCGTAGCGCCAGAAAGGAAATTCAACGTGTCGTCTGGCCGACGCGCCCTGAGACCATTCAGACCACTGCCATTGTGCTGGTGGCTGTGCTGGTAGTCGGGCTGCTGCTCTGGTTGATCGACACGCTGCTCAGCTGGGCGATGTCCGGCGTCATCGGTTAGGAGTCTTCATGTCCAAGCGTTGGTACGTCGTCCACGCCTACTCCGGCTTCGAGAAGCACGTCATGCGCTCGCTGATCGAGCGTGTGAAGATGCATGGCATGGAAGATCGCTTCGGTGAGATTCTGGTGCCGACCGAGGAAGTCGTCGAGATGCGCGACGGCAAGCGCCGCAAGAGTGAGCGCAAGTTCTATCCCGGCTACGTCCTGGTCGAGATGGAAATGGTTGACGAGACCTGGCACCTGGTCAATGAGACTCCGCGAGTCATGGGGTTCATTGGTGGTACCAAGGAAAAGCCGGCGCCGATCACTCAGCGTGAAGCTGATGCCATCCTTAGTCGTGTGAGAGATGGTGCGGAAAAGCCGCGGCCCAAGACCATGTTCGAGCCGGGGCAGTCTGTCCGCGTTATCGACGGGCCCTTTGCCGACTTCAATGGCGTGGTCGAAGAGGTCAATTATGACAAGAGCCGTCTGCAGGTCAGTGTGCTGATCTTCGGGCGTGCGACTCCGGTCGAGCTGGAATTTTCCCAGGTCGAGAAGGAGTAAGGCGAATAGCGCGCGGTGGGTCTGTCTAGGCAGGCCCGCCGCGGTGTGCTGTCCGCCTGTAGTCAGTAGGGGTCGTCTGGAATCAGGCGGCCGTTTTGTCCGGGGAGCCGCAAGGCGCTATTACCCAACTGGAGTCCATCATGGCCAAGAAAGTACAGGCTTACATCAAGCTGCAGGTTGCAGCCGGTAAAGCCAATCCGAGTCCCCCCGTGGGCCCCGCGCTGGGTCAGCACGGTGTCAACATCATGGAGTTCTGTAAGGCGTTCAACGCTGAGACGCAGAACATCGAGCCGGGTCTCCCGACTCCCGTGGTCATCACCGTCTACTCCGACCGCAGCTTCACCTTCGTCACCAAGACTCCGCCCGCTGCGGTGCTGCTGAAGAAGGCTGCTGGCATCAAGTCCGGCTCTGGCGAGCCGAACAAGAAGAAGGTCGGTACCGTGACCCGTGAGCAGCTCGAAGAGATCGCCAAGACCAAGGAGCCGGATCTGACGGCTGCCGATCTCGACGCCGCGGTGCGTACCATTGCTGGTAGCGCCCGTAGCATGGGCCTCAACGTGGAGGGTCTCTGATCATGGCTAAGCTTACCAAGCGCGCAAAGCAGATTCGCGACAAGGTTGACGCCAACAAGGCTTACTCTGTCGACGAGGCCGTGGCACTGCTCTCCGAGCTGTCCACCGTCAAGTTCAAGGAATCCCTGGACGTCGCTATCAACCTGGGTGTTGATCCGCGTAAATCTGACCAGGTGGTTCGCGGTGCAACCGTGATGCCTAACGGTACTGGCAAGGACGTGCGCGTTGCCGTCTTTACCCAGGGTGCCAACGAAGAAGCCGCCAAGGAAGCCGGTGCCGACATCGTCGGTATGGACGACCTGGCCGAGCAGGTCAAGAAAGGCCAGCTCGACTTCGACGTGGTCATCGCTTCTCCTGACGCCATGCGTGTGGTCGGTCAGCTGGGTCAGATCCTGGGTCCGCGCGGCCTGATGCCGAACCCCAAGGTCGGTACCGTGACCCCTGACGTTGCTACCGCCGTCAAGAACGCCAAGGCCGGTCAGGTGCGCTTCCGTACCGACAAGAACGGCATCATCCACGCTACCCTGGGCAAGGTCGATTTCGACGCCGACGCCATCAAGGGCAACCTGGATGCGCTGATCGCCGACCTGAAGAAGCTCAAGCCGAGCACTTCCAAGGGCGTGTACTTCAAGAAGATGACCCTGTCCACTACCATGGGCCCGGGTCTGACTGTCGATCACTCCGCGCTGGTGTGATGCGACACAACAGGCAAGACACTTTGCGGTCCCCGTGCCGGGTGAATTACCCGGCCGGCGGGGCACCGTCAAAGACCGCAGGCGCCGCCGTCTGACCCTCGGGTTGAACGCGGCTTAATCGCCCTCAGGGCACCTGCGCAGATGGTGTTGCCGCCAGGCATCTGGTGAGCACCATCCAAGAAGCCCCTCTTCTTTGAGTTATCGAGAAGGGGAGATGGTAACCACCGGAGCCCTCGGGTTCCGGCACGAAGGAGTGATCACAGTGGCACTAGCACTCGAAGGCAAGAAGGCAATTGTTGCCGAGGTCAGTGAAGTCGCCAAGGATGCACTCTCCGTCGTAGTTGCCGACTCTCGCGGCGTCGCGGTCCACAAGATGACCGAACTGCGCAAGCAGGCTCGCGAGAATGGCGTCCAGGTGCGCGTTGTGCGTAACACCCTGGCACGCCGCGCCCTGGCCGGTACTCCCTGGGAGTGCCTGTCAGAGTCTTTCGTAGGTCCGACCATGCTGGCCTTCTCCAATGAGCACCCGGGCGCTGCCGCCCGTCTGTTCAAGGAGTTCGCTAAGGATGAGAAGAACTTCGAAGTCAAGGCGCTGGCCTATGAAGGTGAGCTGATCCCGGCAAGCGATATCGACCGTCTGGCAACTCTGCCGACGTACGATGAGGCGATCGCCAAGCTGATGTCCGTCATGAAGGAAGCTTCTGCCGGCAAGCTGGTTCGTACCCTCGCTGCGCTGCGCGACCAGAAGCAGGAAGAAGCCGCTTAAGGCTCCCTGTCGACCGACCACGATCCACGCGTTCTCGGAAAACCGGGACGCCCGCAAAGTTAGGAATCTAGACAATGGCACTGACCAAAGAAGATATCATCAACGCCGTCTCCGACATGTCCGTGATGGAAGTTGTCGAGCTGATCGAAGCGATGGAAGAGAAGTTCGGCGTTAGCGCTGCCGCCGCTGTTGTGGCTGGCCCGGGTGCTGGCGGCGACGCCGGTGCTGCCGAAGAGCAGACCGAGTTCGACCTGGTGCTGACCTCTGCTGGCGACAAGAAAGTGAACGTCATCAAGGCCGTCCGCGAGATCACTGGTCTTGGCCTGAAGGAAGCCAAGGGCGCCGTCGACGGTGCTCCGGCGACCATCAAGGAAGCGATGAGCAAAGACGACGCAGAAGAAGCCAAGAAGAAGTTGGAAGAAGCCGGCGCTTCCGTGGAGCTCAAGTAATCCTTGTGCCCATGGCTTCACGCGCTGCGTAAGCTTCCACGGCTGGTGGCGGGACGCCCGCTACCGGCCTTTTTCTGTTGTCACTAGCTGCCTGTCCAACATCGGTCATGTAGCTTGCAGAATTCCGACGGCGAGTCACTCATTCCGAGGACTTGCCGTCAGCGCCTGACGGAGACCGTCCGTCGGGTGGCGCCGACACGCATCGGTCACCCATGGTGAACAAGCTGGGGAATACAGATGGCTTACTCATACACTGAGAAAAAACGCATCCGCAAGGATTTCGGCAAACTGCCCCAAGTGATGGATGTGCCTTACCTGCTGGCCATCCAGCTTGATTCCTACTACGACTTTCTCCAGCAGGACCGCTCCCCTGAGGAGCGCATGGAGGTAGGCCTGCACGCCGCCTTCAAGTCCGTGTTCCCGATCGAGAGCTTCTCCGGCAACGCCGCGCTCGAGTACGTGAGCTACCGCTTCGGCACTCCGGCGTTCGACGTCAAGGAGTGCCAGCTGCGCGGTGTCACCTATTCCGCTCCCCTGCGTGTCAAGGTCCGCCTGATCATCTACGACAAAGAGTCGTCGAACAAGGCCATCAAGGACATCAAGGAGCAGGAAGTCTACATGGGGGAAATCCCCCTGATGACCGAGAACGGTACCTTTGTCGTGAATGGTACCGAGCGGGTCATCGTGTCCCAGCTGCACCGTAGTCCCGGCGTGTTCTTTGATCATGACAAGGGCAAGAGCCATAGCTCCGGCAAGCTTCTGTACTCTGCACGCGTGATTCCTTACCGCGGCTCCTGGCTGGACTTCGAGTTTGATCCGAAGGACAACGTCTTCGTGCGTATTGACCGTCGCCGCAAGCTGCCGGCGTCTGTTCTGCTGCGCGCGCTGGGCATGAGTGCCGAAGAGATTCTCGACGAGTTCTTCGACACCAGCACCTTCCACATCGAGAAGTCTGGCTTCTCTGTGGAGCTGGTGCCGTCGCGTCTGCGCGGCGAAACGGCCACCTTCGACATCAAGGGTGCCGACGGTGAGGTCATCGTCGAGGAAGGTCGTCGTGTTACTCAGAAGCACATTCGTCAGCTGGAGAAGGCTGGCCTTGAGCGTCTTGAAGTGCCGATGGATTACCTGTTCGGCAAGACCCTGGCCAAGGATCAGATCAATCCGGCCACGGGTGAGCTGATCTGCCCCTGCAACACCGAAATCACTCCAGAAATTCTGGAAGGCCTCGGGCAGGCTGGCATCACTACCATCGAAACGCTCTATACCAACGATCTGGACTGCGGTCCCTTCGTCTCCGACACGCTGAAGCTGGATACCACCGGCTCGCAGCTCGAGGCGTTGGTGGAAATCTACCGCATGATGCGTCCTGGCGAGCCGCCCACCAAGGAAGCCGCCGAGACGCTGTTCAACAACCTGTTCTTCACTGAAGACCGTTACGACCTGTCCGGCGTCGGTCGCATGAAGTTCAACCGTCGTCTGCGTCGTGAGTCCGACACCGGTTCCGGTGTGCTTGACCGTGCTGACATCCTGGATGTGCTGCGCGAGTTGATCAACATCCGTAACGGCTTCGGCGACGTCGATGATATCGACCACCTGGGTAACCGTCGTATTCGCTGCGTCGGTGAAATGGCAGAAAACCAGTTCCGTGTTGGCCTGGTGCGCGTCGAGCGTGCGGTCAAGGAGCGTCTGTCCATGGCCGAAAGCGAAGGCCTGATGCCCCAGGACCTGATCAATGCCAAGCCGGTGGCCGCTGCGGTGAAGGAGTTCTTTGGCTCCTCCCAGCTGTCCCAGTTCATGGACCAGAACAACCCGCTGTCCGAGGTGACCCACAAGCGCCGTGTGTCCGCTCTCGGCCCGGGTGGTCTGACCCGTGAGCGCGCTGGCTTCGAGGTGCGTGACGTTCACGCGACTCACTACGGCCGTCTGTGTCCGATCGAGACCCCTGAAGGTCCGAACATCGGTCTGATCAACTCGCTGGCGACCTACAGTCACACCAACAGCTACGGTTTCCTCGAGACCCCGTACCGTAAGGTCGTGGACGGTGTGGTCACCGACGACGTGGTCCACCTGTCGGCCATCGAGGAAGGTGACTTCGTCATCGCCCAGGCGTCTGCCACCGTCAACGGTGACAACAAGCTGGTCGACGACCTGGTCCAGGTCCGTCACCGCGGTGAAACCACCTTCATGCGTCCAGAGCAAGTGACGCTGATGGACGTGTCTCCGCGTCAGGTCGTCTCTGTGGCAGCGGCACTGATCCCGTTCCTTGAGCACGATGATGCTAACCGCGCCCTGATGGGGGCGAACATGCAGCGTCAGGCGGTGCCCACCCTGCGTGCCGACAAGCCGCTGGTCGGTACCGGCATGGAGCGCTTCGTCGCCCGTGACTCCGGCGTCTGTGCCGTGGCTCGTCGTGGCGGCGTGATCGACTCGGTCGACGCCAAGCGCATCGTGGTGCGGGTCAATGAAGATGAGATCATCGGCGGTGAAGCCGGCGTCGATATCTATAACCTGACCAAGTACCTGCGCTCGAACCAGAACACCTGTCAGAACCAGCGCCCGATCGTGCGTCCTGGTGACAACGTGGCACGCGGTGACATCCTGGCCGACGGTCCGTCTGTCGACATGGGTGATCTGGCGCTTGGCCAGAACATGCGCATCGCCTTCATGCCCTGGAACGGCTACAACTTCGAGGACTCCATCCTGCTGTCCGAGCGGGTCGTCCAGGAAGACCGTTTCACCACCATCCACATCCAGGAACTGACCTGTGTGTCGCGCGACACCAAGCTGGGGCCGGAAGAAATTACTTCCGATATCCCCAACGTCGGTGAGTCGGCACTCGGCAAGCTGGATGAAGCCGGCGTTGTGTACATCGGTGCCGAGGTGGGTGCAGGCGATATCCTGGTCGGTAAGGTCACCCCCAAGGGTGAAACCCAGCTGACTCCGGAAGAGAAGCTGCTGCGTGCCATCTTTGGTGAGAAGGCGTCCGACGTTAAGGACACCTCCCTGCGTGCCCCCACCGGCATGAAGGGTACCGTCATCGACGTTCAGGTGTTCACCCGCGACGGCGTCGAGAAGGACTCCCGTGCGCTGTCCATCGAGCAGATGCAGCTCGACGAAGTGCGCAAGGACCTTCAGGAAACCTACCGCATCGCGGAAGATGCCACCTTCGAGCGTCTCAAGCGCACGCTGTCTGGCCAGCCGGTCAACGGTGGTCCGCGCCTGTCCAAGGGCGACGTGCTGTCCGACGCCTATCTCGAGGAGCTCCCGCGTCAGCAGTGGTTCAAACTGCGCATGCAGGACGAGAAGCTCAATGAACTGCTGGCCCAGGCCGACGAGCAGCTCGAGAACCGTCGCAAGGAAATGGACGAGCGCTTTGAAGACAAGAAGCGCAAGCTGACTCAGGGCGATGACCTGGCGCCGGGCGTGCTCAAGATCGTCAAGGTCTACCTGGCCATCAAGCGTCGTCTGCAGCCGGGTGACAAGATGGCCGGCCGTCACGGTAACAAGGGTGTCATCTCGGCCATCATGCCGATCGAGGACATGCCGTTCGACGATAACGGTGAGCCCATCGACGTCGTGCTGAACCCGCTGGGTGTACCGTCGCGTATGAACGTTGGTCAGATCCTCGAGACCCACCTGGGTATGGCTGCCCGTGGGCTTGGGGTGAAGATCGAGCACATGCTGCGTGACGCTCGCGAGCAACAGCTCGGCCAGCTGCGCGAGTTCCTGGGGCAGGTGTACAACTCCACCCAGGGCACCCGCGTCGAAGAGATCGAGTCGCTGACCGATGACGAGGTCATCGCGCTGGCCAAGAACCTGAAGAAGGGCGTGCCGATGGCGACGCCGGTGTTCGACGGTGCCAAGGAGCACGAGATCAAGCACCTGCTGAAGCTGGCCGACCTGCCGGATTCTGGTCAGATGACGCTGTATGACGGGCGTACCGGTGAGTCGTTCGATCGTCCGGTGACCGTGGGCTACATGTACATGCTCAAGCTCAACCACCTGGTCGACGACAAGATGCACGCGCGTTCCACCGGCTCCTACTCGCTGGTCACCCAGCAGCCGCTGGGCGGCAAGGCGCAGTTCGGTGGTCAGCGCTTTGGTGAGATGGAGGTCTGGGCCCTGGAGGCCTACGGCGCCGCTTACACTCTGCAGGAAATGCTCACGGTCAAGTCCGATGACGTGGAAGGTCGTACCAAGATGTACAAGAGCATCGTGGATGGCGACCACACCATGCAGGCGGGCATGCCGGAATCCTTCAACGTACTCGTGAAGGAAATCCGCTCGCTGGGCATCGATATCGAACTGGAGAGCTGAGGCGGCCCGAAAGGCGCTTCAATGAATGACGGTCCGCGGGGGCGCAAGCCCCCGCCCATGACAACTCCGCAACGGAGCCGACCTAATGAAAGATTTGGTGAAAGTCCTCAAATCGCAGTCTCAGTCCGACGAGTTCGATGCGATCAAGATTACGCTCGCGTCGCCGGACATGATCCGCTCCTGGTCCTTTGGCGAGGTCAAGAAGCCGGAGACTATCAACTATCGGACGTTCAAGCCCGAGCGTGATGGCCTGTTCTGTGCCAAGATCTTTGGCCCGGTGAAGGACTACGAGTGCCTGTGCGGCAAGTACAAGCGCATGAAGCACCGCGGCATCATCTGCGAAAAGTGTGGCGTTGAAGTCACCAAGGCCGCCGTGCGTCGTGAGCGCATGGGGCACATCGAGCTGGCAAGCCCTGTCGCGCACATCTGGTTCTTGAAGTCACTGCCGTCGCGTATCGGCATGCTGATGGACATGACCCTGCGTGACATCGAGCGTGTGCTCTATTTCGAGAGCTTCATGGTCGTCGATCCCGGCATGACCACCCTCGAGCGTGGCCAGCTGCTCAACGACGAGCAGTATTTCGAGGCCCTCGAGGAATTCGGCGATGACTTCGATGCCCGCATGGGTGCCGAAGCCGTCCAGGCCATGCTCAAGGATATCGATCTCGAGGAAGAGATCGAGCGCCTGCGTGAAGAGATTCCGCAGACCAACTCCGAGACCAAGATCAAGAAACTGTCCAAGCGCCTCAAGCTGCTTGAAGCCTTCCAGGGCTCTGGCAACGACCCGGCGTGGATGGTGATGGAAGTGCTGCCTGTCCTGCCCCCGGACCTGCGTCCGCTGGTGCCGCTGGACGGTGGTCGCTTCGCGACCTCGGATCTGAACGATCTGTACCGTCGCGTGATCAACCGTAACAACCGCCTGAAGCGTCTGCTCGATCTCAACGCGCCGGACATCATCGTGCGCAACGAGAAGCGCATGCTGCAGGAGTCCGTGGATGCGCTGCTCGACAACGGTCGTCGCGGTCGTGCCATCACCGGTTCCAACAAGCGCCCGCTCAAGTCGCTGGCCGACATGATCAAGGGTAAGCAGGGGCGTTTCCGTCAGAACCTGCTGGGTAAGCGTGTCGACTACTCCGGTCGTTCCGTTATCACCGTGGGTCCGACCCTGCGTCTGCACCAGTGTGGTCTGCCCAAGAAGATGGCGCTGGAGCTGTTCAAGCCGTTCATCTACTCCAAGCTGCAGGCAAGCGGCCAGGCGTCCACCATCAAGGCCGCCAAGAAGATGGTCGAGCGCGAGCTGCCGGAAGTGTGGGACATCCTCGCTGACGTCATTCGCGAGCACCCGGTACTGCTGAACCGTGCGCCGACCCTGCACCGTCTCGGCATCCAGGCCTTCGAGCCGCTGCTGATCGAAGGCAAGGCGATCCAGCTCCACCCGCTGGTGTGTGCTGCCTACAACGCCGACTTTGACGGTGACCAGATGGCCGTTCACGTACCGCTGACGCTGGAAGCCCAGCTCGAGGCGCGTGCGCTGATGATGGCCACCAACAACGTGCTGTCGCCGGCCAACGGCGAGCCGATCATCGTGCCTTCCCAGGACGTGGTGTTGGGTCTGTACTACATGACCCGCGAGCGCATCAACGCCAAGGGCGAGGGCATGGTGTTCTCCGACCTCAACGAGGTCGAGCGCGCCTTCGGCACCCAGAGTGTATCGCTGCACGCCCGCGTCAAGGTTCGTCTGGACGAAGTGGATGTCGACGAGGAGACCGGCGAGCGCAGCGAGCACCGTCGCCTGCGTGACACCACGGTCGGTCGTGCGCTGCTGTTCCGCATTCTGCCGGAAGGGGTGCCCTTCGACCTGGTCGATCAGGCCATGAAGAAGAAGGCCATCTCCAAGCTGATCAACGAAGTGTATCGCCGTGCCGGTCTCAAGGCAGCGGTCATCTTTGCTGACCAGCTGATGTACACCGGTTTCCGCCTGGCGACCTGGTCTGGCGCCTCCATCGGCGTCAACGACTTCGTCATCCCGGACGCCAAGGCCGAGATCGTCGAGGCGGCTGAGGAAGAGGTCAAGGAAATCGAGGACCAGTTCTCCTCCGGTCTGGTGACCGCGGGCGAGAAGTACAACAAGGTCATCGATATCTGGGCGCGTGCCAACGACCAGGTGGCCAAGGCCATGATGGCGGGCATCTCCAAGGAGACCGTGGTCGATCGTGAAGGCAAGGAAGTCGAACAGGACTCCTTCAACAGCGTCTTCATCATGGCCGACTCCGGTGCTCGTGGTAGTGCCGCCCAGATCCGCCAGCTGGCGGGTATGCGTGGCCTGATGGCCAAGCCGGACGGCTCGATCATCGAGACCCCGATCGTCGCCAACTTCCGTGAAGGCCTGAACGTACTGCAGTACTTCATCTCGACCCACGGTGCACGTAAAGGTCTGGCGGATACGGCCCTCAAGACGGCCAACTCCGGTTACCTGACACGCCGTCTGGTCGACGTGGCGCAGGACATGGTCATCACCGAGACCGACTGTGGTACCGAGCACGGCCTGACCCTGCACCCGGTCATCGAAGGCGGTGACATCATCGTCTCGCTGGCTCAGCGTGTACTCGGCCGCGTGGTCGCTCAGGACGTCATCGACCCGAGCACCGACGAAGTGCTGATCCCGCGCGGCACCCTGTTGGACGAGGCCTGGTGTGCCCAGCTCGATACCATGGGCGTCGACGAGATCATCGTGCGCAGCACCATCACCTGTGAAACCAGTCACGGTGTGTGTTCTTCCTGCTACGGTCGTGACCTGGCCCGCGGTCATCAGGTCAATATCGGTGAGTCGGTCGGCGTTATCGCCGCCCAGTCCATCGGTGAGCCTGGTACCCAGCTGACCATGCGTACCTTCCACATCGGTGGTGCCGCCTCGCGGGCCTCTGCGGTGGACAGCGTTCAGGTCAAGCACGGTGGCAAGGTCCGCCTGCACAACATCAAGTATGTTGAGCGCGCCGACGGCAAGCTGGTGGTGGTGTCTCGCTCCAGTGCCCTGGCGGTAGCCGATGAGCACGGTCGTGAGCGCGAGTACTACAAGCTGCCCTACGGTGCTGAGCTGTCGGTACGTGACGGTGATGCAGTGGATGCCGGCCAGTCAGTGGCCAAGTGGGATCCGCACACTCACCCGATCGTGGCCGAGGCAGAAGGTCAGGTGCACTACGTCGACATGGACGAAGGCCTGACCATGCACCGCAGCGTCGATGAGATGACCGGCCTGTCCTCGATCGAAATCATCGAGTCCGCCGCTCGCCCGATGGCAGGTCGCGACAAGCGCCCGATGATCATGCTCAATGACGCTGGCGGCAAGCCGGTGACCGTGACCGGTAGCGATACGCCCGTGCAGTATCCGCTGCCCGGTAACGCCATCGTCACCGTCGACAATGGCTCAGCCATCGGCGTGGGTGAAATCGTCGCTCGTATCCCGGTGGAAGCGTCCGGTAACAAGGACATCACCGGTGGTCTGCCGCGCGTGGCCGACCTGTTCGAAGCGCGTAAGCCGAAAGAGCCGGCGATCCTGGCCGAAATCAGCGGTGTGATCAGCTTCGGCAAGGAAACCAAGGGTAAGCGTCGCCTGACGATCACCCCGTCCGAAGGCGATCCTTTCGAGATGCTGATTCCCAAGTGGCGTCAGATTGCCGTCTTCGAGGGTGAGTCGGTCGAGAAGGGTGAGGTGATCTCGGACGGCCCGAGCAACCCCCATGACATCCTGCGCCTGCTCGGCATCGCCGAACTGGCCAAGTACATCGTGGCCGAAGTTCAGGACGTCTATCGTCTGCAGGGCGTTGGCATCAACGACAAGCACATCGAAGTGATCGTGCGTCAGATGCTGCGCAAGGTCGAAATCACTGATGCTGGTGATTCCGACTTCATCCCGGGTGATCAGGTCGAGCTGGTCCGCGTGCTGGAGCAAAATGGCGAGCTCCAGACGAAGGACAAGTTCCAGGCCAAGTACCAGCGCCTGCTGCTGGGTATCACCAAGGCCAGCCTGGCCACCGAGTCGTTCATCTCTGCGGCCTCCTTCCAGGAGACAACCCGCGTGCTGACCGAGGCGGCGGTAACCGGCAAGCGCGACTATCTGCGCGGCCTGAAGGAAAACGTGGTGGTGGGACGTCTGATCCCGGCCGGTACCGGTCTGACCCATCACGAGGAGCGTCGCCGCAAGCGTGAAGACGCCGAGCGACTGCTTCAGCCGTCTGCGTACGATGTCGAGCAGGAGCTGGGTGCCCAGCTTACCGCGCTGGACTCGGACGACGACGAGATCTGATGTCGGCATAAGCCTGGAGCCTTTGCGGCTCCGGGCTTGACGCGCCTTGGCATCAGCCAGTAGAATGCGCAGCCTTTAACAGTGGGGTGGGTGTATCCGCGCCACTGTGAAAAGGCTTAGGCAACCCATTGGAGTCAGCTAACAGCTATGGCAACGATTAATCAGCTCGTGCGCAAGCCGCGCAAGCGCCAGGCCGCGAAGACCGACGTGCCTGCGCTTCAGGCCTGCCCGCAGAAGCGCGGCGTCTGTACCCGCGTCTACACCACCACCCCGAAGAAGCCGAACTCCGCACTGCGGAAGGTCTGCCGTGTGCGCCTGACCAACGGCTACGAGGTGTCCTCTTACATCGGCGGTGAAGGCCACAACCTGCAGGAGCACTCCGTGGTCCTGATCCGTGGCGGTCGAGTAAAGGACCTTCCGGGTGTGCGTTATCACACCGTTCGCGGCGCTCTCGACACCTCCGGTGTCCAGAACCGTAAGCAGGGCCGTTCCAAGTACGGTACCAAGCGTCCGAAGTCCTAAGGGCTACGTCGCTTCCATTACCAGATTGACCCGGTCTGATAAGAGTAAGGTCGAGCCGCCTATCGCGTGTCTCGGGTTTACCTGAAGGACCCTTCAACCGAGGGCTTATCATGCCTAGAAGAAGAGTTGCGGCCAAGCGCGAGATTCTGCCGGATCCTAAGTTCGGATCCGAGCGTCTGGCCAAGTTCATGAACCACCTGATGATCAGCGGCAAGAAGTCCGTAGCTGAGCGTATCGTCTATGGTGCGCTGGACAGGGTTGCCGAGCGTTCCAATGAAGAGCCGCTGGAGATCTTCGACAAGGCGCTGGAAACGATCCAGCCGATGGTCGAGGTGAAGTCTCGCCGCGTTGGCGGTGCGACCTATCAGGTGCCGGTCGAAGTCCGTCCGTCCCGCCGCCAGGCGCTTGCCATGCGCTGGCTGGTGGACGCCGCTCGCCGTCGTGGCGAGAAGACCATGGTGCAGCGTCTGGCTGGCGAAATGCTGGATGCAGCCGAAGGCAAGGGTTCGGCAGTCAAGAAGCGTGAAGACGTGCATCGCATGGCAGAAGCCAACAAGGCCTTCTCTCACTACCGCTTCTAAAGCGCATCGCCAACCAACGGGAGTTACATCGTGGCTCGCAAGACTCCGCTTAAGCGTTACCGCAATATCGGTATCGTGGCCCACGTCGACGCCGGTAAGACGACTACTACCGAGCGTGTCCTGTTCTATACCGGTCTGTCCCACAAGGTCGGTGAGGTCCATGAGGGCGCTGCCACCATGGACTGGATGGAGCAGGAGCAGGAGCGTGGTATCACTATCACCTCCGCGGCGACTACCTGCTTCTGGCAGGGCATGAACAAGCAGTTCGATGAGCACCGCATCAACATCATCGACACTCCTGGACACGTTGACTTCACCATCGAAGTCGAGCGTTCCCTGCGTGTTCTTGACGGTGCCGTCGTCGTGCTGTGTGGCTCCTCCGGTGTGCAGCCGCAGACCGAGACCGTCTGGCGCCAGGCCAACAAGTACGAAGTTCCGCGCATGGTGTTCGTCAACAAGATGGACCGTAGCGGCGCTGACTTCTTCATGGTCGTCAACCAGCTGAAGGATCGTCTTGGCGCCAACGTCGTGCCGATCCAGATCAACTGGGGCTCCGAGGACGAGTTCAAGGGCGTTATCGACCTCATCCAGATGAAGGCCATCCTGTGGGATGAAGACAACTTCGGGATGAACTACGACCTCGTTGATATCCCGGCGGAGCTCCAGGAGACCGCTGAAGAGTATCGCGAGCAGATGGTCGAGGCCGCCGCCGAGGCGTCCGAAGAGCTGATGGAGAAGTACCTCGAAGAGGGCGAGCTGACCATCGACGAGATCAAGGCTGGTCTGCGTCGTCGTACTCTCGACAACGAGATCGTGCTGGTCACCTGTGGTTCTGCGTTCAAGAACAAGGGTGTTCAGGCCGTTCTCGATGGCGTCATCGAGTACATGCCGTCTCCCACCGAGGTCAAGGCGATCGAAGGTGAGCTGGACGACAAGGACGGCACCATCGCGACTCGTGAAGCCGACGACAGCGCTCCGTTCGCTGCGCTGGCGTTCAAGATCGCGACCGACCCCTTCGTTGGTACCCTGACCTTCATTCGCGTCTACTCTGGCGTGCTGAAGTCCGGTGACAGCGTCTACAACTCCGTCAAGCAGAAGAAGGAGCGCGTCGGTCGTATCGTCCAGATGCACTCCAACTCTCGCGAGGAGATCAAGGAAGTTCTGGCTGGCGACATCGCCGCCTGTATCGGCCTGAAGGACGTGACCACCGGTGACACCCTGTGCGACCTGAACGACAAGATCGTTCTCGAGCGCATGGAGTTCCCGGATCCGGTTATCTCTGTCGCGGTCGAGCCTAAGTCCAAGGCTGACCAGGAAAAGATGGGTATTGCACTGGGCAAGCTGGCCCAGGAAGATCCGTCCTTCCAGGTCAAGACCGACGAAGAGACTGGCCAGACCATCATCTCCGGCATGGGTGAGCTTCACCTGGACATCATCGTTGACCGCATGCGTCGCGAGTTCAAGGTGGAAGCCAACATCGGTAAGCCGCAGGTGGCCTATCGCGAGACGATTCGTCAGAGCGTCGAGCAGGAAGGCAAGTTCGTTCGTCAGTCCGGTGGTCGCGGTCAGTACGGTCACGTACACCTGCGTATCGAGCCGTTGACGGCCGAAGACAAGGGCGACGACGAAGATATGCACTTCAAGTTCGCTTCCGAGATCGTCGGCGGTGTGGTTCCCAAGGAATACGTACCGGCCGTCGAGAAAGGGGCCTATGAGCAGCTCCAGAACGGTGTCATCGCGGGCTACCCGATGATCGACGTTAAGGTGACGCTGTTCGACGGTTCCTACCATGACGTGGACTCCAACGAGACCGCGTTCAAGGTCGCCTCTTCCATGGCGATCAAGCAAGGCGCACCCAAGGCCAAGGCAGTTCTGCTCGAGCCGGTGATGAAGGTCGAGGTCGTGACCCCTGAAGAATTCATGGGTGACGTCATGGGCGACCTGAACCGCCGTCGGGGCCTGGTCCAGGGTATGGATGACTCTTCCTCTGGTAAGGTCATTCGCGCCACCGTGCCGCTGGCTGAGATGTTCGGTTACGCAACCGATCTGCGCTCTCAGACCCAGGGCCGCGCAAGCTACACCATGGAGTTTGCGGACTACGAAGAGGCGCCGTCCAGCGTCGTTGAAGCCGTCATCAACCAGAACGGTTAACCGTTAGCTAACGAAAGAGGTCATAGCAGTGGCTAAGGAAAAATTCGAACGTTCCAAACCGCACGTCAACGTCGGCACCATCGGTCACGTCGACCACGGTAAGACTACCCTGACGGCGGCCCTGACCCGCGTTTCTGCCGAGGTATTCGGCGGTGACTGGCGCGAGTTCGACACCATCGACAACGCTCCGGAAGAGCGTGAGCGTGGTATCACCATCGCGACCTCTCACGTCGAGTATCAGTCCGAGGAGCGTCACTACGCTCACGTCGACTGCCCGGGACACGCTGACTACGTCAAGAACATGATCACCGGTGCTGCCCAGATGGACGGCGCTATCCTGGTCTGTTCCGCCGCTGACGGCCCCATGCCGCAGACTCGCGAGCACATCCTGCTGTCTCGCCAGGTTGGCGTTCCGTTCATCGTCGTGTTCCTGAACAAGGCCGACATGGTCGACGACGAAGAGCTGCTCGAGCTGGTCGAGATGGAAGTTCGTGAACTTCTGTCCGAGTACGACTTCCCGGGCGACGACACTCCGATCATCACCGGCTCTGCCCTGATGGCTCTGGAAGGCAAGGACGACAACGGCATGGGTACTACCGCCGTTGCCAACCTGATCAAGGCCCTGGATGCTTACATCCCTGAGCCGGAGCGTGCTGTCGACCAGCCGTTCCTGATGCCGATCGAAGACGTGTTCTCCATCTCTGGTCGCGGTACCGTTGTGACCGGTCGTGTTGAGCGCGGCATCGTCAAGCCGGGCGAAGAGATCGAGATCGTTGGTATCAAGGACACCACCAAGACTACCGTTACCGGTGTCGAGATGTTCCGTAAGCTGCTCGACGAAGGTCGTGCAGGCGAGAACGTCGGTGCCCTGCTGCGTGGTACCAAGCGTGACGAAGTCGAGCGTGGTCAGGTTCTGGCCAAGCCGGGCACCATCACTCCGCACACTCAGTTCGAGGCGGAAGTGTACGTGCTGAGCAAGGACGAAGGTGGTCGTCACACTCCGTTCTTCAAAGGCTACCGTCCGCAGTTCTACTTCCGTACCACTGACATCACTGGTACCTGTGAACTGCCGGAAGGCGTTGAGATGGTTATGCCGGGCGACAACGTTCAGATGACTGTCAACCTGATCGCTCCGATCGCCATGGACGAAGGTCTGCGCTTCGCTATCCGCGAAGGCGGCCGTACCGTCGGCGCTGGCGTCGTGGCCAAGATCCTGGTCTAAGTTAGACCGGTGATCACCGAAGGGGGCTCCGCAAGGAGCCCCCTTTTCTGCGCATCGTCATTGAGGGTTTGACTCTCGGTGGCGTGGCGCATATAATGCGCATCCTTTGAATGCGTGGGTTGACGGCTCGCGCCGTCAAGTTCCATTGGAGTTAGGGCAAATGCAGAACCAAAAGATTCGCATTCGGTTGAAGGCTTTCGACCATCGCCTGATCGACCAGTCCGCTGCGGAAATCGTTGATACCGCCAAGCGTACCGGCGCCCAGGTTCGTGGTCCGATTCCTCTGCCGACTAATCGCGAGCGTTACACTGTGCTGGTTTCCCCGCACGTGAACAAGGACGCCCGTGATCAGTACGAGATTCGTACCCACAAGCGTGTGCTCGACATCGTTGAGCCGACCGAGAAGACTGTCGATGCCCTGATGAAGCTCGACCTCGCCGCTGGCGTGGACGTGCAGATCAAGCTCGACTGATATCACTAGACACTCGCGGCCCAGCGTTCCTCGATATGAAAGATGAGGTTCAGCAGCCGCCACGCCGGGATGGCGTTACACAACGTGCTAGTGGAATGCTCTGGAAAGGGCAGCCATAGCGGGTGATAGCCCCGTACACTATAGGAGACTAAGCATGACTATCGGTTTGGTCGGTAGAAAGGCCGGTATGACCCGTGTCTTTACCGAAGACGGCGCATCTGTGCCCGTGACCGTTATCGAGGTTGAGCCCAACCGCGTGACCTGCGTGAAGTCTGTCGAATCCGACGGCTACGCTGCGGTTCAGGTGACAACCGGCTCCCGCAAAGCCAAGCATCTGTCCAAGGCCCAAGCTGGCCTGTACGCCAAGGCAGGTGTTGAGGCTGGTCGTTCTCTGATGGAGTTTCGTCTGACTGAAGGCGAAGACGCTCCTGAAGTGGGCGGCGAACTCACCGTATCCCTCTTCGAAGCTGGTCAAAGCGTTGACGTGACCGGCACTTCCAAGGGTAAGGGCTTCCAGGGCGCTGTTAAGCGCTGGAACTTCCGTACCCAGGACAACAGCCACGGTAACTCTCTGTCCCACCGTGCCCCCGGTTCTATCGGCATGTGCCAGACCCCGGGTCGCGTATTCAAGGGCAAGAAGATGGCCGGCCAGATGGGCAACGCACGTTGCACCGTTCAGAGCCTGGAAATCGTCCGTGTCGATGCCGAGCGCAACTTGCTGCTGATCAAAGGTGCCGTTCCTGGCGCTACTGGCAGTGATGTCATCGTGCGCAGCGCCGTCAAAGCTGGCTGAAGGGGAACTTTCCAATGAATCTGAATCTTGCAGGTGCAAGCGCTGGGACTGTTGAACTGTCCGACGCTACCTTTGGCAAAGAATTCAACGAAGCGCTCGTGCATCAGGTCGTCACTGCCTATCTGGCTGGTGGTCGCCAGGGTACCCGCGCCCAGAAGAACCGTTCCGACGTCCGTGGCGGCGGCAAGAAGCCGTGGCGCCAGAAGGGCACCGGTCGCGCTCGCGCCGGTACCATCCGTTCGCCGATCTGGCGCACCGGTGGTGTGACCTTCGCGGCTCGTCCGCAGGACCACTCCCAGAAGGTCAACCGCAAGATGTACCGTGCGGCCATGCGCTCGATTCTGTCCGAGCTGGTCCGTCAGGAACGCCTTGTTGCCGTTGACGCCTTTTCTGTCGAGTCACCGAAAACCAAGCAGCTGGTCGCCAAGCTTTCCGACCTGGGCCTGGAAAAGGTGCTGATCGTCACCGAAGAAGTTGACGAGAACCTGTACCTGGCCGCCCGCAACATTCCCAACGTGGATGTAGTGGACGTCGCCGCCGCCGACCCGGTCAGCCTGGTCGCCTTCGACAAGGTCCTGGCTACCGTCTCCGCACTGCGCAAATTTGAGGAGAAGCTGGCATGAACCAGGAGCGTGTATTCAAGGTTCTGCTTGGTCCCCACGTGACCGAGAAGGCCGCCATGGCCGCCGAGCGTAACCAGTACGTGTTCAAGGTGGCGAGTGACGCAACCAAGCCCGAGATCAAGGCTGCCGTTCAGCAGCTGTTCGGCAAGAAAGTCGATCGCGTTTCTGTGCTGAACGTGAAGGGCAAGACCAAGCGCACCGCGCATGGTGTTGGTATGCGCAAGGGTTATCGCAAGGCGTACGTGACACTGGCCGCCGGCGAGACGCTTGAAGACTTCTCTGGCGCCGAGTAAAGGCAGGAGTACGGATCATGGCAATCGTCAAGACAAAACCCACATCCGCCGGTCGTCGCCACGTCGTCAAGATTGTTGGTGAAGAGCTGTACAAGGGCCGCGCCTACGCGCCGCTGCTCGAAAAGCAGTCCAAGTCCGGTGGTCGTAACAACAATGGTCGCATCACTACTCGCCACGTTGGCGGTGGTCATCGCAACCATTACCGGATCATTGACTTCAAGCGCACCAAGGATGGCGTTCCGGCCATTGTTGAGCGTCTGGAGCATGACCCGAACCGCAGCGCCCACATCGCACTGCTGAAGTACCTCGACGGTGAGCGTCGTTACATCATTGCCCCCAAGGGCGTGAGTGCTGGTGACCGCCTCGAGTCCGGCGTCAATGCGCCGATCAAGAAGGGTAACGCACTGCCGCTGCGCAACATCCCGCTGGGTTCCACGGTGCACTGCATCGAACTGAAGCCTGGCAAGGGTGCTCAGATTGCACGCAGCGCCGGTACCAGCGCCCAGCTGGTGGCTCGTGAAGGTAACTACGCCACTCTGCGTCTTCGCTCCGGCGAAATGCGCAAGGTGCTGTCAGAGTGCCGCGCGACCCTGGGTGAGGTGAGCAATTCCGAGCACAGCCTGCGTCAACTTGGCAAGGCCGGTGCGAAGCGCTGGAGAGGTGTGCGCCCGACCGTTCGCGGTGTCGCGATGAACCCGGTGGATCACCCGCACGGTGGTGGTGAAGGCCGCACCAGCGGTGGTCGTCATCCGGTGTCCCCGTGGGGTATGCCCACCAAGGGATACAAGACCCGCAAGAACAAGCGCACCGACAAGCTGATCGTCCGCCGCCGTAAGGCTCGCGGTTAAGATCCCACGCCAAGACATTAAGAGGTAACGGCTGTGCCACGTTCACTGAAGAAAGGTCCTTTCGTCGACCTTCATCTGCTGAAAAAGGTTGAGACTGCAGCGGAAAAGAACGATCGCAAACCGATCAAGACCTGGTCGCGTCGTTCAATGGTCCTGCCCAACATGGTCGGGCTCACCATTGCAGTCCATAACGGTCGCCAACACGTCCCGGTGCATGTTTCCGAGGAAATGGTTGGCCACAAGCTGGGCGAATTCGCTGCTACCCGCACCTATCGCGGCCATGCGGCGGACAAGAAAGCCAAACGGTAAGCCAGAGAGGATTAAGAGATGGAAGTCACAGCAAAGCTGCGTGGCGCCAGTTTATCCGCCCAGAAGGCCCGTTTGGTGGCTGATCAGGTGCGCGGTAAGCCTGTCGCCGAAGCACTCGACCTGCTGACCTTCTCCCCGAAGAAGGCGGCCAAGCTGGTCAAGAAGGTGCTGCAGTCCGCCATCGCGAATGCGGAAGAAAATAACGGCATGGACATCGACGAGCTGCGTGTCTCGACCATCTGCGTCGATGAGGGCATGACGCTCAAGCGCATCCGTCCGCGCGCCAAGGGCCGTGCGGATCGCATTCTGAAGCGCACTTGCCACATCACCGTCAAGGTAGCCGAGAAGTAGGAGTCGACCAGATGGGTCAGAAAGTCAATCCGACAGGCATCCGACTGGGTATCGTCAAAGACCATACCTCTGTCTGGTACGCCGAGCGCGGCGCCTATGCCGACAAGCTGAACAACGACCTCGCGGTTCGTAGCTTCCTGGAAGAGCGTTTGAAGAACGCCTCTGTCAGCAAGATCACCATCGAGCGTCCCGCGAACAACGCACGCATCACCATTCACACTGCCCGTCCGGGCATCGTGATTGGCAAGAAGGGCGAAGATGTCGATCGCCTGCGTCGCGACGTCACCGAGATGATGGGCGTGCCCGTCCACGTCAACATCGAGGAAGTTCGCAAGCCTGAGCTGGATGCCCAGCTCGTCGCGCAGAACATTGCCGGTCAGCTTGAGCGCCGCGTCATGTTCCGTCGCGCCATGAAGCGCGCTGTCCAGAACGCCATGCGTCTGGGCGCCGGCGGCATCAAGGTGCAGCTCTCCGGTCGCCTCGGCGGCGCGGAAATTGCCCGCACCGAGTGGTACCGCGAAGGTCGTGTTCCGCTGCATACCCTGCGTGCGGACATCGATTACGCCACCTACGAAGCCAAGACCACCTACGGCATCATCGGTGTCAAGGTCTGGGTCTTCAAGGGTGAAATCCTCGGGGGCATCGAAGAGGTCCGCGCCAAGGCTAAGCAAAGCCAGGCAGCGCCCTCCAAGAAGAAAGGTTCCAGGTAAGGGGAGAGCGATTCGATGTTACAACCCAAGCGTACAAAATTCCGCAAGGTGCAAAAGGGCCGCAACCGTGGCCTGGCGCATCGCGGAAGCAAAGTGAGCTTCGGCGAATTCGGCCTGAAGGCCACCGGCCGCGGCCGCGTCACCGCCCGTCAGATCGAAGCTGGTCGTCGTGCGATCACTCGTCACGTCAAGCGTGGCGGCAAGATCTGGATCCGCGTCTTCCCGGATAAGCCGATTTCCAAGAAGCCTCTGGAAGTCCGGATGGGTAAAGGTAAGGGCTCCGTCGAGTACTGGGTCGCTCAGATCCAGCCCGGTCGTGTCCTTTACGAGATCGAAGGTGTTTCTGAAGAGCTGGCACGCGAAGCCTTCGCTCTGGCCGCTCAGAAGTTCCCGGTCTCCACCACCTTTGTGAAACGGACGGTGATGTGATGAAAGCCCAGGAAATTCGTGAAAAGTCCGCCGAGCAGCTCCAAGAGCAGCTCCTCGAACTCCTCCGCGAGCAGTTCAACCTGCGCATGCAGAAGGCCACCGGCCAACTGAGCCAGACTCATCTGCTCAAGCAGGTTCGTCGGGATATCGCCCGCGTGAAGACTGTGCTCAACGAGAAGGCAGGTGTCTGAGATGGCCGAAGAGAAAAAAGCCCGTACGCTCACCGGCAAGGTGGTGAGCGACAAGATGGACAAGTCCATCGTCGTCATGATCGAGCGTCGTGAGCGCCACCCGATCTACGGCAAATACGTTAAGCGCTCCACCAAGCTGCACGCCCACGACGAGACGAATCAGGCCAAGGCCGGCGATACGGTATCCATTCAGGAATGCCGTCCGCTGTCCAAGAAGAAGGCCTGGACCCTGGTCGAGGTCGTCGAACAGGCCAAGGGTTAAGGCCACGGCCTTAACCTCGTGCAGTCAGTTTAGGTTTGGAGAAAACCGATGATTCAGACTCAGACAATGCTGGATGTCGCCGACAACAGCGGAGCGCGCCGGGTGCAGTGCATCAAGGTGCTGGGTGGTTCACACCGCCGCTACGCTCGCGTTGGTGATGTCATCAAGGTCACGGTGAAGGAAGCCATTCCGCGCGGCAAGGTCAAGAAAGGCCAAGTGCTGAAGGCGGTGGTTGTCCGTACCCGCAGTGGCGTCCGTCGCAGCGACGGTTCGCTGATTCGCTTCGATGGAAATGCGGCTGTGTTGTTGAACAACACCAACGAACAGCCGATCGGTACCCGTATCTTCGGGCCGGTGACGCGTGAACTTCGTACTGAGAAGTTCATGAAGATCATTTCCTTAGCGCCTGAAGTGCTGTAAGGGAGCGAGGCGACATGCAAAAGATCAAACGTGATGATGAAGTGATCGTCATCGCCGGCAAGGACAAGGGTAAGCGCGGTACTGTGAAGCGCGTCCTCCAGGACGACCGTTTCGTGGTAGCGGGTGTGAACATGATCAAGCGTCACACCAAGCCGAACCCCATGGCCGGCAATCAGGGCGGTATCGTCGAGCGCGAGGCTCCGATTCACGCGTCCAACGTAGCCATCTTCAATCAGGAGACCGGTAAGGCGGATCGCGTCGGCTTCCAGATCAAGGAAGACGGTACCAAGGTACGTATCTACAAGTCGACGCAAGCGCAGATCGACGCCTAACGCGAGTCGGGTAGCAAAATGGCGAACTTGAAAGAACGTTATCAAAACGAGGTGGTGGCTCAACTCAAAGAGCAGTTTAGCTACGCCAACGTTATGCAGGTACCCAGGATCACCAAGGTGACCCTGAACATGGGTATCGGCGAAGCGACCAGCGATAAAAAGCTGATCGATGCGGCCGTCGGCGACCTGGAGAAGCTCTCCGGTCAAAAGCCGATGGTCACCAAGGCACGCAAGTCCATCGCGGGCTTCAAGGTGCGTGAAGGCTGGCCGATCGGCGTGAAGGTCACACTGCGCAGTGAGCGTATGTGGGACTTCCTCGATCGCCTGGTGAATATCGCGATCCCCCGCGTTCGTGACTTCCGTGGTCTCAACCCGAAGTCCTTCGACGGTCGTGGCAACTACAGCATGGGGGTGCGTGAGCAGATCATCTTCCCGGAGATCGAATATGATAAGATCGACCGGATTCGTGGTCTGGATGTCACCATCACCACCACTGCCAACACCGATGACGAAGGTCGTGCGCTCTTGAGCGCATTGAACTTCCCGTTCAAGAAATAAGGGTGGGATCATGGCAAAGAAGAGCATGATTGAGCGTGAGCAGAAGCGCGCGCAACTGGTTGAGAAGTATGCTGCCAAGCGTGCCGAGCTCAAGGCGATCATCCAGGACGTGAACAGCTCCGATGAGGAGCGCTTCGATGCGCAGCTGAAGTTGCAGTCGCTGCCGCGTGACTCCAGCCCCGTGCGTCAGCGTAACCGCTGCCGCGTGACTGGCCGTCCGCACGGCTACTACAACAAGTTCGGCCTCGGCCGTAACAAGCTGCGTGAAGCCGCCATGCGTGGCGACGTGCCCGGACTCAAGAAGTCCAGCTGGTAACGCCACGTAGAATCATCAGGAGCGCAAGTTAAATGAGCATGCAAGACACTCTGGCGGATATGTTTACTCGTATCCGCAATGCGCAGCAGGCCACCAAGGAGACGGTCACCATGCCGTCCTCCAAGATCAAGGTTGAAGTGGCCCGCGTGCTGAAAGAAGAGGGTTACATCACTGACTTCGCCGTGAGCGAATCAGCCAAGCCCGAGCTGACCGTCAGCCTGAAGTACTTCGAAGGCAAGCCGGTCATCGAGCATCTGCAGCGGGTTTCCAAGCCGTCCCTGCGTAGTTACAAGGGCAAGGATGCGCTGCCGAAGGTCGCCGATGGCCTGGGTGTCGCGATCGTCACTACCTCCAAGGGTGTGATGACCGATCGTGCCGCGCGTCAGGCTGGTGTCGGCGGCGAAGTCCTCTGCACCGTATTCTAGGAGTTTGGAATGTCCCGCGTAGCCAAATATCCGGTTAAAGTGCCCGCTGGCGTCGAGGTCAAGATCGACGACGCCACGCTGACCGCCAAGGGCGGTCAGGGCACCCTCTCCATGCCCGTTCACGGCGATGTCGTGATCGCGCAGGAAGACGGCCAGCTGACCTTCCAGCCGAGCGAATCCGCTAAGAGCTGGGCCATGGTCGGCACCACCCGTGCCCTGGTTCAGAACCTGGTCACCGGCGTGTCCGAGGGCTTTACCAAGACCCTCGAAATCATCGGCGTCGGTTATCGCGCTCAAGCGAAAGGCCAGACGCTTAACCTGACACTGGGCTTCTCTCACCCGGTCGATTATGCCCTGCCTGAGGGTGTCTCTGCGGAAACGCCGAAGAACACCGTCATCGTGCTGAAGAGCGCGGACAAGCAGAAGCTCGGCCAGGTCGCAGCGGAAATCCGCGCCTTCCGTCCGCCCGAGCCCTATAAGGGTAAGGGTGTGCGTTACGCGGATGAGCAGGTCCGCCGTAAAGAAGCCAAGAAGAAGTAAGGCAGGGTTATGAACGCGAAGAAAGAATCTCGTCTCCGTCGTGCCCGCCGCGCTCGCGCCAAGATCCGCGAGCTGGGCGTGTCTCGCCTGTGCGTCAACCGTACCCCGCGTCACATCTACGCGCAGATTATCTCGCCGGATGGTGGCAAGGTCCTTGCCAGCGCTTCCACGCTGGACAAGAGCCTGCGCGAAGGTGCAACCGGCAACGCAGACGCCGCAGCCAAAGTTGGTGCGCTGATCGCTGAGCGCGCCAAGGAAGCGGGCATCACCCAGGTGGCCTTCGACCGCGCTGGCTTCAAGTACCACGGTCGTGTGAAGGCCCTGGCCGACGCCGCTCGTGAAGGCGGCCTGGAATTCTAAAGGGTTTTACGATGGCGAAGAACGAACAGCAAAACGGCGATCTGCAAGAAAAGCTCGTGCAGGTCAACCGTGTCGCCAAGGTGGTCAAGGGTGGCCGTATTTTCGGCTTCACCGCTCTGACTGTCGTCGGTGACGGAAACGGTCGTGTTGGCTTCGGTCGTGGCAAGGCGCGTGAAGTGCCGGTCGCGATTCAGAAGGCGATGGACCAGGCGCGTCGCAACATGGTCAAGGTGAACCTGGTCGGCGGCACACTCCAGTATCCGGTCAAGGCTCGTCATGGCGCCTCCAAGGTGTACATGCAGCCGGCTTCCGACGGTACTGGTATCATCGCCGGCGGCGCCATGCGCTCCGTGCTGGAACTGGCCGGCGTGCACAACGTCCTGGCCAAGTGCTATGGCTCCACCAATCCGGTGAACGTGGTCCGCGCGACCGTGAATGGCCTGGCTTCCATGCAGTCGCCGGAAGACGTGGCCGCCAAGCGCGGTCTCTCAGTCGAAGCGATCACGGGGTAATAGACCATGGCAGCTACGATCAAGGTTACCCAGACCCGCAGCACCATCGGCACGTTGGCCAAGCACAAGGCCACCATGAAGGGCCTCGGCCTGCGCCGCATCGGTCACACGGTTGAACTGGAAGACACCCCTGCCGTCCGCGGCATGATCCACAAGGTCAACTACCTTGTGCGTGTTGAGGGAGAGTAATCCATGAAACTTAACAGCCTGAGCCCGGCACCGGGCTCCAAGCACGCTGAAAAGCGCGTCGGTCGTGGCATCGGCTCCGGTCTGGGCAAGACCGGCGGCCGTGGCCACAAGGGCCAGAAGTCGCGCAGCGGTGGCAGCGTCAAGCCCGGCTTCGAGGGCGGTCAGATGCCCCTGCAGCGTCGTCTGCCGAAGTTTGGCTTCACCTCCGCCAAATCACTGGTTTCCGAGGAAGTCCGCCTGGCCGAACTGGCCAAGGTCGCGGGTGACGAAGTCACTCTGGAAAGCCTCAAGGAAGCCAATGTGCTGAAGGACGCTACGCAGCATGCGAAAGTGATCCTTTCCGGCGATCTGAACAAGGCGGTTACCGTTCGCGGTCTGCGGGTCACCAAAGGTGCCCGTGCAGCGATCGAAGCCGCCGGTGGCAAGGTAGAGGACTAAATGGCCAAGTCAGGAAACATGCCGGCGATGGGCAGCGGTCTGAGTGAACTGTGGGCGCGTCTGCGCTTCGTGCTCCTCGCCATCGTGGTCTACCGTATCGGTGCCCACATCCCCGTTCCCGGTATCAATCCTGACCAGCTTGCTGCCTTGTTCAGGGAGCAGCAGGGCACCATCCTGGGCATGTTCAACATGTTCTCGGGCGGTGCCCTGGAGCGCATGAGTATCCTCGCCCTCGGCATCATGCCGTACATCTCGGCGTCGATCATCATGCAGCTCCTGACTGCCGTCTCGCCTCACCTTGAGCAGTTGAAAAAGGAAGGCGAGGGCGGCCGCCGCAAGATCAGCCAGTACACGCGCTACGGCACGGTGGTGCTGGCCCTGGTTCAGGCCACCGGTATGTCGGTGGGCCTGGCCAGCCAAGGCATTGCCTACACGGCCGATCTCAGCTTCTATTTCACCGCGATCATCACCTTCGTGTGTGGCGCGGTGTTCCTGATGTGGCTGGGTGAGCAGATTACCGAGAAGGGTATTGGTAACGGTATCTCGTTGCTGATCTTCGCGGGTATCGTCGCCGGCCTGCCTGGCGCTGTGGCGCAAGCCTTCGAGCTTGCCCGCAACGAGGGCGCGTGGAATGTGTTGCCGCTGTTGGCGTTGAGCCTTCTGGGTATCGCCACCGTGGCGTTTGTCGTGTTCATCGAACGCGGTCAGCGCCGGATTACGGTGAACTACCCGCGCCGCCAGGTCGGCAACAAGATGTACGCAGGACAGAGCAGCTACCTTCCGCTCAAGGTCAACATGGCGGGCGTTATCCCGGCCATCTTTGCCTCGAGTATCCTGCTGTTCCCGGCCTCCCTCGGTCAGTGGGTAGGTGCCGGTGATGGCATGGAGTGGTTGCAGCGCGCGTCCCAGGCGTTGGCCCCTGGTCAGCCCCTGTATATCTTGCTTTTCGCGGCGGCGGTGGTATTCTTCTGCTTCTTTTACACAGCGCTGGTCTTCAACCCCAAGGACGTAGCCGATAACCTCAAGAAGTCGGGTGCTTTCCTGCCGGGGATTCGTCCTGGCGAGCAAACCGCTCGTTATGTCGACAAGGTCATGACTCGTCTGACTTTGTTCGGCGCTCTCTACATCACTGCGGTTTCCCTGATGCCCCAGTTCCTGATCGTAGCGTGGAACGTGCCGTTCTTCTTTGGCGGTACCTCGCTTCTGATCGTGGTCGTGGTCATCATGGACTTCATGGCCCAGGTGCAGTCGCACCTCATGTCGCACCAGTATGAGTCGGTGATGAAGAAGTCCAACCTGAAAGGCTACGGTAGCGGCGGCATCATGCGCTAAACGCGCCGCAGGCCGATTTGGCACGCCGCAAGCCGATATTGGAGAGAACGATGAAAGTTCGAGCTTCCGTCAAGAAAATGTGCCGCAATTGCAAGATCATTCGTCGCAATGGCGCCGTGCGCGTCATCTGCAGCGAGCCGCGGCACAAGCAGCGCCAGGGTTGATCCTGGGCTGAATTGAACCGGGTGCTGGCATACCCCTTGCCCTTTTGATGGGAAGGGGGTATGCTATTGCGCCTTTTGTAGTTGATTAACCGAGCAAGCCGCTCAAATTTCGGAGTAAGCTGATGGCCCGTATTGCAGGCGTCAATATCCCGGACAACAAGCATGCGGCGATCTCGCTGACCTACATCTTCGGGATTGGCCGCACTCGCGCACAGGAAATCTGTGAAGCGACCGGCATCGCGCCGACCACCAAAATCCAGGACCTGTCATCTGAAGAGATCGACAACCTGCGTAGTGAAGTCGGCAAGTATACCGTTGAAGGCGACCTTCGTCGTGATGTGACGCTGAACATCAAGCGTCTCATGGACCTGGGTTGCTATCGTGGTCTGCGTCATCGTCGTAGTCTTCCGATGCGCGGTCAGCGCACCAAGACTAACGCGCGTACCCGTAAGGGACCGCGTAAGCCGATCCGCAAATAACACGCACGTTCTGGCGTAAAGACAGGAATTGACATCAACATGGCTAACCCGCGTAGCAACCGTAAAAAGGTTAAAAAGCAGGTAGTGGATGCGGTTGCGCATATCCACGCCTCTTTTAACAACACGATCATTACGATCACAGACCGCCAGGGCAACGCTCTTTCCTGGGCGACAGCCGGTGGTTCGGGTTTTCGTGGTTCTCGCAAGAGCACCCCGTTCGCTGCTCAAGTAGCAAGCGAGCGTGCAGCGACCGCTGCAGCCGAGTATGGTGTGAAAAACGTCGACGTGCTGGTCAAGGGCCCCGGTCCTGGCCGTGAATCCGCCGTGCGCGCGCTCAACGCCGCCGGCTTCCGCGTGCAAAGCATCACCGACGCGACGCCCATTCCCCACAATGGCTGCCGTCCGCCGAAGAAACGCCGCGTTTAAGGAGACAGATTCATGGCTCGTTACATTGGACCTAAGTGCAAACTGTCTCGCCGGGAAGGTACCGACCTCTTCCTCAAGAGCGGTGTCACTCCCTTCGAGAAAAAGTGCAAATCCGAGCAGATTCCGGGTGTGCACGGCCAGCGCCGTCAGCGTCTTTCCGACTACGGCTTGCAGCTTCGCGAGAAGCAGAAAGTACGTCGCATGTATGGCGTACTCGAAAAGCAGTTCCGCAACTACTACAAGGAAGCCGCCCGTCTGAAGGGTGCGACCGGTGAGTTGTTGCTGCAGCTGCTTGAGTCCCGACTGGACAACGTCGTCTACCGCATGGGCTTTGGCGCCACTCGCTCCGAGGCTCGTCAGCTGGTGAGCCACAAGGCGATTGCCGTTAACGGCAAGACCGTCAACGTGGCCTCCTACCAGGTCAAGCCCGGCGACGTGGTATCCGTTCGTGAAAAGGCCAAGCAGCAGGCGCGTATCCAAAACGCCCTGACCATCGCTGCCAACCGTGGCGATGTGGCCTGGATCGAACTCGACGCCAAGAAGATGGAAGGCACCTTCAAGGCCCTGCCCGAGCGCGGTGACCTGACTGCCGACATCAACGAGCAACTGATCGTCGAGCTGTACTCGAAGTAAACGGCCAGTCCGCGCCGCCCTCCCTCGGGAGGGCGGCGATCATTACCGAGTATTCGTTTGGCAGCCTGAAAGGTGTTCATATGCAGCGTTCAGTGACAGAGTTTCTCCGTCCTCGCGACATCAAGGTCGAAGAGATCAGCGCACACCACGCAAAGATCGTGCTCGAGCCGTTCGAGCGTGGCTTCGGCCACACGCTGGGCAATGCTCTGCGTCGTATCCTGCTCTCGTCCATGCCCGGCTGTGCCGTGGTGGAAACCGAGATCGCAGGCGTCGACCATGAGTACAGCGCGATCGAGGGCGTCCAGGAAGATGTCATCGAAATCCTCCTGAACCTCAAAGACGTGGCGATCAAGATGCACAGCCGCGACGAGGCGATGCTCTCGCTGAACAAGCAGGGCCCGGCCGTCGTCACCGCTGGTGACATCGCCGTCGATCACGACGTCGAAGTGGTCAACCCCGAGCACGTCATCGCCCACGTCAATGAAGGCGCCGAGCTCAAGATGCAGCTCAAGGTGGCCCGTGGTCGCGGCTATGAGCCTGCGGATGTCCGCAGCGAAGCCGACGACGAAACACGTGCCATCGGCCGTCTGCAGCTGGATGCGACCTTCAGCCCCGTGCGCCGCGTTTCCTACAGCGTCGAAGCCGCTCGTGTTGAACAGCGTACCGACCTCGATAAGCTGATCATCAACCTGGAAACCGACGGCACCCTGGATCCGGAAGAGGCCATCCGTCGCAGCGCGACCATCCTGCAAGAGCAGCTGGCAGCGTTTGTCGATCTGGAAGCCGACAAGGAACAGGAAGTGGTCGAGGAAGAGGATCACATCGATCCGATCCTGCTGCGCCCCGTAGACGATCTCGAGTTGACCGTTCGTAGCGCCAACTGCCTGAAGGCCGAGAATATCTATTACATCGGTGATCTGATTCAGCGTACTGAAGTTGAGCTGTTGAAGACCCCGAACCTCGGCAAGAAATCCTTGAACGAGATCAAGGACGTGTTGGCTGCTCGTGGTCTGTCCCTTGGCATGCGGCTTGAAAATTGGCCGCCGGCTAGCCTGAAGGACGACAAGGCCACCGCCTAAGCGTCGGCTCGAGTCCCAGTTTGGTAAGGAATCACAACCATGCGTCATCGTAAGAGTGGTCGTCACCTCAATCGTACCAGCTCGCACCGCCAGGCCATGTTCCGCAACATGAGCGTGTCGCTGGTCGAGCACGAAGTGATCAAGACAACCCTTCCCAAGGCAAAAGAGCTGCGTCGTCATATCGAGCCGCTCATTACCCTGGCGAAGGAAGACAGCGTCGCTAACCGTCGTCTGGCCTTCAGCCGTACTCGCTCCAAAGAAGCAGTCGGCAAGCTCTTCAATGAGCTGGGTCCGCGTTACGTCGAGCGTCCGGGCGGTTACGTCCGTATTCTCAAGTGCGGCTTCCGCACCGGCGACAACGCCCCCATGGCCTTCGTCGAGTTGGTCGATCGTCCCGTCGCTGAAGAAGAGGCCGTCGGCGAGGAGTAATCCTTTCGACAGCGCTTCAACACGACGCGAAACCGCCACCCTGAGTGTTCAGGGTGGCGGTTTTTTTTGTCTGCACTTCGCTATCACAAGTGCCTGTTTATTAAGTAAAACTCTGCTGACGATGAATGCCTGTAACGAGCAATGACGACGACGGTAGAGTCTTGCCATGCCTGGCCCTCCTGGCTTCCCCTATGATGTCAGTCAGGCACAAGGTTTCGGGGAAGGAGTTTAATCAGATGTGGCAGAGGCTAATATCGCTCCTCGTGCTGTTGTCGGTCATAGTCGGGCCACAGACACAGGCAGCACAGTTAGATGAGAAGGAAGAGCTCAGGCCATCATCCCTCTCGGTCGACGCTGCCAGCGTGCGTGAGTGCTTTGTGCAGATGGGTCAGGAGGGGGCCGGCAACTGCATCGCAGAGGCTGCAAACCTTTGCCAGGAGAGCGACGGCGGTAGCACGACCCTGGGGATTGTCGCTTGCCTTCAGGCCGAGACCGAGGTCTGGGACGATCTGTTGAACGCGCAGTACCTGGAGTTGCGGGATAGTATGCGCGAGCAGGATCAGGAGTGGCCGGAACTCGGTATCTCTCGCGCGGAAGCGCTCAGGGATGTGCAGCGCGCCTGGATCGCCTTTCGCGACGCCGAGTGTGGCTATGCCTACGCCCGCTACCAGGGCGGCACCATCCGCAATGTGGTCGCCGCGTCATGTGTGCTTGAAGAAACCGCGCGCCGCGCGCTGACGCTCAAGGGTGTCCTGCATGAGGGCAACATGTAGGCGTAGGGCTTGTCGTTGACCGGCGAGCTGTCTTTGAGTCAGCTGGCGCTGTCACTGATGCGCTGATCGATCCAAAGTGCGAGATCACCTAGAGCCTCCAAGGCGCCTTCTCGGGTATAAGGATGTGGCCAGGCATCGAGGGCCAGATAGCGCTGGTTGCTTTCAAACCAAAAGCCTGGCGTTTTCTTGTCGCGGTAGAACGACCAGGCATCGCTCTTGGTGTCCGGAATAGTGCTCGTGAATTCCGCGGCAAGACTGTCTAGGTCCGCCGATGTCGCTTGGCGGTCGATGTAGCCCCTAACGTAGAAGCCGATACTTTCGCTATCGCCAGCGTCAGACTCAGAGCAGGGGTAGTAAACGAGACAGGCCTGGTTGTTCTGTCCCTCCCAGCGCGCCAAGGAGAACCGCAGGACCTTTTCTTCGCCATCACTCCAGCTGTTCGTTGTTTTGATGATGTCTGATTCTGCCACCTCAAGGGTCGCAGTCAGCTGACGCATGCACTGCTGACGCAGCTCAGCCTCCAGCAAATGGAATTTCTCTGATGCCTGCTTGAGTTGAGCAAAGTGTTTGAGGGCAAATGTCAGTTCCTTGTCGTCCATGATCATGGCTTTTTCCTGGTGCGCAATGTTGTGCATGTGCTGCAGCAGCTCCTGATAGAAGACCTGCCACTTGGTAAAGGTGTGGTGGGCAATTTCTTGACCGAATCGCTCTCGAGCCACGGTAATAAGTTCGTCGTAAGAGACGCAGATCCAGTCGTCAGGGACATCTGTCCGTTGGGATAGTGGGCTCAGCACGCAACGGACCCGGTGGAGCTGATGATAGGAGTCGATCAATTTGGTGTAGGAGGGGAAAGGATTGTCGGATGCGGAGGCCCAGACTTTGTGCTCGACGCCTATGACGAAGCTTTCACCCAAGATGACCAAGTCGAGCCGTTTGTCATTGCCATTCCATATGTCAGGTGACGGAACTTCGCGCTCAACGGAGATACTCTCCCAGTCTGTGCGAACAAGGAGTTCATCTTGGAGGTCTTCGTGGAAGGCGCCCTTATGGAGCAGGCACGCTACCAGGGCCTTGGCTAACCAGGTTGGCGCTCCTTCATGGCTACCCATGAAGATTGCCATCAGATCGGACAGGCGGTTCTCATGGTGTCCTGGCCCCGCACTTGAAAACAGGTTGAGCTCTGGCGGCGTTGGCGCGGGCAGTCGCTCCATTTTGTCGAACAGCACCTCGAGCGCGCTATGCCCATCTGTGACTGATGGCCTCTTTAAGTTGTTCTGCATGGCAAGCCTTTTCGTAGCGAGATTCCGATAAACAGCCGTGTGATGATAGCGGAGATTGCCGTTGAGAGCGCTGCGAAGACACCGCTTGGCGCTGATGCTTGGTATCCAGCAGGTGGGCACTGAAGTAGGGATGGGCTGCACTTATGTTCTTCCTCCAGTGTTCTGCCGCCAGGGCGCGCACCAATACGACAAGGGGAAGGCCGTGGCCTTCCCCTTGGGTCTAGCATCCGCTGCTCACCAGGTGAGCAGCGGGCTCCTGGGCGAGCCCTCAGGCCGTTGCGGTGGCCTTGTCATCCTTGCGTGAGGTGGAGGGCGCACGTTCGAGCAGTGGCTTTAGGAAACGCCCGGTGTGGGAGATCTCCATGGTTGCAAGCTGCTCAGGCGTGCCTTCGGCGATGATCCGACCTCCGCCGGAGCCACCTTCAGGCCCCAGATCGATCAACCAGTCGGCGGTCTTGATCACGTCCAGGTTGTGCTCGATGACGACTACGGTATTGCCGTGATCGCGCAAGCGGTGGAGCACCGTCAGCAGCTGGCGGATATCCTCGAAGTGCAGGCCCGTCGTGGGCTCATCGAGAATATACAGGGTCTTGCCGGTATCCCTCTTGGCCAGTTCCCGGGCCAGCTTGACCCGCTGGGCCTCGCCGCCGGACAGGGTGGTGGCGCTCTGACCCAGGCGAATGTAGGTCAGGCCGACGTCGACCAGGGTCTGCAGACGGCGTGCGATGGCGGGCACCGGGCTGAAGAACTCCAGGGCTTCCTCCACCGTCATCTCCAGCACTTCATCGATGGTCTTGCCCTTGTAGTGGATATCCAGGGTCTCGCGGTTGTAGCGCTTGCCCTTGCAGACATCGCAGGGCACATAGATATCCGGAAGGAAGTGCATCTCGACCTTGATCATGCCCTCGCCCTGGCAGGCCTCACAGCGGCCCCCCTTGACGTTGAACGAGAAACGCCCCGGCTTGTAGCCCCGTGAACGGGCTTCCTGAGTGCCCGCGAACAGCTCACGGATGGGGGTGAAGATGCCGGTGTAGGTCGCCGGGTTGGAGCGCGGCGTGCGACCGATCGGACTCTGGTCAATGTCGATGATCTTGTCGAGCTGATCGAGCCCCTCAATGCTCTTGTAGGGCGACGGCGTCAGGGTCGTGGCCTTGTTCAGCTCGCGGGCGGCGATCGGCATCAACGTCGAGTTGATCAGCGTCGACTTGCCCGAGCCAGAGACCCCGGTAACGCACACGAAAAGCCCCAGCGGAAGCTCCAGGGTGACGTCCTGCAGGTTGTTGCCGGTCGCGCCGGTCAGCTTGAGCGTCTTTTCCGGGTTACCGGGAATGCGCCAGGGGGGAACCTCGATGGCGCGGGTGCCGGACAGGTACTGGCCGGTCAGCGAGGCCTCATTGGCCATGACCTCTTCCGGGGTGCCCTCGGCGACGATTTCGCCGCCGTGGACGCCGGCGCCGGGGCCAATGTCGAGCACATGGTCGGCGGCGCGGATGGCGTCCTCGTCGTGTTCGACCACGATCACCGTGTTGCCCAGGTCGCGCAGACGCTCCAGGGTTTTCAGCAGGCGATCGTTATCGCGCTGGTGCAGGCCGATGGAGGGCTCATCGAGGATATACATGACGCCCACCAGACCCGCGCCAATCTGGCTGGCCAGGCGAATGCGCTGAGCCTCGCCGCCGGACAGGGTCTCTGCGCTGCGCTCGAGGTTGAGATAATCCAGGCCGACATTGACCAGAAACTCCAGCCGCGCCGAGATCTCTGCCAGGATTTTTTCGGCGATCTCGCCCTTGCGTCCGGGCAGGCTCAGCTCGCTGAAGTAGCGCTGGGCATCGCCGATCGGCAAGCGCACGACCTGGGGTAGCGTGGTGCCATCGACGAACACGTGACGCGCTTCCTTGCGCAGGCGTGAGCCCTCGCAGGTACGGCAGGGCTGCACGGCGATATAGCGGGCGAGGTCTTCGCGCACCATGCTGGACTCGGTTTCCCGATAGCGTCGCTGCATATTGGGCAGCACCCCTTCGAAAGGGTGCTCCCTGGTGACCTTCTTGCCACGATCATTGACGTAGGTGAAGGCAATGTCGTCCTTGCCGCTGCCGTTGAGGATCACCTCACGCTCGTGGCGCGCCAGTTCGTTCCACGGGGTTTCCAACGTGAAACGGTAGTGGTCGGCGACCGCCTTCAACTGGTTGAAGTAGTAGACGCTGCGCCGGTCCCAGCCCTTGATCACGCCCTCGGCCAACGACAGTTCCGGGTGGCTGATCAGCTTGTCGGGATCGAAGAACTGCTGGACCCCGAGTCCGTCGCAGGTGGGGCAGGCGCCGGCCGGGTTGTTAAAGGAAAACATCCGCGGCTCGAGCTCGGCGATGGAGTAGCCACACACCGGGCAGGCAAAGCGCGACGAGAAGGCCATATCCTCCTGCTCACCGTCCATGAAATGAATCATGGCAGTGCCGTCGGCCAGGCCAAGGGCGGTCTCGAAGGACTCGGCCAGGCGCTGCTCCAGGCCCTCGCGCACCTTGATGCGGTCAACGACCACGCTGATGTCGTGCTTGCGGTTCTTCTCCAGCGGGCGCACGTCATCGAGTTCCACCACCTGGCCGTCGATCATGGCGCGCACGAAACCTTGTGAGCGCAGCTCGGCCAGCAGCTGCAGGTGCTCACCCTTGCGTCCGCTGACGACCGGAGCCAGCAGCATCAGCTTGCTGCCCTCCGGCAGCGCCATGACCTGGTCGACCATCTGCGAAATGGTCTGCGCCTCCAGATCCTCCCCATGCTCCGGGCAGCGGGGGGTGCCAGCCCGTGCGAACAGCAGGCGCAGGTAGTCATAGATCTCGGTGATCGTACCGACGGTCGAGCGGGGGTTGTGCGAGGTGGATTTCTGCTCGATGGAAATCGCTGGAGACAGCCCCTCGATGTGGTCAACGTCAGGCTTTTCCATCATCGACAGAAACTGACGCGCATAGGTGGACAGCGACTCCACGTAGCGTCGCTGACCTTCGGCGTACAAGGTGTCGAAGGCCAGCGATGACTTGCCGGAACCGGACAGTCCGGTGACCACGATCAGCTTGTCACGGGGTAGTTCGACGTCGATCTGCTTGAGGTTGTGGGTGCGTGCACCCCTGACCAGAATCTTGTCCATTCCCACCTCGAGGACGCGGCAAAAGGCCGATTATACGTGGCCCGCCTCCCCACCGGCAAAGTCGCGGTCGAAAAGTCGCCTGTGAAATGACCTTGAGCGCGGCATTTTCTGCACCGCCCGCAGGCGCTAGAATGTGCGGTCCATCTCCGGGGCCTGGCCCCGTCTTCAACGCCGGTATCTTTTTCATGTCCAAGGCCCGACTTCTGTTAGCCTCCGAACGGCGTGCCATCGTCGGTCTGGCGGGGCTCTACGCCACGCGCATGCTGGGACTCTTCATGGTCTTGCCTGTGCTTGCCCTGAATGCTGATCACCTGGCTGGCGCCACGCCGCTGCTGGTGGGACTGGCGCTCGGCGTCTACGGGCTGACCCAGGCCGTGCTGCAGATCCCGTTTGGACTGCTGTCGGATCGCCTTGGCCGCAAGCCGGTCATCGCCGCTGGCCTGGGGCTGTTTGCCATCGGCAGCGTGATTGCTGCTCAGGCAGACTCCATCGCCATGATGATCGTGGGCCGCAGCCTGCAGGGCAGCGGTGCGGTGGCGGCGGCCATCATGGCATTGCTGGCCGACCAGACTCGGGAACAAGTGCGCACGGCGGCCATGGCGACCATCGGGCTGTCGATCGGGGTGGCCTTCGGCGTGGCGATGGTGCTGGGGCCGCTGGTGGCCAGCCGGTTTGGTCTGGCGGGAGTGTTCTATTTCACCGCCCTGCTGGCGCTGCTGGGGTTGGTCGTGCTGTGGAAGCTGGTGCCTCCGGCGCCGCGGCGTCGCGGTCACCGAGACGTGGGCCTGGATCGTGGTCAGCTGGCCAGTATTCTCGGCCGCCTCGACCTGTGGCGCATGGACGCCTCGATCTTCAGCCTGCACCTGATCCTGATGGCCATCTTCACCGCGGTGCCGTTTCGCCTGGTGGATGCCGGGATCGTCGAGGCACACCATGGGCTGGTCTATCTGCTGGTGATGGGGCTGTCCTTTGTGGCCATGGTGCCGCTGGTCATCGTGGCCGAGAAGAAACGCAAGATGAAGCTGATGTGCCTCGGCGCTATCGCCACCATCACGCTTAGCCTGTTAGGCCTCGGCCTGGCGGGCACCGGCCTGGCGGCGCTGTGCGCCTGGCTGTTGGCCTTCTTTACGGCCTTCAACCTGCTTGAGGCGACGCTGCCGTCGATGATCAGCAAGCTGGCGCCTGCCGGTGCCAAGGGCACGGCCATGGGTGTCTATTCCACCAGCCAGTTCCTGGGCGCTTTCCTCGGCGGTGTATTGGGAGGCTTTCTGGCCCAGCAGTTCGGGCTATCGGCGGTATTTCTCGGAGCGGCTCTGTTGGGGCTTGGCTGGTTCCTGCTGATGCTCGGCATGCGTGCACCGCGTCACCTGTCCAGCGAGGTCGTGGCCCTGGCCGAAGACGTCGAACGCGATACGCTCGACAGTCTGATGGCACGCTTCGCCGCCGTCGCCGGGGTCGAGGACGTATTGGTGGTGCCGGAAGAACGGCTGGCTTACTTGAAGGTCGACCGCACACGGCTTGATACCGAGGCCCTGGAACGGCTGACCCGCACGTCGCGCCAGTCGACGCCCTGACCAGGCAGATGGCGGCAAGAGGCATGGGTGGCGCCAGTGCCCGCGGGATAGACGTACGCGATCAACGCCTGGCGGGGTCAGGTCATGCCGGGGCGCTCGATGTAGCGGCCAACTGTTGTGATCTCGCGTATAGTAGCCACACCTGTCTTACGTGACGCCGACCCGGTATTCGGTGTCGAAAGAACCTCTTCGAGGCGTGAGGGTTGTACCCTGCATGTCTCGGCATCATTATTTGTATCAAGGAGTCAACCATGGCCCGTGGCGTCAACAAGGTCATCCTCATCGGCAACCTCGGTCAGGACCCGGAGGTACGCTTCACCCCCTCGGGTACCGCCGTGGCCAATCTCAATCTCGCGACTACCGATACCTGGATGGACCGCCAGAGCGGCCAGCGCCAGGAGCGTACCGAGTGGCATCGGGTCGTGATGTTCAACAAGCTGGCCGAAATCTCGCAGCAGTACCTGAAGAAAGGCTCCAAGCTGTACATTGAAGGGCGCCTGCAGACGCGCAAGTGGCAGGACCAGAATGGCCAGGACCGCTATTCCACCGAAATCGTTGCCAGCGACATGCAGATGCTGGACGGTCGGGGTGAAGGCGGCCAGGGTGGCGGCTTCGGCGGCCAGCAGGGCGGCAACTTCGGCGGTGGCCAGCCCCAGCAGGGCGGCAACTTCGGTGGTGGTCAGCCCCAGCAGGGCGGCAACTTCGGCGGTGGCCAGCCCCAGCAGGGCGGCAACTTTGGTGGCGGTCAGCCCCAGCAGGGCGGCAACTTTGGCGGTGGCCAGCCCCAGCAGGGCGGTAACTTTGGCGGCGGTCAGCAGGGCGGTGGTCAGCAGAACCGTCCGCCCCAGCAGGCGCCGAACCAAGGCGGCCAGAAAGGCGGCTTTGGTGCTCCGGATCCGGGCAACTTCGACGACTTCGACGACGAAATTCCGTTCTAGAAAACCCTACAATATAGTTTCATCGCGCTTTGCCGGGAAAAGCGGCACGGATCTTCGGGAAGAAGTAGGCCGTGTCGCGGTATCCATAGGTCATCTGCTTGAGGACCTTGATTCGGTTGTTCATGCCCTCCAGCACACTGGTGTTCAACCGGCGTCGGGCACTGGACATAATCCCCTCCCGGTGGGGAGCCAATTTCCTGGCGAAGCATTGCAGCGCCTTAATACCGTTGCTGATGGCCATCTCGTGCCATTCCTGCCAGGCGTTACGGGCGATGGTCTCGTCGTCGGCAAACCAGAGAGCCTAGAGCTGGTCCTTGAGTAGATACGCAGTGGCCAGTGACGCATTGGCCGCCAGCAGCTCTTCCTGCTTCACCGCCTGCTCAGGCTTGAGGTTGTTTGCATTGCGCAGCAGCAACCAGTGGCTGCCTCGGAGTTGGGACATTGGTCTTTCGCCTCAAGATCGAAGGCCGAGTTCATGTCCATGGCGACGGCCTCGATCTGTTCTCGCGCCTTGCCCAGCCACGCGAAAAATGGGCGGATCGCTTCACGGGAGCGGCGCTCGCCGATCCATACCACCTGCTGGGTGTCACGCAGGCGACCACGGTGGCGTAGCGGTGTCCCTTGTGCAGGGCGAACTCGTCCATCATCAGGCGTCGCAAACGTGTCGGGTCCGGTGCTGGCAGGTCGCGTTGTAGGCGCTGCTTGTCGATGGTTTTAACGGTATGGCAGTGCAAGCCGACCAGGTCCGAGACATGCCGAATCGGCAGCAACACGACCAGACGCTCCGCCCACTGGCGCAGCGTGGTGGTGACCGGCGAGCGCGAGGATAACCAGTCAATGTACTCGCGTGTTGGGCCACAGACCGGGCAGCGTAGGCGTCGCACGAGGGACGTCGAGCTCTATTCGGTAGGTCAGTAGCGGCGCCTCACGGACGCGTCGGCGATACACGTCGTGCACCAGAAAGCAAGCGTGGCCGCAGCCGCTACAGACAGGTGAAGTTCGGTCATCGGGCTCCAGCTGGAGCCGCAGCGTTTGAGCATCCGGGAGCTCGTGGTGGGTGATGGTGAAGCCTTTCCAGAACAGGTAGAGCGGGGGAGTATCCATGGCAACGGCGGTGTCCGTAGGCTGGCGTTTTGGCGAATACCAGCTTACTCGGATTTACCGCCGTTTCTCTATCCCGCCTCTCCTCACGCGCCTTCCCGTTTCACGCTAATCTGTGATGAACCAGATATAAGGATAGAAATAAATCTCTATAGCCCCCGGCGGGCGGTCTCAATGAGCAAGCGCAGCACCTGATCGATCAGGTACGCTATCGCTATGACTCATTGCTACCACCACCTTATTGCCGAAGAATGCGCCACCATCATGCTGATGCGTGAAGGCCACTCGATACGGTCCATCGCCAAGCACCTTGGGAGAGCTGCCAGCACGATTTCTTGGGAACTGGCTCGGCATACGGTGCCCACCCAAGTCGGCTACGACGCCAGTCTGGCCGCTTTTAGAGCCATGCTGACATGCCATCGAGCGCGACGACAATCGAAGTTGCGGCTTGGGACGCCTCTCTTCGACTTGGTGACCTATCTGTTGCGCAAGTACTGGTCTCCTCGGCAAATAGCCATCACACTGAAGCGCATGTATCCAAATGACCCCACTCGTCAGACCTCTCACGAGGCTATCTACAACGCGCTCTATGTGATGCCGCGCGGCTCGCTGAAGAAAGAGCTCATTGCTTGCCTTCAGCAGAGGAAAGGCAAGCGGCGTCCACGCAGCCGTGGGAAGGGCCGTCGCCGCCAGATCCCTGACCTGGTCAGTATCCATCTCCGGCCGCCTGAGATCGAAGATCGGCTGATGCCGGGGAATTGGGAAGGCAACCTCATCATGGGGGCCAACAACCGCTCTACCGTGGGCACCTTGGTCGAGCGCACGACACGGTTCGTCATCCTGGTAACAATGGACGGTACTACCGCGACGGATGCCATGATCGGTTTCAGCGATAAATTGAACCGTGTTCCACGTTCACTTCGACTATCGATGACCTACGGCCAAGGGAGTGAGATGGCCAAGCATACGGAGATTACCCAGCGCACCGGAACGGCTATTTACTTCGCCGATCCACATAGCCCATGGCAACGCGGGTCGAACGAGAATACCAATGATCTGCTTCGACAGTATTTGCCTAAGGGAACAGACCTCTCGACCTACACCCAGAAAGAACTTGATGAGATCGCAGACTCACTCAATACCAGTCCTAGAGAGACGTTAAGCGCCAGGACACCTCTGGAGGTATACGCGGAGGTTCTCCAGAATTCAGTGTCCAGATGCCCGATGCTCCAATAGTGCTGCGCTTGCAGTTTGAGACCGCCTATCCACTATGGCGAGCTAACCACATTAGGCTTTGAAAAATAAGTTTGATGATGAGCTCGTGATTTTTCTCAAAATTAAAAATGCCGACATGTCGTCTTGGTTTAAGGGGAAAAAGGAAAAATAAATGAGTAAAATTTCCGAATTTGTCGAGAAAGTCAGGAAACTTCACAAAACTGGGCTTGCAACCGAGCATTCGTACCGACCTGCTTTTGTTGATCTTATCAACAGCCTGGAAGTTGGCATAACGGCTTTGAACGAACCGAAGCGCGTTGACTGCGGTGCTCCAGATTTCATTATTCAGCGTGGGAATATTGTTGTTGGTCATTTGGAGGCAAAGGATGTTGGCGTGGACATCCGCAACCTTAAGGGGACGAACAAGAAGCAGCAGCAGCGTTACCTTGAGGCTCTGCCAAATCTCATCTACAGCAATGGCCTCGACTGGGACTTCTACCGAGATGGGCAACTACTGGAGTCGGTCACTATCGGTTTGTTGGGCGCAGCTATTCAGTCCGATGTAGACCAATTTGCCAAGCTGGAGTCACTGCTGGCCGATTTTATTAGCCAGACACCTATCAGTATCACTAGCCCGAGAGAGTTGGCCGAGCGCATGGCGGGTAAGGCCAAGCTTATCAAACCAGTGTTCTATAACGCTTTGGCTGCCGATCTGAAGTTTGGAGTTGATACGGAATTAGCCTTCCAGTACGAGACCTTCAGGGACAACCTTATCCACGACATCGAGCCAGAAGGTTTCGCGGACATTTACGCAGAGACCATCTGCTACGGTATGTTCGCAGCTCGGCTACACGACGACACACTGGATACGTTCAGCCGCCATGAAGCACTGGACAAGCTGCCAAAAACCAACCCGTTTCTGAAAAACCTGTTCAGCTATGTGGCCGGAGGTGGGCTGGACGAACGAATTGCGTGGATCATCGACGATCTGGCAGACATTTTCCGGGCCACTGATGTTACGTCTATAATGGCCGGTTTCGGTAATCTTACCGGTCGGCAGGATCCGTTCTTGCACTTCTATGAAACCTTCCTCGCCGCCTACAACCCAGACAAGCGTAAATCGCGTGGGGTCTGGTACACGCCTGAGCCGGTAGTAGACTTCATCGTGCGGGCGGTAGATGAAGTTTTGCAGACAGAATTTGGGCTGTCTGACGGACTGGCCGATACCTCCAAGGTCAAGATTGAATGGGATACTGGCCAGCCAGAACTGACTAAGGCTGGAAAGCCGAAGAAGCATGGCAAGAACGCCGTCATCGAAAAAGAGGTGCACCGCGTCCAGGTACTTGACCCCGCTACCGGAACAGGCACCTTTCTGGCTGAGGTTGTCAAGAAAATAGCACCAAAAATCAATGGTATAGCGCCAGGCATGTGGACGAGCTACGTCGAAAATGAGCTGATTCCGCGTATCCACGGCTTTGAGATTCTGATGGCATCCTACGCCATGTGCCACATGAAGCTGGACATGGTGCTTACCGAATTGGGCTATAAACCTAGCAGCAACCCGCCACGCCAGTCGGTTTATCTGACTAACTCACTGGAAGAAGGCGACCCACCCAACTACAGTTTGCCATTTGCTCGCTGGCTGGCCAATGAAGTGAAACTGGCTAACACTATCAAGCGTGACATGCCCATCATGTGCGTGATTGGCAATCCACCGTATCTAGGCGAAGGAGGCGTTTCGGAGGGCTGGATAGGTCATCTGATGGATGACTACAAGAAGGAACCCGGTGGTAAGGAGAAGCTCAAGGAACGTAACCCCAAATGGCTGAATGACCTTTATGTGAAATTTCTTCGCATGTCCTCGCATATGATCGAGAAGAATGGCGAAGGCGTGCTGGGCTTCATTACCAACCACGGTTACCTGGACAACCCCACCTTCCGGGGCATGCGCTGGCACTTGTTGCACAGTTTCGACAAGATCTGGATTCTTGATCTGCACGGCAATTCGAAGAAGAGGGAGAAGGCGCCGGACGGTTCCAGGGATATGAATGTTTTCGATATTATGCAGGGAGTGTCCATCATCATCGCCGTCAAGGCAAAGCATGGCGGCGATGGCTTGGCGGAAGTCATGCAGGGCGACTTGTGGGGTAGTCGGGAAGAAAAATACAAGGCGCTGGCTAATTCTGGGCTAGCAAATGGGCTTTTTAAAATGCTTGAAGTAATGCCTCCTCGATACCCATTCGTTCGACGGGACTGGACTGATTTTGAGGGCTATCAGTCAGGATTTGCCATCAATGAGTTTATGCCAGTTAATGGGAATGGTATTGTTACAAAGCGGGATAAATTAAATATCCACTATACCCCTGATGGTGTGAACCAACTCATCGATGATTTTCTGAATCTAAGTGAGGATGAGGTTCGGGAGAAATATAAACTTCCAAAAGATGTCCGAGACTGGCGGTATGAGTGGGCCTTAAATGATATCATAAGTGAGGCGAGCAGAAAACCGGTTCAGGAGATCGGCTATAGGCTGTTCGACCGTCGATTTATCTTTTATTCGGGAAAAGCGAGAGGGCTTATTGGCTGGCCTGTGGCGCAGGTTATGGGGCATTACATCCGTGGGAAAAATATTGGTTTACTGACAGCTAAGGCACATCGGGATGCACATTTTGCTCATGCGTTCATCACTGATCGACCAACGGAAGCTATTCATTTTTCGGCGACTACCGGGTCGAATGCGATGAACTTTCCCCTTTACCTCTATCCCGAGGACGATCTCACGGAGCGCCGGGTCAATTTCGACCCTGAGCTCTACGACCGCTTGCAAGAGTTAGCAGAGCACCGCGACCACGGTAAACCTGATGAGATGGTTGTGTTCGACTACATCTACGGGGTGCTGCATTGCCCGGTCTATCGTGACACCTATGCGGAGTTTCTTAAATCAGATTTCCCACGGATCCCTTGGCCATCCAGTCCAGATGAGTTCTGGCATGTCTCGGCCAAGGGTAGTGAGCTGCGCCGCCTACACCTGATAGAGCCTTCATCTGTGGGCGATACGCCTTACCCCTTTATGGGCAATGGCGACAACGTGGTGGATATTATCGGTAAGACCTCCTTCCGTGACGGCAAAGTCTGGATCAACAAGAACCAATACTTCGCCGATGTGCCGGAGATCTCTTGGAACATTTATATCGGCGGCTATCAACCCGCCCAAAAATGGCTCAAGGATCGTAAGGGTCGCTCCTTATCCTTCGACGATGTGAAACACTACCAGCGCATCATCAAGGTGCTGTCCGAAACCGACCGCATTATGGCCGATATCACCATGACTCTAAACGTAGAGCCAGAGGCGGCAGCAAAATCTTAGAGGGTTGTAGGTTGTCAGGGTATAGTTGAAAAAACGCCACAGGAATTCGTGGAATGAGGTTTTTTCAAAAAAAGTATACGTAAAGATTGAAATAACTGGCCGAGTTTGTGCAAAATTGTAACAGAGCCAATGGCGTGACTATCATTTTTTCGGATTGTTCTTTATGTGTATACAGTCGTTCTGACCTGGGCGCATCCAAGGAAGCGCAGAATACGTCAGCCGAGCGGAAGAAGCGTCAGACGCCCGTAGTGCAGAACCCACCGCCTATTCGGTAAAGGCGAGGCGTTCGAGCAGCGCGCAACGCAGCGATTCGTCCGCGCAGGCATGTATGCAGTGTTTCCCTAAGCCAGGCAGCCCGTCTTGGCTTGCTGTCTTGGCTAGTCGTGTCGTGAGACCCCGCGGAAGCGGGGTTTCTTCGTTGCTGGGCAAGCTGGCCCGTTGCTGGCTGGAGATGGGATCACTGCGTGTGGGGCCGTCGGTCATCACCGTCTGTCGTTGGGATGAACGCGCCGATGCCTGTGCCGATGGCCTGGCAGGATGTGGCGATACCCGCGCCCCCTTCGCTGCACGTTGTCTTCGCCCCATGCGTCTTCGCCCCCTTCGTCTTCTGCCTGATGATCGTTGATTCCGCTCAGGCCGTCGCTGGCCCCCATCCGGCGCCTCTTCGCTCTCTGCTGGGCCAGCTTGCGCCTCAGCGGTCGCCGCCGGCGATGGGGTTTGCGGCGGAACATGACTCTGCATAGCCAGGCGGAGATGAGAGCGCTGGGGATGGAGTACATCACCCAGACATGATCTCTGTAGTGCTGTTCATTGGCGTCTGCAGCGCGCCGGGCGGTGCCGAAGAACAGGGACTCGAGTGGCGCGTAAAGGTAAGGCCCGACGAGAATGGCCAGGGCAATCAGGGTACCGACGAACAGGAAGCTGAAGACGACGATGATCGAGAACGCTCGCCGCTTCTTGCCGATCGTTACGGGCGGTTCAACATCCAAGAGGCATCCTCATCTGCTGTCGGCGGTGGGGAGGGCATGACGCCATGTCACTTTAGGCGAGCGAGCCCCCGGTGCAAAAGAGCAGACTGCTCCATGGCGAGCAGCCAAAGGTCGCTAGCGTCAGCCTTTCATGAGCGGTGCCGATGGACCACTCGGGTCACCAGACATGACCCTGGTCGATGGGCCTCGGGAGATTGGGACACAAGGTCGATACAGTGAGCGGGCTACTGATTTTTGCCCACCAACTCCGTACAGTGATAGCTCCCCTGGACGCAATGGAGTGCCCGCGACGTGGCCGGTCTCGAATGGTACCAATATGCCCTGATTGGGCTGATCTTCTGCTGGAGCGGCTTTGTGCGCACCAGCCTTGGCTTTGGCGGTGCGGTGCTGGCGCTGCCATTTCTGTTGCTGGTACTGGATGAGCCGCTGGTCTTTCTGCCCATAGTGGCGGTGCATCTGTTGATCTTCTCCAGCTGGATCGCCTGGCGCGGCAGTCGCCAGATCAAGCAGGAGGCGGGCGGCGAGCACAGCAATATCGACTGGCGCTATTTAAAGCGGGCGCTGTCGATCATGATCATCCCCAAACTGATAGGCGTCGTCGGATTGTTGACGTTGCCGGCAGAGCTGATGACGGCGGTGATCTTCGTGATCGTCATCATCTACGGCGCCAGCTACGCCCTGAACCGGCCGTTTCGAAGTCGCAGCAAGGGCGTCGATGTCGCCCTGCTGGCGCTGGGCGGGTACGTGAGCGGCACGTCGCTGATCGGGGCGCCGCTGATCGTGGCCGTGTTCGCCTCCCACGTGGCCAAGTACCAGCTGCGCGATACCTTGTTTGTGCTGTGGTTCATCCTGGTGGTGATCAAGATGGTGTCCTTCATCATCGCCGGTGTCGACCTGCAGCTGGAGCACCATCTGTGGCTGCTGCCCTGTGCTCTGGTGGGGCACGTGTTGGGCGAGCGAGTGCATCAGGCACTGCTGGGAGCGCGTTCCGAGGTGTTCTTCCGGGTGCTTGGCGTGGTGCTGGTGGTCGTCAGCCTGGTGGGGCTTGCCACCAGCCTCGGCTGAGCGCCGCTTGACCGCCAGATAGCTTCATGAGCAGGTCTGCAAGCCGTCCATACGCAGGTGATGTGGAAGACACCGCCGAGGACGGCAGCGCCTGCCATGGGAGGGGCGCTGTTTCACCAGCAGTTGGTGTAGAATGTGGCCTTTTGGTGCTGCCTCGTCGAGGGAGTATCCGCCGTAACGCCAAGGGTATCGTGCAGACCTGCACGCTGCCCTCATGGACGAGGAGTCGTCGTGAAGCTGCTGATTCTGGATGCGGGGCATTGCCTGTCGCTGGCCCTGGCACGGGAAAGCAACCGGCGCGGTGATACGGAGCTGGTGATCGATCCTGCCACCCGGGTGGGAGCGGACAAGCTGCGGGCGATTGCGCCCGATGCACTGATCATTCCACCGTTGTCGCGCCCTTTCAGCGTGCCCCCCGCCGCCGTGATGGAACACGCCGAGGCTGTCGAGGCCTGCATGGAGGCCTGTCGCGATGTCGGTATTCCTCTGGTCTGGTGCGTCTCTGACCAGTTGTATGAGGACGGTCATGCCTCGCCGATCGACGAGCATGTCATTCCGGCCCCTCGCGATGAAGGCCTGCGTCGCCTGGTGACCGCAGGCGACCGAATCCGGGCAGAGTGCCACCAGCACCTGATCGTGCGCGTGGGCCCGATGTTCGCCCTGGAAGGCAGTCACGCCTGGTTGGGCGAGCTGCTGGATACCTTGATCAGTGGTGGCGTGGTACGTGCCGAGACGGATGTCACCCTCTGTCCCACCTCCGCCGATGCAGTGGCCATGGCACTGATAGGCATGCTCCAGCAGCAAGCCTGCGGCGCGGATGCCTGGGGCAGCTATCACCTGGCAGGTGTCGAGCCGGTCAGCGCCTACACCTTTGTCTGCATGGTGCGTACCCAGCTGGGGACGCGGCTTGAAGGGCAAGGCGAGCAGATTGCGTTGGGCGAGGTCAAGGCGCTGAGTCATCACCACGATCAGCCGTTACGCCGCGTCCTCAATTGCCGTCGGGTGCTGGAGGTGTTTGGCGTGCATCAGAAGCCATGGCGACTGGAGGTGGGCCGCATGCTCGACACCTGGTGCCAGGCGCGTGATGATGCCGCCGCCATCCAGGACAAGGGGGACGCAACCCCATGAACGTGCTGCGCAGCGTCATCTTCTACATCGGCTACTTTGCGGCCATGCTGGTCTGCGGCCTGCTGTTTCTGCCTCCTGCCCCCCTGCTGCCACTGCGTTCGCGCTACCGGCTGCTGAATCTCTACAACCACTTCATCATTGCCTGGTTCCGCCTGGTATGTGGCGTGCGCTACGAGATGCAGGGGCATGAAAATCTGCCCGACGGCCCGGTAGTGATTCTGTCCAACCATCAGTGCGAGTGGGAGACCGTCTACCTTCAGCTGCTCAAGCCTCCGGTCTGCACGGTACTGAAGAAAGAGCTGCTCAACTTCCCGATCTTTGGCTGGGGCTTGCGCCTGCTGCACCCTATTGCACTGGATCGCTCCAAGCCGGCTCGCGCCATGAAGCAGGTGCTCAGCCAGGGTGGACAGCGTCTCAAGGAGGGGCTTTCCGTGCTGATCTTCCCCGAAGGCACCCGGGTCGATCCTGGCAAGCGCCGCCGCTACAACAAGAGCGGTGCGGTGATCGCCTGTCGTGCAGGAGTCCCCGTGGTGCCCGTTGCACATAATGCGGGGGAATGCTGGCCCGGCCGAGACTGGGTCAAGCGTCCTGGTCGTATCTCACTGGTGGTGGGTGAGCCGATCGCCACACAAGGGCGCACCCCTGATGAAGTGCTGGCAGACACCGAGGCCTGGATCGAGGCGACACTTGCTGAGATATCCAGCGTGCCTCGTCCCCACCAACCGGCTTCGCGTACCGAGACCGCTTGAGACCTGGTGACGGTGCGTCTGAAGACACGACAAGGCCTCTTCCCGGCGTGGGAAGAGGCCTTGTCGGTTAAGCAAGTAGTACCAGTGAGGCCGTCAGCGTCGCCGGCCTAGCCGTTGGCCAGACGCTCGCGGATGTTGTCGGCGCGATCCTTGGAGCCCGGGTGTGACGACATCAGGCTGCTCTCGCCGCCGTCCATGTCGGCGAATTTCTCGAAGCCCGTCAGCAGGCCTTCGCGTGGAATGCCACGATCAGTGAGCAGGTCAAACGAGAAGTTGTCAGCGTCGCTCTCCTGGCTTTGGGAGAACTGCGCGTTGATGAACTTTTCACTCAAATCGCCCAGCTGCGAGCTGGACAGGGCGGCTACCGCACCATTGCCGGATGCGGCCATGGCGTCGCGGGCGATGGAGGTCGCGTAGGCGGTCTGCATGGCCTTCTTGCTGTGGCCTAACGCCACATGGCCGAGCTCATGGCCCAATACCCCCTCGATCTCGTTGTCGGTCATCATGTCCATCAGACCGCTGTAGACGCGCACACAGCCGTTGGCCATGGCCCAGGCATTGATGTCGTCGGTCATGTAGACCTTGTAGCTGACCGGGATGCCGTCGATCTGGTGACCCAGGTTGTCGGCGATGCGCTGCAGACGCTGGGCATACTCGGAGCCGGGAGTGGCGATGGCGGATTCGGCATCCATCTGCTCACAGGCTTGAGCGGACATGGCCTGGATCTCCTCATCGCTGATGGTCGCAGCGTCGAAGCCGGCGAGGCCGGTGCTGATCATGTCGTCAGTGGACATGTTTTCACAGCCAGAGAGGAGGAGACTGCAGCCCAGGGTGGCAACGGTCACAGACAGGGTATGACGGAGATTCATGAGCATCTTCCTTGAGAGAGGCATCCAATGGCGCCGCTGGTGACGCGCTGCAGAAGCCTTGGGGCGGCGCCGACGGAAGGAAGTGTAAACATGGCCCCAGTCGACCGCTCAACCACTCTGGCGATGCCTGTTTGCTGTGAGCTAGTTTGTAGTTAATCGAGCAAAATATAAGAGAAAGTGTGTCCATCCAGCGAAAAAACGGCGCCCAAAGGCGCCGTTTTTTGGCTTCTTGCTATCCGTCGTGATGACGGCTTAGAGGAAGTATCAGTCGCTGTAGCGCTGAAGTACCAGGCAGGCATTGGTGCCGCCAAAGCCGAAGCTGTTGGAGAGCACCCGGTCAAGCTTCACGCCATCGCGGCGCTGAGTGACGATGTCGAAGCCCTGGGCTTCATCGTCCAGATCACTGACATTGGCGGAGGCAGCGATGAAATCGTTCTCCATCATCAGCAGCGAGTAGATCGCTTCCTGCACCCCGGTGGCGCCCAGCGAGTGCCCGGTCAGTGACTTGGTGGAGCTCATCGCCGGAGTGCTGTCGCCGAACACTTCGCGCACCGCCTTCAACTCGGCCACATCCCCTACCGGCGTGGAGGTGCCGTGGGTGTTGATGTAGTCGATATCGCCGTCCACGGTGGCCATGGCCTGGCGCATGCAGCGCACGGCGCCTTCGCCGGAGGGAGCCACCATGTCCTTGCCGTCGGAGGTGGCGCCGTAGCCCACTACCTCGGCATAGATCTTGGCGCCACGGGCCTTGGCGTGTTCGAGCTCCTCGAGTACCAGCATGCCACCGCCACCGGCGATGACGAAGCCATCGCGAGACTTGTCATAGGGGCGAGAGGCGGTTGCCGGAGCGTCGTTGTAGCTGGTGGACAAGGCGCCCATGGCGTCGAACAGGCACGATAAAGTCCAGTGCTCTTCTTCGCCGCCACCGGCAAAGACCACGTCCTGCTTGCCGAGTTGAATCTGTTCCATCGCTGAGCCGATGCAGTGTGCAGAGGTCGCACAGGCGGAAGAGATGGAATAGTTGACGCCCTTGATCTTGAACGGGGTCGCCAGGCAGGCGGACACGGTGCTGCCCATGGTCCGGGTGACACGGTAAGGACCAACGCGGCGCAGGCCTTTCTCACGCATGACATCGGCGGCTTCCACCTGGTTGGCGCTGGAAGCACCGCCGGAGCCGGCGATCAGGCCGGTACGTTCATTGGAGACCTGCTCCGGGCTGAGGCCAGAGTCTTCGATGGCCTGAGCCATGGAAACATAGGCGTAAGCAGCGGCATCGCCCATGAAGCGGCGCAGCTTGCGGTCCACCAGGGAGTCCAGGTCGATATCGACCACGCCCGCCACCTGGCTGCGGAAGCCGCGCTCGGCGTATTCTTCCTTGAAGCGAATGCCGGATTGGCCGTTCTTGAGTGCCTCGAGTACCTGCTGCCGGTCATTGCCCAGGCAGGACACGATACCCAGGCCGGTGACTACCACTCGTCGCATGGAAGCCTCCTGATCAGAAATTCGCGGTGGAGGTGAACAGGCCGACGCGCAGGTCATTGGCCTGATAGATATCGCGGCCATCGACGGAGACAGTGCCGTCCGCCATGCCCAGAATCAGGCGGCGGGTGATGACGCGCTTGATATTGATGCGATAGGTAACCTTCTGGGCTTCAGGCATGATCTGCCCGCTGAACTTGACCTCGCCACAGCCCAGTGCCCGGCCACGTCCGGGATGGCCGAGCCAGCCAAGATAGAAGCCCACCAGCTGCCACATGGCATCGAGGCCGAGACAGCCAGGCATGACGGGGTCACCCGGGAAATGGCAGTCGAAGAACCACAGGTCGGGGCGGATATCGAGCTCGGCGATCAGTTCGCCCTTTCCGTACTCGCCACCCTCTTCGTAAATGCGCGTGATGCGGTCGAGCATCAGCATGTTGGGGGCCGGCAGCTGGGCATTGCCCGGGCCGAACAGCTCACCGCGGCTGCAAGCCAGCAGTTCATCGCGATCAAAAGAGTGTTGCTTGGTCACTGGAGCGTTCCGAGAGTCGAAGTGATGTACGCCGCGTACGGCAATCTGCCGCCACGCGGCCTGCCTAGTCTACTGTTCGTGGGGGCCGAATGCACCCCGTGGACCTTCGATCATGGTCGTGGTTGCTCGGAAAAGGAATCTTGCACTACAGATTTCCTACTGTCGGCCGATAACGATAGGACAGCAATTTCGCCTGTTCTCTCCAGCGGGAGTCCGTATCGACCATGTGGCCTCGTCTCTCCTTTAACCGCCCGCTGATCTGGCTCGGGCTCTGCGCCATGTCGGCGATTTTATGGCTGCCCAGCGTGTCGTTGCGGCTCGGTGCCGTCGTACTGATGGCAGTGGCGCTGTGGGATGGCTGGCGCCAGATCAAGCTCGAGCAACGCCGCGCGCGGCTGACCGAGCAGGTGATGCGTCAGTCCGGCGAAGCGGTGATGATCACCGACGCCCAGCATCAGATACAGGCGGTCAATCCGGCCTTCACCGAGCTATCGGGCTATGAGCTGACAGAGGTTCAGGGGCTGAGCGCCAGCAATCTGGCGGCGGCGCGGCATGACAGCGCCTTCTTTGAACGTTTCTGGCAGGCCTTGACCAGCACAGGTCATTGGGAAGGTGAGCTGTGGCAGCGGCGCAAGGATGGCAATGAGTATCCGATGTGGCTGGAGGTTCAGGTGATCTCCGATGCCCGCGGCCATCCCGAGCACCACATTGCCACCTTCACCGACATATCCCTGCGCAAGGCGCGAGAGCAGGACCTGCGACGCATCGGGCGGGAAGACCCGTTGACCGGCCTGCCCAACCGTTTTCGGCTACATGAGCTGCTGTCTTCTCGTCTGCGTCACCTGCGAGCAGGAGAAAGCCTGGACCTGGCCCTCATCGATATTGACGGCTTTCGCGAGATCAACGAGAGCCTGGGCGTCAGTGCCGGAGATCGCCTGCTTGCGCGTTTCGGCAAAAGATTGGCCGGTCATGTGGCCGGGGGCGTGGTCGGTCGACTGGGCGGAGATGAATTCATGGTCCTGCGTACCACCACGTACGATGACCACGAAGGCTGGATCGAGGGATTGAAGGCCCACCTGGGGGAGCCGTTTCAGATCGACGGAAGCACCCTGCGCCTGGGCATCACCATTGGCAGCTGTCGTGCCCCCGAGGACGGTGACAATGATGGTGTGCTGTTCCAGCGACTGGAGTCCGCGCTGGTCTCCGCGCGGCGACGCGGCGGCAATCTGTGCCTGAGGTTTCGGCCGGCATTGGACGTCAGCGACAGCCCCAACCTGGCGCTGCTCAATGACCTGCGCGAAGCCCTCGCTCAGGGTGGCCAGCTGGAGCTTCACTATCAGCCCCAGCATCGACTGTCCGATGAGGCCATGGTCGGCATGGAAGCCTTGCTTCGCTGGCGCCATCCACGCGATGGGCTGGTGTCACCGGCCGAGTTCATTCCCCTGGCCGAGCGTCACGGCCTCATGGCCCCCCTGGGGGACTGGGTGATCCACCAGGCGCTGACACAGCTCGCCCATTGGCGCTCGCGTGGACTGCCGCTGTTGCCGGTATGGATCAACATTTCGGCCATGCAGCTGTTCCAGGGGGACCTGGAAAAGACCCTTGCCACAGGACGCGCACGCCACGAAGTCGACTCTCACTGGCTGGGGCTGGAGCTGACCGAGTCAGTGCTGCTGGATGATCGTGGCGGCGACATCGCGCCCAGGTTGGAGCGCTTGAGGGATCTTGGGCATCGTATCGCCATCGATGACTTCGGTACGGGGTATTCGTCGCTGGGGTATCTCAAGGAGCTGCCGCTGGACAAGCTCAAGCTGGACCGAGCCTTCGTCAAGGCGCTGCCCCATGAGACCGCCGACGCCGCCATCGTCGATGCGGTGATGGCCATGGCCAGGGGACTGGGCCTGGAGGTGGTGGCAGAGGGGGTGGAAACCGCCGAACAGCGTGACTATCTGCGGCAGGTCGGATGTGATGAGGTCCAGGGCTACTTCTACGCGCGACCCATGCCGGCCCATGAGCTGGAGGCGCTATGGCGCGAGAGCGTCAGTCAGCCGCTGGAGAGCGGTTCTCGCCAGGCGGTGGCGTGAGGTATCCACGGGCCGCCGCCAGGCTGACCGTCAGGCAGATCAGCGCCCAGATGACGGCCTGGCTCGGCAGTAGCCACGGGGCTAGCGCTACCCCTGCCAGCTTGGCGCCGCCGAAATAGGACAGCGGGGCACTGATGGCTCCTCCCAGCACTGCCAGCCAGGGACGCGCCCACAGCCAGTAGAGCGAGTGATGAATCAGCATGGCGAAAAGAGGCCACAGCCACAAAAGCCACAGCGCCAGTGGTCCCACCCGGACGTCTTCAGGCGCAAAGCGATAGCCCCCCAGCAGCGCCAGGCTACCGTCGATGGCAAGCCCCATCAGCCCGAAGATAACCAGCCAGCGCCACTCCCCAGGGCGCGCCATGCAAAGGAGATGAGCCGCGAGCACCACGCCGCCGACGATGCCGCCCACGCCCGCACCGCCGATGACGCAGGCCAGCCAACCCAGCTGGAAGCCAGCCGCATTGAGCGCAAGCCAAGGCCAGGTTGTCCGAGAGCGGGCCAAGATTACGGCCTTCCGAGCCGGGTCGGAGGGCGCGCATCGGGCTTGGCCAGCAGCAGGTGACAGGTGCTGATGGTGCGCTCCAGGAAGGCGGCTTCGCAGTAGCATAGGTAGTAGCGCCACATGCGAATGAAGCGCTCGTCATAGCCCAGCCGTGCGACACGATCCAGATTGGCTTCAAAGCGGTGGCGCCACTCGCGCAGGGTGCGAGCATAGTGCATGCCGATATCATCCAGATCGATCAGGTTCAGGGACGTGTGTCGCGTCAGCTGGGTGAGCAGCACGGTCGGTGAAGGCAGGAACCCCCCCGGAAAGATATAGCGCTTGATGAAGTCCATCTCTTTGCGCGCTGCCTCGTAGCGCTGGTCCCGCACGGTAATGGCTTGCAATAGCACCAGCCCGCGTGGGGCGAGCAACGTATCGAGTGTCTTCAGGTACAGCGGCAGGTAGTCGGCGCCGACGGCCTCGATCATTTCCACCGAGACGATCCGGTCATAGCGACCGCTCAGTTCCCGGTAGTCCTGTTTCAACAGCGTGACCTGGTCGTCCAACCCCTCTTCGGCCAGTCGACGCGCCGTATGCTGATACTGTTCCTCGGAGATCGTGGTCGTGGTGACGCGGCAGCCGCGGGTTTTGGCGGCATGAATGGCCAGCCCGCCCCAGCCGGTACCAATCTCGAGAAGGTGGTGATGGGGCTGCACATCCAGCTTGTCGAGCATGACGTCCAGCTTGTGGGTCGAGGCTTCCTCCAGGCTGGCATCCGGGCTTGGGAAGACGGCGCTGGAATACATCCAGTGCTCGCGGTCGAGGAACGTCTCGAACAGGTTGTTGCCGATGTCGTAGTGCGCCGCGATGTTGCGCTTGGCGCCCTTGCGGCTGTTGCGCTGCAGTCGCAGCAGCCCCGACAGCAGGAGTCGGCCAAGGCTGGCGACCCCCCTTTCCACGTCGTCATTGACCTGATCGATGTTGAGGGCGAACAGGCGAATCAAGCCGACCAGATCGTCAACGTCCCAATCGCCTTCCATGTACGCTTCCGCAGCACCCACCGAGCCGCCCATGGCCATACGCTTCCAGGCGCGACTGTGACGCACCACCAGAGTAACGGACAGCTCGCCGTCCTCGCCGAGAAGGTGGCGTTCGTGACCATCGATGAGCGTGATGTGGCCGTGCTTGAGCTTGGCCAAGTGGCCCAGCACGCGAGGCTTCAGCCAACGCGATAGTCTGCCTTCTTCGCTGCTGGCGATAGCGTGGTGCTGTGTTCTCAGGGTGGTCATGTCCTGGACTCCTTGGGCTAACCGAGAGCCGCTTGACGGGGGCGGCGGTGCAGTGTCGCTGGCGCTGGACTGGCGTGTGGTCAAGGTCATGACTGACTCTCCCTTGGCTGAGGCGTGGCACCCTCTGCGGGGGGCGGATGATCGTGCAAGGGAACGCCCTTGAGCCACAGCTTGAGCGCCTCCCAATGGATGGCGGCCAGTGTCTTGGTGGCCATCCAGGGCTGGCGTGCCAGCGTCGACATGAGGGCACCGCGCGTAGCAGGCTGGCCCTCCAGGGTGAGCGTGGCATCAAAATGGCGCTGCTCGTCTCGCCAGGTTTCCATGTGCATGAACAGCGCCTCTCCGGGACTGTTGAAGCGCCAGTGATAGGTCATGCCCATGGGCAGGAAGGGCGAAACGTGAAGGTCCTTGTCGAACGCCGCGCGATGCGTGTGGCGGCTGCCATCCACTGCGCTGGCGTATCGGGTTCGCTCTCTCCAGGGGGTATTGGTGACCTCTCCCAGCACCGCGCCGAGCCGTTCCTCTCCTGTCTCGTCGGCAGGGTGATAGAGGTAGTAGAGCGATATGGGATTGAAGCTGACCCAGGGCGACGACAGTTGCGTCAGCAGGGTGACGCGTCCCTCTGGGGCGGCTCCAAGACGCTCGCGCACCTCTTCTCTGGCTGCCTCTGCCAGTGACAGTTGCTGGCCTCGGGCGGGCAGGTAGTCTTCCCGGCGGAAACGTGCCAGTGCGGGCCGCCTGGCACTGAAACCGGGCACACCATCGAACAGTGCGGGGAGCTCATCCAGGTCCAGCAACGCCATCCACACGCGATAGTCGAAGGAGTGCTGGCGAGGCAGAAAGCGGCGATGACGCAGGGTGCCACGATAGATGCGCGAGCGCGGCGTCGTGATCATGTCGTCGCCTCCCTGAGTCGCTCATGGTCGAGCTCGTCACAGCCCAGCGCCTGGGCCACCCGCAAGGCGCTCCAGACGCCATCTTCATGGAACCCATGACGCCAGTAAGCTCCGCAGAAGTGGGTACGACCCTTGGTGCCGGAAATCTCGGCGTGGCGACTCTGGGCCAGTGCACCTGCCTGGGTGAACTGAGGGTGTGCGTAGGTGAAGCGTCCAAGTACCTTGTCGGCGGCGATGCTGTCGCTGTCATTGAGGGTCACACAAAAGGTATGCGGCGCCTCAAGTCGTTGCAGGATGTTCATGGCGTAGGTAACCGAGACGTTCGCGCTGTCGGCGCGGCCATCAAGACGGTAATTCCAGCTGGCCCAGGCGCGTGACCGGCGTGGCAGCAGCCGAGTGTCGGTGTGCAGCACGACCTCGTTGTCGGCATAGGGCAGGGCGGAAAGTATCTCGCGCTCCGCCGGGCTCGGATCCTCCAGTAGTGCCAGGGCCTGGTCCGCATGACAGGCCAGGACCAGCTGGTCGAAGCGCTCTTCGCCGCTGTGCGTGCGGATGACGACGGCATCGGCTTCCCGGCGAATGCCACGGACGGGAGTGGCCAGCCGGATGCTGTCGGCGTAGGGCGCAGTCAGGCGGTCAATATAGGTGCGGGAGCCGCCCTTGATGGTGAACCACTGAGGCCTGTCGTTGATCGATAGCAGCCCATGGTGATGAAAGAAGCGCAGGAAGAAGCGCGTCGAGAAAGCGCGAATGTCGGCCAGGCTGGCGGACCAGATCGCGCCGCCCATGGGCAGCAAGTAGTGGCGCTGGAAGTCTTCACTAAAGCCTTCGCGGTCCAGGTAGTCGCCTAGCGGCAGCAGCAGCGGGTCAGGATCTGCATTTGCGTCATGGTTGGCAAGGTCATGAATCGCCTGGCGGTTGAAGCGCACTATCTGTCCCAGCAACCGGTAGAACGAGGGTCGCAGCAGGTTTCGGCGCTGGGCGAAAAGCGAGGCCAAGGTGTGGCCGTTGTATTCGAAGTCGACGTCAGTGCGATGCACCGAAAAGCTCATTTCGGTGGGCTGGTAGGCAACGTCGAGATGATCGAGCAGGCGCTGGAAGTGCGGGTAGGTCCTGTCGTTAAAGACGATGAACCCGGTGTCGATGGCGTAGTCTTGACCGTCCACCTCGACATCGACGGTAGCCGTGTGGCCGCCCAGGCGGTCCGCTGCTTCAAACAGGGTGACCTGGTGACGGGCACTCAGGTAGCGGGCCGCTGATAGCCCGCTGATGCCGCCACCAATCACTGCAATACGTTGTGCGTGTGGCCCGGGTTCAGGTCGGGTCATCCGTCGTTCTCCTGCTGTGAAGACATCTCGGTATCGTGTTCGCGTCGCACCAGCCGCTTGCCGATCGCGACCCTCAGGCGCAGGGGCATGACGCCCAGCAGCTTGACCAGGTAGGTAAAGCGGCGAGGGAAGTGAATGTCTCGGCGGCGCGCCGAGAGTCCCTCGAGAATGGCCTTCGCGGCCTTTTCCGGGGTCACGGCCATGGGCATGGGGAAGTCGTTGCGCTCGGTCAGTGGGGTCTTGACGAAGCCAGGGTGAATGACGCTGACATCAATCTGCTGATGGGCCAGGTCGAGGCGCAATGATTCGCAGAAGTAGGTGAGCGCCGCCTTGGAGGCGCCGTAGGCTTCGGCCCTGGGCAGGGGAAGATAGGCCGAGGCGCTGGAGGTGACGGCGATCAGCGGGCGTGAACCTTGGTCGCGGGCCTGATGCAGCAGCGGCAGCGCCGCTTCCAGTGCGTGAATGGTGCCAAAGAAGTTGGGATCGAAATTGTCTCTTACCAGCGAGGTATCGACGCGACCGCCGTCCAGGTAGACGCAGGTGCCGGCATTGAAGATCACCATGTCGAGGCCATCGAAGGCATCAGCGATGACGGCTGCTGCGTCCTTCATCGCCTGCAGGTCGGTGACGTCAGCGGGCACCAGCAGTGCGTTGTCGCGCTGGCCGGCCAACGTTTCAAGGCCTGAGCGGCTGCGGGAGGTCAGTGCCACCCGGTGGCCATCGTCCAGCAGGCGCTGTGCCAGCGCTTCGCCGATGCCTGAAGTGGCACCGGTGAGCCATATGCGCTGTGGGTTGGGGTCGCGAGCCATGTCATCCTCACTGTTGCTGGTACCAGATGCTGCTGACTGCCAGCTACGTGGGATGGCTGGTCAGGGTTTCAACCTGCCGCGATACGCTTGATTCGGCGAACCAGCATTCCCACTAGGGGCAGGCGTTCGTACAGCAGTGCTCCGGCGTCGAAATAGTCCTGATGGCGAATCACCTTGCCGCCTTCGCCGGAGGCAAAGATCAGCGCCGAGCAGCCCTCCACGGCGATGGGTTTCCCCCGTGCCAGGCGCCGATGCTGCAGTGTCATGGTCCAGGTCACGAATCCATGTTGTCTCTCACGCACACCATGCCTGAAGTCGAACTGGCACGTGATCACGTTGGCATACATGGCATCGAAATCAGCCTTCAGGTTGTTGATGCCGTTGACCCGGTGGAGCGGGTCGATGAACACGATGTCATCAGAATATATACTGTATAGCTTTTCTGTACAGGTTTTGTCCAGCTTACTGAAGGTGTCGCAGAAGGCTGCCAGCTGCGGGTCGTCGATCATCGTGGTCTCCCTGTCGGTGCTCGCGTCTGCCCTAGTCATCCTTGGACAATGACTTGAAGGCCTCGAGCGCTCGTTCGCGAGCCGCCTTGTGCTCGACAATCGGTCGAGGATAGTCGTTGCTGCTGAGGAGGTCCGAGGATGGGGCGTGGCGCTGGCGTGCCGGGAGGTCAGCCAGCTCCGGCAGCCAGTGGGCAATGAAGTTGCCGTCGGGGTCGAAGCGTTCGGATTGTGTCGTGGGGTTGAAGATGCGGAAGTACGGGGCGGCATCGGTGCCCGTCGAAGCAGCCCACTGCCAGCCTCCGTTGTTGGCCGCAAACTCCCCGTCGACCAGGTGTTCGAGGAAGAAGCGCTCGCCGCGGCGCCAGTCGATCAGCAGGTGCTTGGTGAGAAACATGGCGGTCACCATGCGCAATCGGTTGTGCATCCACCCGGTCGAGACCAGCTGGCGCATGGCGGCGTCGACCAGAGGGTAGCCGGTACGCCCTTCACACCAGGCGGCGAAATCATCGTCGGCGTCGCGCCACTCAAGGGCTTCTGTATGACGTTGGAAGGCGCGGTATCGACAGACCCTGGGGAAGCCCACGGCCACATGCTGGTAGAACTCGCGCCAGATCAGCTCGCTGACCCAGGTCGTCAGGCCCTTGTCGCCATCGCTCAGGCTGCCGTCATTGATCGAGATGACGGCCTGCATGCACTGGCGCCAGGAGATCATGCCCATGGCCAGGTAAGGAGACAGCTCGCTGGTGCCTCGCTTGGCCGGGAAGTCGCGGTCCTCCTTGTAGCGTTTTCCAGGGCTGCTGATGGATCCGCTCAGGAAGGCCGATAGACGGTCCGCGGCAGCCTCTTCTCCTGCCGGCCACCGGCGGCCATCGACCGCCTTGTCATCGTAGCGAGTGCGCTGACGGGCTGTTGCTGACACTTCCACCGGTGATTGCTTGGCAGGCGCGTCCAGCACCTCGAGGCGTTCGCTGCTGATGGCCTTGTGCCAGGCTTTCGAGAAGGGGGTAAACACGCCATAGTAGTCGCCCTTGCCGGTGAGCAGCTCGCCTGGGCTGAAGGCCACTGCATCGCGGAAGGCACGCACCTCCAGGTCGCTGTTGTCGCCAGCCTCCAGTACCGCCTGGTCACGTTGCCATTCGTCCAGCGGGTACTCGCGATTGAAGTACAGCGCATCTGCGCCGAGCTCGTCGGCCAGGCGCATCAGCGCCTCGGGCGCTTCCTTGAAGGTGGGCGTGTCGAGCTGGATCAGCGGGATATTGCGCTGTGCCAGGGATTCTCCCAGTGCTTCGACACCGCGCGCGATGAAGTCGAGCTTGTTGTCTCCATGTCCGTGTTCGCGCCATTGCTCCTGGGCGTGAAGAAATACCGCGATGACGGGACCCCGCTGGCTGGCATGGAACAGGGCGGTATTGTCGTGGACTCTCAGGTCCGTTCGGAACCAGACCAGGGTGACAGGCATGGAGTGGCCTCCTCGTGTTGAAGGATCGGTCATGGAGGGTTGGGCGTCGGCAGACGATGGCTGGCCGGACGTTGGAGCACTAGCGAGGAGGTCTGGCGAGAAGCGTTGGGCGGCGCTTCTCGCCTACAAAGGGGCGCCCTCTGATGGATCGGTATGGATGATCCGGTGTTGATGGACCAGTACTGTTGGATCAGTGCTGGCGGATCAGCGGCCTCAGACGATCAAGCGCCATGGGAATGTCGTCACCCAGCACCTCAATCTCGCTATCCTGCAATTCAGCGGCCCTGATGCGCGCAACGGGACCACACAATGCCAGCGTGGTATCGAGCTGCTCGGCCAGGCGCGGCAGCAGTCGGCGCACCACGTCTGCACGCTCTGCCTTGCCACTGCACAGCACCACTGCGCCAGGACGCAGGCGCTCGAGAGCCAGGGGCAAGTCGGTGAAGGGGAGAGGATCATCCATCAGCACAATGCGATAGCCCCTCTCGCTGGCGGCCAGCGCCATCATCAGCGTCCATAGCGCGCCATCATCGTCAGGCAAGGTATCCAGCAGCAGGGTGGGGCCGCGGGCGATTCGGTTGGCGTGAAACAGCCGAATGCCGATACGGGTGCGCAGGAAGCTCTCCAGTGTGCGTCGCTGCAGCGCGGCACCCAGCTGTCCCTCCCAGCGCTCTTCGAGTTCCAGGATCACCGGCTGCCATAGCTCGGTCAGGCAGGTACCGACCGGATACAGCGCCAGTGCCTGCTGATAGAGGCTGTCCAGGTGGTCCATGTCCAACGCGTCGACCGCACTCAGTACCTGCCGGCGTTGACTTGGCCAGTCGCCTGCCGCGGTGGGGGCAGGTTCGGCCGGCTCGGGTTGCGCCAGCAGGTCCTTGACCTGACTGACGGGCACGCCGCGATTCAGCCATTGCAGGATGCGCTCGACCCGCTCAATGTCCTCGCGGGCGTACAAGCGGTGCCCCTTGGGCGTGCGACGGGGTTCTATCAACCCATACCGTCGCTCCCAGGCGCGCAGGGTCACCGAATTGACCCCGGTTAACCGCGAGACTTCGCGGATGGGGTAGAGAGGAGATTCGGTGGGGGGCGCCGTATGACTCATGGGGGCCTCGATGCGTGTCCTGTTGCGAAGTAAAAGCGCGAAAGCGCCGTGTCCTTTGAACCTGCTGGATCAAATCGACGGTACAGCCAGTGCCGAGCTGTACAGACGGTACAAAGTGTACAACAGCTTTACTGCTTTTCGCTCACGCTGTTTGCATGTGTTACTGGTCCGCGTCGAGCGATTCCCCGACCTGATCCGCGACCGCACTGGCCAGCGCTTCGACGAAGGCCGGGTGTTCGCCAACCGGTGGAAGCAGTGTCAGCGACAGCTGGTCGTGCTCCGCCTTCAGGGCGTCGATCTGCGCGGGCACATCCTTGCGCAGATGGCGGCCAGCGGCGAAGAACAACGGCAGTACTTCGATCTGGTGAATGCCGCCCTCGCTCAGCTCCGCCACGGTGGCTTCCAGGGATGGCTCGCACAGCTCCATGTAGGCCAGCCGGATGGGCGTTCCCAGACGTGGCACCAGCGCATCGCGGAATTGCTCGAACGGGGCTCGCCACTTGGGGTCGCTGGATCCGTGTGCGAGAAGAATCAGGGCGTATGACATGAACGGATTCCTGTTAAAAAGCGATGATCGCGTGGTATCTGCCGGTGAGCAGCGTGCCGAAAATGTTGCGGTATCCCGCTTCGGTTCGCCAGACGTTCATGGCGCGCCCACCAGCGACACGAGGCGTTCGGCGGCATGGCTGCCGGATAGCCAGGCATCTTCGATGCGCCCGCCTCGGCAGCCATCACCGGCCAGTACCAGGCCGCTGTCGCCGATGCGGTGGTCTTCCTCACCGAGGCAATTGACTGCGTTGGCGTAGCGCCAGCGATGGGCACCCCCCAGGGTGCTATCGGGCAGTGTGGTTGCCGCTGGCAGTCTATCGGTGAAGGCGTCGAGCAGTCGCTGGGCGATCGATGATGCGTCATCTTCGAGATGCTGTTGGCTCCAGCTCTGGGTGGCCAGTAGTACCACGGTTTCTGCCGCTTCATCTCTGCCGGGTTTGGTGTTGTGGCGAATCGCCAGGCGTATGGGGCCTTCGTCGAAACGGGCCACCGGCCAGCCTGGGTCCACCCCGGGAAGGGTTAGCGGTGCGTCGAACGTGACCCAGGCACTCCAGCAGGGCTGCATGTCGATCTCCGAGCATGCGGCGGCCAGCGCCGGATCATGAGGTCGCAGCAGCGGCGTTGCCTGGGGAGCCGGCGCGGTCACGACCACGTGATCGAAGGGGCCATGGAGATCCTGATGGTGATCCTCCAGCCACCAGCCATCTAAGCGTTCGTGCAATTGGGTGATGCGGATGGAGGGGATCAGCTCTTCCCCCGTCGCCAGGTGTCGAGTCAGGGCGCTCATGCGTGGGGTGCCGCAGTAGCGTGATTCGTCGTCCTGATGCGAGCGCCATTGGCGCTCATGGTCGACGCAGTACAGCATGCTGGGCCAAGGGGCCACGATGTCAGCCTCACGCCAAGTGTCGACAGCGGCCTGGAAGTCGGGATGTCGCGCCGTGAAGTGCTGAGCGCCTAGGTCCAGAGACTGTTCACCTTGTCGCCTGGAACCTGCACGGCCACCTGGACCGCGTCCCTTGTCGAAAAGGACGGCGCGGTGACCCAGTGCTGTCAGCCGATTGGCACAGGCTAGCCCGCTGATGCCTGCTCCAATGATGGCAACTTGTCGTCGCATCATGTCCGACTCCCAAGCTCGGCGTGTTGTGATATGACCTAAGCGTACAAATGATGTACAACTTGAGTCAAATAAACTTCTCGACCAGCCGTGAGCGCAACGTCTAGGCTGATGAGAAGCGCAGGTGCGCAGCCGTCAGCGCTGATCGCACATCTTTGAGGGATCAACGAGAGGTGTCCATGAGAGTATTGATCACGGGTGGCAGTGGCTTTGTCGGGCAACGTCTATGTCGCCGGCTGGTCGACAATGGCCATCGGGTGCAGGTGGTGTCGCGCGCGCCAGCCAAGGCGGCCAAGGCCTTGCCAGAGGGCGTCGATGTGCGCAGCAGTGCCTTGGACTTCGTCGACAAGCCCCCTGCTGCGCTGGTCAATCTGGCCGGTGAGCCGATTGCGGACAAGCGCTGGAGCGATAGCCAGAAAGAGCGGCTCATTGACTCTCGGGTGAACGCCACCAAGGAGCTGGTGATGTTGTGCGAGCAACTGTCCCAGACCGCAAGCGCTCCGCAGGTACTGGTCAGTGGCTCGGCCATGGGCTACTACGGTGATCAGGGCGGGGGCGATGACGCTGCGCCAGTGACCGAGCAGACGACACCCCATGATGAATTCGTCCATCGCTTGTGCCAGCGCTGGGAGGATGCGGCAAGGGGGGTAGAGGCCTATGGGGTACGCCTGGCCATCCTGCGAACTGGCCTGGTGCTGGATCAGGGTGGGGGCATGCTCAAGAAGCTACTGCCGCCCTTCAAGCTCGGGCTGGGCGGACGGCTGGGCAAGGGGGATCAATACATGCCGTGGATCCACCGCGAGGACTTGGTGGAGATGCTGCTGTGGTTGATCGAAAAGCCCCATCTGTCGGGTCCCTTCAATGGCAGTGCGCCGCAGCCGGTGACCAATCGTGAGTTTATCCGGGCCATCGGTCGGCATCTCAAGCGCCCAACGCCCTTTCCGGTTCCGGCGCTGGTGCTTGAGACGTTACTCGGAGAGATGTCCAGGCTGCTGCTGACGGGCGCACGGATGGTGCCTCAGCGCTTTGAGGAGGAGGGCTTCACCTTTCGTTACCCGACCTTGGATCAAGCGCTGGAGGATATCCTCGCCTGATACCACCAGGCCCCGACCACGCGGTGAGGGGCCCGGCGGCCCTGGCAGGCCGCCAGGGAGGCGCTGGTGCATTCTCGAGCGCTGTGGTGCCCGCCGGGTCAGCGGGTATCGTCGTCGATGGTCACAATCACGCGTACCGCGTCGAGCCTTAACCGGGTGCCTTCGATGGCCTGATCCAACGCCTGACGTTCCTCACGCAGGGCGGTGATTTCATCCTCGCGCACCGATGGATTGCGTCGTGCCAGGGCTTCCAGTCGCGTCAGCTCGTTGTCCAGACGCTGACGCATGCGTACCTGGGCGGCTTCGACGATCGTCGGCAGCTCGCGCTGGGCCTCGGCTTCGGCGCTGTCGAGCAGGTCTCTCAGCTGGTCGTGGCGGCTCTTGATCAGGTCTCGAGCCACGGCTTTCTTGACCTTCTTCAGGTTCTTCGACAGACCCGTGAAGGACACCTTGTCGGTCAGGTTGGCGCCTGATTCGTCAAGCAGCACCCGCACGGCGGTGGGGGGCAGGAAGCGGTTGAGGTGCAGTCGCTTGGGGGCCGGGCAGTGGGTGCGGAAGACCAGCTCCGCCATCAGCCTGCCCGCCGGAATCGCCGGGTGCTTGAGCAGTGCCAGTGCGGTGTTGCCCATGGCGCCGTCGAGAATGCGCCCCATCATTTCGCGCACCAGAGGGTGCTCCCACGACAGTCGCTGGACGTCGTCCCTGGCCAGAGCCCGCGAGCGGGAAGTGGTCACGGTAAAGCCTTCTTCCCCCTTCACCAGCCCAGGTAGGCCATCCAGCATATGAGGCCCGGGGGTCAGCAGCGTCAGATCGTTGCCCAGTTCCTTGCTGTCGACGCCGAAGATGTCCAGCGCCTGATCGAGGTAGCGCGGCAACGCACGGTCTTCATCGAGCTCGACAATCGCTTCGCGCACGGCTTCGACCCGCTCCGGGCGACAGGCGTTGAGCTCCAGCAAGCGGTTGCGGCCCGCATCACGCTCTGCCAGCTTGGCGTCGAACAGCGCGCGTGTCTCAGTGATGACGTCGTCCAGAGCCTCGTCATCCAGCAGGCTTTCGGCCAGGTCATCGCCGAAGGCATCGAACAGCTCATTGCCAAGTCCGTGGGGCGCGCTGAAGGCATCCATGCCCTCCTGGTACCAGCGCAGCAGCTTCTCGCCGGGGCTACCCTCGAACACGGGGACATGAATCTCGATGGCGTGGCGCTGGCCAATACGGTCGAGGCGACCGATGCGCTGTTCGAGCTGATCCGGGTGCAGTGGCAGGTCGAACATCACCAGGTGACGGCAGAACTGGAAGTTGCGGCCTTCGGAGCCTATTTCAGAGCAGACCAGCACCTGGCAGCCGTCTTCATCGTCGGCAAAGGCGGCGGCGGCGCGGTCGCGCTCCACCAACGACAGATCCTCGTGAAACACCGGAGCCTGGACACCGCCGAGCACTCGCAGGCCATCGGACAGCCCCTGCGCGGTTTCGCGATCATGGGCAATCACCAGCACCTTGTCATCGCCCATCTCGGTCAGGCGTTCCAGCAGCCAGGTCACGCGTGGGTCGAACTGCCACCAGGGCTCTGCGTTGAGCGGATCCTCGCTCAGTGCGCTGTACATGCCATCCAGGTAGATCATTACTTCGGGATGATCGAGCCCGGTCTCGATCAGCAGCTCGTCCAGATAGTCTTCATCGCGGCCAAGGCGGCGCAGCACGCGACGGTAGGAGGACGGCAGCTCAAGCTTATCCACGTGCAGGCGGCGCTCGGGGAATCCACCCACATGGCGGCGGCTGTTGCGGAACATCACCCGCCCCGTGCCGTGCCGGTCGAGCAGTTGGTCACGTAGCTGGGCGCTCGCCAGCTCGCGCTGTTCGCTGCTGCTTTCGGGGTTGGATAGCGTCGCCAGCAGGGCCTGGCTGTCGCTGTCATCGGCGACGGCCCCGATCGCGTCGCGGGCACTGGCATCCAGGGCGTGCTCCGAGCTGCCGGCAAGTGCGTCGATGGCTTGGGCCACGGCGACATAGCCTTGTTCTTCGGCGCGGAAGGCGTCGAGATCGGAATAGCGGTCACGGTCCAACAGCCGGAGGCGTGCGAAGTGGCTGGCCAGTCCCATTTGCTCCGGAGTAGCGGTCAGCAGCAGCACGCCCTCGGTGGCATCGGCCAGACGCTCGACGCAGGCGTAGCCCGGGCCGACCTCCGGCTCGCTCCCCTCGTCCTGTTGGTCCTGGTCATGCCACTCAAGGTGATGTGCTTCGTCGACGATCAACAGGTCCCACTGGCAGGCTTCCGCCTGGCTCTGGCGGTGAGGGTTGGCAAACAGCCAATCCTGGCTTGCCAGTACCAGCTGGCCAGCATCGAAGGGATTGCTGTCACCGTGGGCCTGGCTCTGCTGTTCGTCGAGCAGGGTCACCGATAGCGAGAAGCGGCGCAGCAGCTCCACCAGCCACTGATGGGTCAGGCTCGCCGGCACCAGGATCAGCGCGCGCTCGACCCGGCCAGTCAGCAGCAGGCGGTGCAGAATCAGCCCAGCCTCGATGGTCTTGCCCAGCCCCACCTCATCGGCCAGCAGCACGCGTGGCGCCTGGCGGGAGGAGATCTCGTCGGCAATGTAGAGCTGATGCGGAATCAGGTCGATGCGCGGCCCGGCCAGGCCGAGTGCCGGATTCTGCTCCACCCGGTGGTGGTGGTGCAGGGTACGAAAACGCAGGTCGAACCAGTCGTTGCGATCGACCTGGCCGGTCAGCAGGCGGTCACGGGCCTGGTCGAACTGCATGCTGTCGGCCAGACGGGCCTCCGGCAGCTCGCACAGCTCGCCAGCGTCGTCCTCGCCGATGTAGACGATCAGTCCATCGATTTCCTTGGTATCGTCCACCGTCATCTGCCAGCCCTCGGCAGACTGGATGCGGTCGCCGCTGCCGAAGGCGACGCGGGTCAAGGGCGCGAGACGGGTACTGTAGGTGCGGGTTTCCTGGCTGGCGCCGAAGAGCACGGTGACGCTGCGCGCGTCGCAATTCAGGATAGTGCCCAGGCCGAGTTCGGCCTCGCCGTCGCTGATCCAGCGCTGGCCGGGAGAGAAGTCGCTCATGATGCCTCGGGAGATGCGTCGTTACGGTTCGTGGTCGCGGGCCGGGCCCGCCGCCGACAGGGCGCGGTATCTTACAGCAATCTTCAGTCTGGCTTAAGCGCGATTGTCGCGCCGGGGATGACTTTGCAGAGTCGTCGCAGGCCGATACCGCGACGCGGGGGAGCAAAGCGGCGATGTTGCAGGCGACGTGAAGAAGGCGACAGAAGATGGGCGGGCCGAGGCGGGGTGGCCGCCTCGGTCCTGAGACTGCGGGTGCGTTTCACCTGCAGTATAAGAAGAGCGTGGCAGCTGCTCAGCGATTCAGCCAGTCATCCAGCAGGGGCAGCGTCAGCTCCCCCACATGGCGTTCGAGGAGCTTGCCATCGGCACTGAACAGCAGGGTCGTCGGCAAGCCAGGGGATTGGCTTGCGGCCAGCAGCTGTTGACGCGGGTCGAGCAGCGCGTAGCGGAAGTCGAGGTCGGCCTGATCCAGATAGCGGGTGACCTGAAGGAGCGGCTCGCCCTGATTGGCCATGATCACGGTGACATCATCGCGCTGATCGATCTCGGCCAGCAGCGGCATCTCCCGCCGGCATGGGGGGCACCAGGTCGCCCATAGGTTGATAATCATGGGCTTGCCGGCAGCGTCGCCCGTCAGCGTACGCAAGGCGATAGGCGCTCCGTCGACATCTTCCAGGGTCAGCTCTGGCACCTGCTGCGGAGCAGGGCTGGCGGACAGCGGGGCCCAGCTGACCAGCGCCAGCCAGCCAAGTGTCGCCAGCAGGGTCAGGCCTTGAGCGCCCAGCAGGGCGGCCATGCGATCACGCAGCGCCCACAGGGTCCAGAGGGCCGCGGCAGCCAGCCCCCACACGGCACTATAGCCAGGCAGCCACAGGCTCACGATATCGAGCCAGTCGTCCCGATACGCCTCCCAATGCATCACCACATGGCCGAGACGAGCACCGAGCAACCAGGCCAGCATCAGGCCGTTGAACCAGCGACCATGACGGCGGCGTGGAAGCCCCAGCAGAAAGGCGCTGGCCGCGAGCAGCAGCAGGGTGATGGCGAGTGCGTAGAGCCGGGGCAGGCTCACTAGCACCGGACCAATGGCGATGGCATCCATGGCGGGGAAGGCTCCGTTGATCAACGCGAGGGCACGAAAAGTCGATAGCGAGCAGGTACACTGGGCGAACCCGATTCGGCAAGGCTACTGCGCTCGTCGGGCGCTGTCATCTTGCGTCAGGCCGCCAGTCCCTCATTTATCAGGATGCGTGATGCCCTCACCCAAGACCTTCGACCCTCTGCGCGCGCTGGCCATCAGTAGTCAGGCGCTGGGTTTCATCATGATCTTCGTGCTCGGCTCGACCCTGGAGTCACCGCGGCCGTGGCAAGGCCTGACGTTGCTGCTCATGCTGGTTGTGGCGCTGGCTGTGGCCGTGGCGCGACGCTATCGCAACAATCGGGTGCAGAAGCAGCGTGATGAGCGCCGCAAACGCCTGTTACAGGACGATGATGAGGCGCTGGATGAGGGGTTCGACTGACGGATCACCGGCGCGGAGTATCGCGCTGGGTGCGGGCTAAGGTGACATGCCGGCACGCGCTGGGGTCGATGGCGGTCAGCCTCAGCCAATGGCCTTCCGGAAGCCGGCACAGCACGACTCGGAAGGCGCATTGGGGCGAGGCGCTGTCGGGCGCATCCCAGCTTCTCACCCACCCGCAGGCGTCTCCGCATTGCTCCAGGCGCTGGCGCAGCCTGGGAAAGTCCGCTGCACTGACCTCCAGATTAATGGTGCGCGGTGGGGTCGGCGTCGTGCTGGCAAGCAGCATCAGCACGTGAGTCGTGTCCCCACCGCCTAGCTCCAGAGTGACGCCTGTGGCGCTCACCACCAATGGCCGCAGTTCCAGCACCTGTTCGAAGAAACGATGCATGGTGGCCAGGTCGGTGACTTCCAGCGCGCTGGGTTCCAGGCTCAGATGCTGCATAGGCTGTCTCGCATAGGGACGTTACCTTTCACAGGGACGTTACCTTTTACAGGGACGTTACCTTTCACAGGGACGCTGCCTCTTTCAGGTGCGCTGTCTGTCAGTCTGGTCGCGGTTGCCAGAACTTTCCCTTTGAACCTGCCAATCATGCCCATGGCCTGGCGCTATCCCGGGTATCCCTTGCTCCTGTCAGGCCACCTTCGGCGGGTATCCGATCGCCTGAACAGCACGCCAGCTCATCGCTGCACCGCCGTGAGTCGTCGCCTCAAGCGAACACGGACAGCGCTCGAGCGGAATATGGCTGTGCGGTGGCATTTGCGTTACAGCACAGTGACGCCAATATTTAATGTCCTGTTTTTTAAAATAATTGTCTGAAAAGGCCTGGGCTGACGTCGATGCGTCCGGGTGAATTTGTCACATCAATGACATTGTCTAGACAACATGCCTTAACCTGCCGCCTGCAGACTGATGCCATTCCAAGAGGAGAGGCATCATGTCCATCCCCACCATCGTCGTCGAGCGACTCAACAAGACGTTCGGCCATCGCCAAGTGCTCGAGGACGTCAGTTTCGAGATCACCCCAGGCGACATCGTTGCCCTGATCGGTCCCTCCGGTTCCGGCAAGTCGACATTGATGCGCCACCTGGTCGGATTGACCTGCTGTAACCGACATACCGGCGGTCGGGTGAGCCTGCTGGGCCGTGAGGTACAGGCCAGTGGCCGGATCAAGCGTGCCAGTCGTGGCCAGCGCTGCCGTGTTGGCTACATCTTCCAGCAGTTCAACCTGGTCAATCGCCTGAGTGTGCTGACCAATGTGCTGATCGGGCAGCTGGGGCGCATGCCTCGCCTGCGCGCGCTCAGCGGGCGCTTCAGTCAGGAAGAGAAGCAGCGGGCGCTTGAGTGCCTCGCCCGGGTCGGCCTGGAGGGCATGGCCTATCAGCGCGCCAATACGCTCTCCGGTGGCCAGCAGCAGCGCGTGGCGATCGCGCGGGTATTGATGCAGGACGCCGACGTGATTCTCGCCGACGAGCCCATTGCATCGCTGGATCCGCGAAGTGCCCGTGAAGTGATGGAGATTCTTCAGCGAATTCATGCCGAGGACGGTCGTACGGTCGTCATCACCCTGCATCAAGTCGACATCGCCCGGCGTTACTGTCATCGCGCCATCGCGCTCAAGGATGGTCGGCTGTATTTCGACGGCAAGACTACTGAGCTGACCGATGCGCGCCTCAGCACCCTGTACGAAAACGCCGGGCTCGATGAGCTTCGTTCCGGCGCCCAGCCCGACCTGCCATCGCCGACCCGAGAGCCGGCCCATGCCCAGCCCGCGGTGGCGGCGCATGTCTAGTTCGGACGGCTGACGGCAATCCAACGTGATACCGACAACGACTGCATCACCTCTCATCTAGAACACCCCCTGCACCCCCCCAGGAGATACCCATGCTTTTTGCTAATGTTCGCCGCCTGTCGCTGCCGCTGATGGCAGGTCTTGGTCTTGCTGCCGTCACTCAGCTGGCGGCCGCCGATACCCTCAAGTTCGGCATTATCTCCACCGAAGCGAGCCAGAACCTGGCACCGCTGTGGGACCCCTTCCTCGAGGACATGTCCGAGCAGGTAGGGATGGAGGTCGAGCCGTTCTTCGCCACTGACTACGCTGCGGTGATCCAGGCCATGCGATTTGGCCAGATTGACCTGGCCTGGTACGGCAACAAGGCGGCCATGGAGGCGGTGGACCGTGCAGGAGGCGAGATCTTCGCCCAGACCGTGGCCGCTGACGGCTCCCCCGGCTACTGGAGCTTGATGATCGCCCACCAGGATAGCGACCTGCATGACGTCGACGACGTGCTGTCCAATGCCTCCGATCTGGTGTTCGGCAACGGTGATCCCAATTCCACCTCCGGCTTCCTGGTACCGGGCTACTACGTCTTTGCCAAGAATGGCGTCGACGCCGCTACCGCCTTCAAGCGCACGCTCAATTCCAGTCATGAGACCAACGCACTGGCCGTGGCCAACAAGCAGGTCGACGTGGCCACCTTCAACACCGAAGGCATGCAGCGTCTGGAAGTGACGGCGCCCGACAAGGCCGAGCAGCTGCGGGTGATCTGGAAGTCGCCGCTGATCCCGTCCGATCCGCTGGTGTGGCGTAGCGATCTGGATGAGGCCACCAAGGACACCCTGCGTGAGTTCTTCATGAGCTATGGCGACGATGCCGACGAGCAGGCCATCCTCGAGCCGCTGCAATGGGCCGAATTTGTCGCTTCCAGCAATGATCAGCTGCTGCCGATCCGTCAGTTGGCCCTGTTCAAGGAGCGTTCTGAAGTGGCCAAGGATGACAGCCTGAGTGAAGGGGACCGCGAGGCCCGTCTGGCCGAGATCGATGGCCAACTCGATGACCTCGATACGCGCATGAAGGCCATCCAGGCGGCCGAGGCAATGCCCGAAGACGCCGCCGCCAACGCAGGTTGATGGTTCGCCGGGCCGTCTGTCGGCGGCCCGGCCTCGGTTTCAGCGCCGTTCGTGACAGCGCATGACTTAAGCCCTCTGTGGAGAGCGCATGAGCACTCAAACCCAATTATCCGGTATCAGCATGCCGCCCAAGCGCAGCTGGACCACGTTGGCGCTATGGGGTCTGGGCCTGGCGGTATTGGCCTGGTCCTGGCAGGGCGTCGAGATGCAGCCCAGCTTGCTGTTTACCAATGCCAGCAACATGGCAACGTTGGCCGGCGACTTCTTCCCGCCTGCGCTGGGCAACCTGGATCACTACATTGAGCAGATGCTGGTGACGATTCAGATCGCGGTATGGGGCACCCTGCTGGCCATTCTGGTGGCGATTCCAGCGAGCCTCTTGTGCTCCGAGAACCTGGTGCCCTGGTGGGTATACCAGCCGGTGCGCCGACTGATGGATGCCACCCGTGCCATCAACGAGCTGGTATTTGCCATGCTGTTTGTGGTGGCCGTAGGGCTGGGGCCCTTTGCCGGCACCCTGGCGCTGTTCGTGCACACCACCGGCGTTCTCGCCAAGCTGTTCTCCGAGGCGGTGGAAGCCGCTGAAGCGGGCCCGATGGAGGGCATACGGGTGACCGGTGCCGGGCGTATCGAGGAGATCATCTTTGGTCTGATCCCGCAGGTATTGCCGCTGTGGATCTCGGTCAGCCTGTATCGCTTCGAGTCCAACATTCGTTCGGCCACGGTGCTCGGGATGGTAGGCGGCGGTGGCATTGGCGTGGCGCTGTGGGAAACCATGCGCGGATTTCAGTATGCCGAAACCGCCACCATCATGCTGGTCATCATCGTCGCCGTGACCTCCCTGGACATGGCATCACAGCTGGTGCGTAAACGCTTTATCTGATCGCGGTCTTGGCAGCTTGCGCCACGACCACTATCAGCTCCACACGGTTGTGCTACATCGCCTTCTTTTTTTGGAGTGAAGATGTCTAGACAAGTTGCCGAAGCCGCAGGGCTGCCGCGCTACCGCATGCTTGCCGATGTGTTGTCCAGGGAAGTGCGCGGGAGCTATCGCGCCGGCGACCTGCTGCCCAGCGAAGCGGCACTGGCACGACGCTTCGGCGTCAACCGTCACACCGTGCGTCGGGCGCTGGACGAACTGGTGGCTGCTGGAATGGTGACACGCCATCAGGGGCGTGGCACCCAGGTGGTGGATCGCCGCCTGGACTATGCGGTGAATGCCGCCAGCAAGGTGACGCACAACCTGGCTGAGCTGGGCCTGGCGACCGAGACCTGCTGCCTGACCCAGGCGATGGTGGTGCCCCCGGAAGCCATTGCACAGCGCTTCGGCTGCGCCCCGGGGGACAGCCTGCTGTGTGTCGACACGGTGCGCTACGTGGATGAAGCGCCGCTGCTGCGCTTGCGCCACTGGTTCGACCCGCGACGGGTGCCCGGTTGGCAAGACCGCTATCGCGGTGGCTCTACCCGGGCACTGCTGGATCAACACTATGGGCTGCGGCTGAGCCGCTCAAGGGTGCGGCTGGAAGCTGTCCAGGCCGATGACGCTGACAGTCGGCTGCTGCGCTGCCCGCGGCAGGCTCCACTGATGGTGCTGACCAGTGACAACGTCGACGAGGAGGGGCGGCTGGTCGAAATCTCCGTCAGTCGCGCTCGCGCCGATCGTGTTGCCTACCACTTCGACTTTCCGACGGACGAACGTCCGCAGTTTCAAGACGACGAGGCTCTCTCATGACGTCGACCATGACCCCAATGCAACGTCACCGCCTGCTGGCGTTGACGCCCTTCGAACGCCTTGCCCAAGGCTGGCAGTCACTGGGCATCCAGGCGAGACATCGCTGTGTGCGCGGACCAGAAACCGGCATGGCCATGGTACGCGGGCGCATGGGCGGCAGTGGCTCCGCCTTCAACCTGGGTGAGATGACATTGACCAGAGCCAGCGTGGCCCTGGACGACGGCTCGCTGGGACATGGCTGGGTCCGCGGCCGAGACAAGGCCCACGCTGAACTGATCGCGCTGGTCGATGCCTGTGCGCGACACGACCACTGGGCCCGGCGCATCGACAGCGAACTGATGGCGCCGCTGGCGCAAGAACTATCACAGCAACGCGAACAGGCGTCGCGCCAGTCTGCTGCCACGCGCGTCGACTTCTTCACCATGGTAAGGGGCGAATGAACATGACAGCACCACGCGAGGAAAGCGTCAGACCACACGACTGGCCAGGCCTGTCCGATGCTGTGCACGACGCCCAGCAGCGCTTTCGGCGCTTGCTGGGGTGCATGTCGGAGCCGGGCACCTTGACCAGCATGGCGTTGCCGTCGCTGCCGCCGGGAGCAGCGATTTCGCCGGCCGCCTGGGGGACGCTGCTGGCCCTGTGTGATCTGGAAACCCGAGTCTGGATCGATGCCACGCTTTCCGGGGCAGGCCTCGCGGCAGCCCTGGCCTTTCATACCGGCGCCCGGGTCACACCGGACCCGGCCAACGCTGACTTCGCGCTGGTGACGCCGACGACGCTCACCCAGGTCGAGGAATTTGCCTTGGGCTCCGATGCCTGGCCGGATCGCAGCACTACGCTGATCGTGATGGTCGAGACCATCGAGAGCCAAGGTGACTGGCAGCTTTGTGGGCCAGGCGTGCCCGGCGAGCGTCGCCTGGGACTGGGGGATCCCGATCAGGTACGCCCACTGATGCGCGTGCTGCACGCCAATCGTGGTCGTTTCCCGCGAGGCCTGGATGCCTTTATTACCTGTGGCACGCAACTTACCGCCATTGCCCGTAGCACCCGCCTTAGCGGCCCTGGACTGGAGCAGCCTGGGCTGTCATCTGCCCGTGAGGAGATTGCCTGATGTACGTTGCCGTCAAAGGAGGCGAGAAGGCCATCGCCAATGCCCATCGCTGGATGGCAGATCGCCGTCGGGGTGACCGTCAGCAGGCCGAGCTGGCCGTGGCTCAGGTTCAAGACCAGCTGGGTCTCGCGGTGGATCGCATCATGGCCGAGGCCTCGTTGTACGACCCGGAGCTTGCAGCGCTGGCCTTCAAGCAGGCCAGCGGTGACACCGTGGAAGCCGTGTTTCTGCTGCGTGCCTACCGCACCACGCTGCCGCGACTGGCCGAGACCCGCCCGGTGAATACCAGCGACATGTGCATCGAACGGCGCATCAGCGCCACCTTCAAGGATGTGCCCGGCGGTCAGGTGCTGGGGCCGACCTATGACTACACCCACCGCCTGCTGGATTTCATGCTGCTGGCGGGTGGTGACCGTGACGTGGCAGAACCGGAACAGGCGGATCAAGACCTTGAGGCCTGCCCTCAGATTCTCGACTGCTTGAACCAGGAGGGGCTGATCGAGCGGGAGCAGGATGATGGCAGCGAGCCCTATGACATCACCCGTGATCCCCCCGACTTTCCGGTGGATCGTGCGACACGCCTGCAGATGCTGGCTCGCGGCGACGAAGGGTATCTGTTGGCGCTGGGCTACTCCACTCAGCGGGGGTATGGCCGCAACCACCCCTTTGCCGGCGAGATTCGCCAGGGGACGGTGGAGGTGGAGATCGAGGTCGAGGGTTTTGACGCACCGATCTGCGTTGGCGAGATCGTCATGAGCGAATGCCAGATGATCAACCAGTTCGCGGGCAATGGCGACAGCGCCCCGCAGTTCACCCGAGGCTACGGCCTGGCCTTCGGCCGCAACGAGCGCAAGACCATGGCCATGGCACTGGTCGACCGGGCACTGCGTGCCGAGGAGCTGGGTGAGCCGATTCAGAGCCCCGCCCAGCAGGCCGAGTTCGTGCTGGCCCACGCCGACAGCGTCGAGGCATCGGGCTTTGTGTCACACCTCAAGCTGCCCCATTACGTCGACTTCCAATCCGAGCTGGACCTGATTCGCCGGTTGCGCCGCGAACACGCAGAGCGCACCCAAGGCGACACCCGGCACGCGCAGGCGAGCGGTGCTGACACCGCCGCAGACACTGCCACAGCGCCCACCGCTTCCAAGGAGTGCGCCCAATGATCGCCAACAGCAGTATCGCGGACGCCGCCCAAGGCGAGGCCAGCGGCTACAACTTTGCCTATCTGGATGAGCAGACCAAGCGCATGATTCGGCGTGCACTGCTCAAGGCCGTGGCAATTCCGGGTTACCAGGTGCCCTTCGGCGGTCGCGAGATGCCGATGCCCTACGGTTGGGGCACCGGTGGCATGCAGCTGACGGCTAGCGTGCTGGGGGCCGACGACACCCTCAAGGTGATCGACCAGGGGGCGGACGATACCACCAATGCGGTCAGCATCCGCGCCTTCTTCGAGCGCGTAGCCGGCGTCGAGACGACCACGGCCACCGGCGAGGCCAGTGTCATCCAGACCCGTCACCGGATTCCCGAGAAGACCCTGCGGGCGGACCAGATCCTGATCTTCCAGGTGCCTATCCCTGAGCCGCTGCGCTTCATTGAGCCCAGCGAGGAGGAGACCCGCGTCATGCATGCCCTGGAAGAGTACGGGGTGATGCACGTCAAGCTGTACGAGGACATTGCTCACCACGGCCATATCGCCACCACCTATGCCTATCCGGTCAAGGTGGATGGCCGCTATGTGATGGATCCCTCGCCGATTCCCAAGTTCGACAACCCCAAGCTGCACATGAGTGAGGCACTGATGCTATTCGGTGCCGGGCGCGAGAAGCGCTTGTATGCGATTCCCCCGCATACCCGGGTGGAGAGCCTCGACTTCGAGGATCATCCCTTCGAGATCCAGGCCTGGGAGCAGCCCTGTGCCATCTGTGGCGCGACCGACAGCTACCTGGACGAGGTCATCACCGATGACCAGGGAGGGCGCATGTTCGTGTGCTCTGACACTGACTATTGCAACACTCGCCGCGAGGACATGGCATGAAGCGTCCACAGCTTGAACGGCCCGCGCTGCTGAAGGCTCGCGGTATTCAGCGCCTCTACGGCCCTGGCAAGGGCTGCGAAGAGATCGACTTCACCCTGCACCAGGGGGAGGTGCTGGGGATCGTCGGCGAGTCCGGCTCGGGCAAGTCGACGTTGCTGCGCGTGCTGTCCGGCCTGGAAAAGCCGGACCAGGGGCAGGTGATCTATCACCCGGCTGAACAGGGCTGCGCAGGAGTGGCGGGCGAGATGGGCAGCGATGCCGAGCTCGACCTGTACGCCATCAGCGAGGCGCGCAGAAGGGCACTGCTGCGCATGGAGTGGGGCCTGGTTCACCAGAACCCGCGTGATGGCCTGCGCCTGGGGGTCTCTGCTGGCGCCAACGTTGGCGAGCGCCTGATGGCCATGGGCCAGCGCCACTATGGCGAGCTGCGTGCCGCCGGCCAGGACTGGATGAGCCGGGTCGAACTCGACCCCGAGCGTATCGACGATGCCCCCCAGACCTTTTCCGGGGGGATGCAGCAACGCCTGCAGATCGCGCGCACCCTGGTGACCCAGCCGCGCCTGGTGTTCATGGACGAGCCCACAGGAGGGCTCGATGTATCGGTCCAGGCTCGCTTGCTGGACATGCTGCGTACCCTGACCCGAGAGCTCGGCCTGTCGGTGATCCTGGTGACTCACGATCTGGCCGTGGCGCGCTTGCTGGCCCACCGGTTGATGGTGATGCGTCGGGGCCGGGTGGTGGAGGCCGGGCTGACCGACCAGATCCTCGATGATCCACAGCATCCCTACACCCAGCTGCTGGTGTCCTCGGTGCTGACGCCATGATGGTTTCTCAGGAGTTGACGATGACGTCCCCTTTTCTTACTGCCCGACGGCTCGACAAGACCTTTGTGCTGCACGCCCAGGGCGGCCAGGCACTGCCCGTGATGCGTGGACTCGAGCTGGACCTGTCCCCCGGCGAGTGTCTGGTGCTGGCCGGCCGCAGCGGTATCGGCAAGAGCACCCTGTTGAAGATGGTGAACGGCAACTACCGCATCAGTGGCGGCAGCCTGACCCTGCACTTCGATGATGGCGAACTTGAGCTCGCTGGCCTGCCCGCCCATGCGTGGCATCTGCTGCGGCGCGATGTGATCGGCTATGTCAGCCAGTTTCTTCGGGTGGTACCCCGCGTGTCGGCGCGGGAAGTGGTGATGGAGCCGCTGCTGGTTCGGGGCTGCGACGAGCAGGAAGCACGCCACCGCGCCGAGGCCATGCTGGCGCGGCTCAACCTGCCGGAACGCCTGTGGGACCTGGCGCCAGGTACCTTCTCCGGCGGCGAACAGCAGCGCGTCAACATTGCCCGTGGCTTTATTGCCGAGCATCCGTTGCTGCTGCTCGACGAGCCCACCGCATCGCTGGACGCCGCCAACCGAGAGGTGGTGGTGACGCTGATCGAGGAGGCCAAGGCCCGTGGCAGTGCCATGCTGGGCATCTTCCACGATGAGGAAGTCCGCGAGCGGGTGGCCGATCGCTTGCTCGAACTGGAAGGTCACATGCTGGTCGGTGGCGCTGGGCGTCGCGACGATAACGATGGGGAGTTTTCCGCATGAGCCAAGATCAGATCCTGACCAATGCGCGCCTGGTGCTCGACGACGAGGTGATCAGCGGCAGTCTCGTCATCAAGGATGGCATCATCAAGGCCATCGAGCGTGGCCCGGTATCGCTCCCCGGGGCGATCGACTGTGACGGGGATATCGTGATGCCCGGCATGATCGAGCTGCATACCGACAATATGGAAAAGTACTTTCAGCCCCGGCCCAAGGTGAGCTGGCCTGGTCGTCAGGCGGCGCTGGCCCATGACGCGCAGATGGCCGCCAGCGGCATCACCACGGTGTTCGACGCGGTATCCATCGGTGATGTCGATGAGCAAAGCATGCGCCACGAGGCTCTGGACGAGATGGTGGGGTCGCTGGCGGCGATCAATGACAATGGCATGGCAAGGGTCGACCACCGCCTGCACCTGCGTTGTGAGGTGTGTCACCCGGACACCCTGACGCGCTTTGAAGGCTTCATGGACTCGCCGCTGCTGGGGCTGGTCTCGCTGATGGATCATTCGCCGGGCCAGCGCCAGTTCGCCAGTCTCGACGCCTATCGCATCTACTACCAGGGCAAGTACGGCCTGGACGACGCCAGCCTTGAAGCCTTTATCGAAAAGCAGCTGGCCAACAGTGCCGTCTACTCGAGCTCCCACCGCCGTGCCATCGCATCGCTGTGCCGTGAGCGTGGGCTGGCGCTGGCCAGCCATGACGATGCCACCGTCGCCCACGTGGCCGAGAGCCTGGAGTATGGCACCCGGGTGGCGGAGTTCCCCACCACCCGTGAAGCCGCGGAAGCGTCTCACCGGCATGGGATGGCGGTGATGATGGGGGCGCCCAACGTGGTGCGTGGTGGCTCCCACTCCGGCAACATTGCCGCCGCTGAGCTGGTGCGCATGGGCGTGCTGGATGTGTTGTCCTCCGATTACTATCCGGCAGCCCTGCTCGATGCCGTCTTTCGCATCGCTGCGATGGAAGGTGGTTACGACCTACCGCGAGCGGTGGCGACGGCCTGTAGGCACCCTGCCGAGGCGGTGGGGCTTGATGACCGCGGGCGCATCGCCCAAGGACTGCGCGCCGACCTGTTGCGAGTACGCGAGATCGACGGACACCCGCTGGTCGCTCGGGTGTGGAGCGCCGGCAGGCAGGTGCACTGATGCTGGTGTATCTGATCGGGGCCAGTGGCGTGGGCAAGGACAGCCTGCTGGTTGCCCTCCGCCAGCAGCGCCCGGACCTGCTGGTGGCCCATCGCTACATCACTCGGGCCAGTGGTCTTGGCGAAGATTCGTTGGCGCTGTCCGAGGCCGAATTCCTGGCCCGGCGCGGGCGAGGCCTGTTCTGCCTGGATTGGCAGGCCCATGGGCTGCACTACGGCGTGGGCATCGAGGTCGAGTGCTGGCTCGAGTCGGGAGCAACGGTGCTGCTCAACGGTAGTCGTCGAGCGCTGTGCCAGGCCCGGGAGCGCTTCGGCGACCAGCTGCTGCCGGTGGTGGTGACCGCTCCTGGCGAGGTGCTGAGACAGCGCCTCGTCAAGCGCGGGCGCGAGTGCCGCGAGCAGATCGAGGCGCGTCTGGCTCGCCATGCCGAGGTGGAGGCGGAGCTTGAACGTGACTATCCGACCGTTGCCCGCCTGGATAACGGTGGTGCGCTGGCGGTCAGCGTGGGGGCGCTGGAAGCCCTGGTGGATACGGCGTGCCGCTGAGCCTGTCGGCTGCCAGACCGAGGCGAGCGCAGACCGCTGCGCGTGCTGCCCCCGATGCGCGGTCTGGTCGTGACGGCTCGAGACCATACCGGCTTTGCCTGAGCCCCTGATGTCAGGAGATCACCATGGAGTTTCGCTTCACCGGCACCGGCGACAGTGCCCAGGTGCCTCGCTTTGGCTGCGACTGCCGTGCCTGCACCAGGGCACGTGTGTTCTCGAGCCATCAGCGCGGTCCCTGCTGTGCCGAAGTCAGGGTCGATGGCAGGCGCTATCTGCTCGATGCCGGGCGTATGGATCTGGCTCACAGTTGTGAACTGGAGCGCCCGGCGGCGTTTTTCATCACCCACTATCACGCCGACCACGTTCAGGGCCTGTTCCATCTGCGTTGGGGGACCGGCGCCGATATACCGGTGTATGGGCCCAAGGATCCCAACGGTTGCGCGGATCTCTATCGCAACAGCGGCATTCTCGATTTTCAGCCAGGGCTCAAGCCGTTCAAGGCGCTGGGTCTGGACGGGATGACGGTCACGCCGGTGCCGCTCAATCACAGCAAGCCCACCTTGGGGTATTGCCTGGATGACGGCGGCACGCGGCTGGCCTACCTGACCGATACCTGCGGTTTGCCCGGTGCCACCGAGCGCTTCTTGCGGGAATGGGGGCCCGACATCGTGGTGTTGGATGCCTGCCACCCGGCGAGCCAGCGCGAGACGCGCAACCACAACAATATTACCCAGGCCCTGGAGATCATTACTCGGCTCGATCCCCCCAGGGCCTATCTCACCCACATCAGCCACGAGCTGGATGCAGAACGCCTGGCGGAGCCAGTAGCGTTGCCGCCCAAGGTACGTTTTGCCAGAGATGGCGAGACGCTGGAAGATTGGCACCGACTCGATGCGGTCTGCTGAGAGGACAACACCACATGCACTCTGAATCCCATTCCCCCGACACCTCTTCGGCGCCTGCCCGATCCGTGGATCAGCCCGCCTCGACGCGGCTGAGCGAGGCGCCCAACGTGGCCGATGATGCGCGGCTTCACGCCAGCCAGCTTGGCCGTTTCACCGAGGTGGGCAGTCGCTGCGTGTTCAACCACGTAAGCCTGGGGGACTACAGCTACATCGAGCGGGATGGCGATGTCATGTTTACCCGCGTGGGCAAGTTCAGTTCGATCGCGGCCAGCGTGCGCATCAACCCCAGCAATCACCCTTGGTGGCGGCCTACCCTGCACCACTTCAGCTATCGTCCCGGCAAGTTTGGCTTCAGCGACGAGGCCGTCGACCCCGAGGTCTTCGCCTGGCGCGAAGCGGACCGCGTCAACATCGGCCACGACGTCTGGATCGGCCACGGTGCCATCGTGTTGCCCGGAGTCACCATCGGCAACGGCGCCATTGTGGGCGCGGGCAGTGTAGTGACCAAGGACGTGCCGGCTTACCACATCGTGGTGGGCAATCCCGCCCGAGTGCTGCGCCCACGCTTCGACGACCCTGGCGTCGCCGATCGACTCGAGCGTCTGGCGTGGTGGGACTGGTCGGATGAACGGATCAAACGGCATCTGAGCCACTTTCAGGGCGACGTGATCCGCTTTCTTGAGGCTGCTGAAAAAGGGGCAGTGAGGGCGAGCTGAGAAGGCGAGCTGAGAAGGTGAGCTGAGAAGGTGAGCTGAGAAGGTGAGCTGAAAGGAAAGGCGGAGAGGCAAGGCGGAGGCCTGCAAAAACGGCGCCACGAGCAGGTGTCTGCTCGTGGCGCCGCCACCTGGGGCGTTACGCTCCTGCCTCAGGCCGTGCCGGGACCGATGGGCCAGCAACCCTTGGCGGGTAGCGGCCCAGTGCGTTATTCAGCCACTGGAGCCGCGGCGCCTTACTGATCCCACTTGGGCGCGAAGTCCGGGTTGGCGACGCGCTCGCCGCGGTCGAGCTTGGCAATGGCGTCCATCTCTTCCTCGGACAGCTCCAGCTTGAGCGCCTCCAGGTTGCTCTTCAGGTTCTTCTCCTTGGTGGAGGAGGGGAAGGTCGGAATGCCGAGCTGATGCAGCCAGGCGATGGCCACCTGTGCCGGGTTGGCATCGTGCTTTTCGGCGATGGCCTTCAGCGTGTCGTCCTCGAGCACCTTGCCGACTGCCAACGGCATGAAGGCGGTGGGGGTGATGCCGTGTTTTTCGCAGTGGGCAACCAGCTCGCGGTTTTGCAGGAAGGGGTGAACCTCGATCTGATTGGTCAGAATTTCACCCTTGCCGAGAATATCCACCGCCTGGTCGATCTGCGCCTTGGTGAAGTTGGAGACGCCGATATGGCGGGCCTTGCCTGCATCCTTGACGTCTTTCAGCGCGGTCAGGTAATCACGCATCGGCACTTCATCGTCCGGCGAGGGCCAGTGGATCAGCAGGAGATCCACATAGTCTGTGCCGAGCTTGGACAGGCTTTCCTCGACGCTGGCCTTGAGCGCCACTGGCTCCAGACGATCCCACCACACCTTGGTGGTCAGAAAGATCTCGCTGCGCGGAACCGAGCTTGCTGCGATGGCCGAGCCGACTTCGGCCTCGTTGCCATAGAACTGAGCCGTATCCAGGTGACGGTAACCGAGCTTCAGGGCGGTGGTCACTGCGTGGCGCAGGGTGTCGCCCGTCAGGCGGAAGGTACCGAGGCCGGGGTTAGGGATAAGCGTTGACATCTTGGCTCCTTGGTTGTCGAGAGCGGCCCCGGGCACTGTCGTGATCCCGGGGATGCAGTTCCTTGAGCGGCGGCCTTGGCCGTCGCAACGTCGTGCCAATGTTCATCTTTGGACATGCGGTGGCAACGTCGTCAGTTCAAGGGGGCGGAAGAAAAATTAGCAGACGAAATGCTTGTCCGGCGCTCAGGCATTGGCCAGGCGTGCTGCACGACGCTGGTCGAGTCGGCCGGACAGGTGGGTCAGTGCCAGGGCAGCCACCACGATCAGCGCGCCGATCCAGGCGGTGTCTGTCAGTGCCAGGTGTTCGACGACCTGGCCGCCGACGACAGAGCCCAGGGCAATGCCGATGTTGAACGCCGCGATGTTGAGTCCGGAAGCGACATCGACCGCTTCCGGCACGTAGCGCTCTGCCAGTTGCACCACGTAGACCTGCAGGCCTGGCACGTTGCCAAAGGCAAAGGCGCCCCAGACCAGAATCGTCAGCACGGCGGCTAGCGGGTGGACGGCGGTCACGTTGAGCACCAGCAGCACCGCGGCCAAACCGATGAAGATCAGCGTCAAGGCCCGGATCGGCCCCATCTGGTCTGCCAGCTTGCCACCGTAAATGTTGCCGAACGCCACCGAGACACCGTAGACCAGCATGATCAGGCTGACCATGGAGGGAGCGAAACCGGTGGCCTGCTCCAGAATCGGTGCGAGAAAGGTGAAGGCAGTAAAGGTGCCGCCGTAGCCCAGGATGGTGATCGCATAGACCAGCAGCAGACGCGGATGGGTAAGCACCTTGAACTGCTGGCCTAGGGTCGCCGGCGCCGCCCGCTTGAGGTTGCTGGGGATCAGCAGGGCGCTACCCAACAGGGCAATCAGGCCCAGTCCCGATACCACCAGGAAGGTGGCTCGCCAGCCAAAGGTCTGGCCGATCCAGGTGCCCAGCGGTACCCCCGTCACCAGCGCCACGGTGAGGCCGGTAAACATGATGGCAATGGCACTGGCCTCCTTGTCCTTGGCGACCAGGCTGGTGGCGATGGTAGAACCGATCGAGAAGAACACCCCGTGGGCCAGGCCGGTGAGCACCCGTGCGGTGATCAACGAGCCGTAGCTGGGCGCCTGCCAGGCCAGCAGATTGCCGGCAATGAACAGGGTCATCAGGCCGAGCAGCACCCACTTGCGGTTGAAGCGCCCGGTCAGTGCCGTCAGCACGGGGGCGCCGACCGCCACGCCGACGGCGTACAGACTGACCAGCAGTCCGGCAGAGGGCAGGCTCACTGCAAGGTCCTGAGCAATGGTGGGCACCAGGCCGACAATCACGAACTCGGTGGTGCCGATGGCAAAGGCGCTAAGCGTTAGCGCCAGCAGAGCAATAGGCATCGTATCTCTCCTGTGAGATGGCGTCGCCGGGGGACGACTTGACGGCGTGCAGTCTGGCGGAGGACACTTTTTCGATAAACGTGCCTATATGAGAAACACCTTTGTGGTTATCGAGAAAGTCGCTGCGGCTTTTGCTGCGGGCAACAGGAGGGTGAGCCTCCATGGACGAGGAGGGGCCTCATGAAGACTCGCTCGGAGGACTTGGAGCTATTGCTGGCGGTGGTGGATAGCGGTGGTTTCAGTGCCGCCTCCACTCGCCTGGACGTGCCGGTGGCACGTATATCGAGAGCGGTCCAGCGGCTGGAGCAGCGGCTTGATGTGCCCCTGCTGAACCGTACGACGCGCAGTGTGGCGCTGACGGATGAGGGCAGCCGCTTTGTCGCCGAGGTACGCGAAGGACTAGAGCGCTTGAACGCGGCAGAGGAGTCGCTGGCGCTGCGACGGGGAGAGCCTGCTGGCCGACTGCGGGTGGACTCCGCCAGCCCCTTCGTGCTGCATCAACTGGTGCCGTTGGTCGGGGAGTTTCGGCGCCGCTATCCCGGTATCGAGCTGGAGCTGTCTGCCAGCGATGACATCATCAACCTGCTGGAACAGCGTGCCGATGTGGCCATTCGGATTGGCGCCCTGGCGGACTCCACCCTGCACGCGCGGTTGCTGGGGCGCTCGCGCCTGCACCTGGTGGCAAGCCCTGGCTATCTCGCGCGCGCCGGCAGGCCCACGTCGGTGACGGAGCTCGAACAGCATCAACTGATCGGGTTTCTCGCTCCCAGTAGCTTGAATCGGTGGCCGGTGGAGGGAATGGATGACGAGATCAGCCCATCGATGTCCACCTCCAGTGGCGAAGTGATGCGGCGTCTGTGCCTCGCCGGAGAGGGCATTGCCTGCCTGTCCAACTTCATGGTCGGTGATGATATCGCCAGCGGGCAGCTTGAGGTCCTGCTACCCGAGGCGATGCGCCATGGTGGTCCACGGGAGCAGGTGCAGGCCGTCTACTACCGCAACACCGCCCTGTCGGCGCGTATCCAGGCGTTTCTCGATGTCATTGCCCCAGGGCTCAGGTTGTAGTTCCGGTAGTGTCGGCGCTGACGTCTGGCATCAACGCTCGAGTTCACCGGCATCCATACCGTTGCGTCGCTTGATCTCGAGCAGCAGCGCGCTGTGGTCGAGGTCGGCGCCGCCGGCGTCGACCAGGTCGTTGAACAGGCGATCGGTCAACGCGAGCAGCGGCAGATCGAGGCCGAGCTCCTGGGCAACATCGCAGGCGGCGTGGGTATCCTTGAGCTGGTGCTTGGCTGGGCCGCCCGGCGCAAAGTCGCCATCCAGCATGCGCTGGCCGTGCTGCTCGAGGATACGCGAGTAGGCGAAGCCACCCAGCATGGCCTGGCGGACCTTGGCCGGGTCGGCGCCGCCGGCCTCCGCCAGTACCAGTGCCTCGGAGACGGCGGCGATGGTACTGGCCACGGTCAGCTGGTTGACCAGCTTGGCCAGGGCGCCACTGCCGACGGGGCCGATGTGAAGAGGGTGGCCCATGGCCTGAAGAATCGGCTTCGCCCGTTCATAGTCGGCGTCCAGTGCGCCGGCCATGATCGACAGCGAGCCTTCCTGAGCGCCACGTTCGCCGCCTGACACCGGCGCGTCCACCCAGCCGAGGCCAAGCTCGCGACAGCGCTCTGCCAAGGCGACCGCTTCGCTGCGAGCGATGGTCGACATCACGATGATCAGGCTGCCGTGAGCAAGTTGACGGGCGATGCCCTCGTCGCCGAACAACAGCGTCTCGCACACCGGGCCTGAGCTCACCATCATCACCACCGCCTGAGCACCCTGTACCGCCTCGGCGGGCGTCTCGACCAGGGTGGCGCCAAGCTCGCCCAGCGGGGCGGCCTTGTCGATGCTGCGGTTCCAGGCGCGCAGGTCATAGCCTGCACGAATCAGGTGGCGGCCCATGGGCAGGCCCATGATGCCGGTGCCCAGCAGGGCGATGGTGGCGGAGGATGTCATTCAGGGGGCTCGTTTCACGTCAAAAGGTAGGTGACAGCCTAGCCTCTTCCACCCGCTGACTCCACGCCTGGCCTTGTCCACGCTTAGCCTTGCTGCCGCCACCACTGCACCGGCCAGCCGCGGACCTGTGCGGCGGCGTCAAGCGTCGGATCCGGGTTGATGGCGAAGGGGCGGTCGACAAACTCCAGCAGCGGCAAGTCGTTACGTGAGTCCGAGTAGCCGTAGCTGAGGGCTGGCGTACGCTCGTCGAGCCAGGCTTCCAGAGCCGCAAGCTTGCCTTCACGGAAGGTGCGAATGCCTTGGGCGCGGCCGGTATATCGACCCTCGGCGTCGATCTCCAGACGCGTGGCCAGGGCATGGTGGGCGCCCAGACGTTCGGCTACAGGGCCAACCACATGGATCGGTGAGGCAGAGATAATGACCACACGGTGGCCCTGGTCGCGGTGCCAGGCAAGCCGTTCGTGTCCCTGGGCGAACAGTCGCGGTACCACCTCGGCCGCGAGAAAGGCGTCCACCTGCTCCCTGACCTCGGCCTCGCGGCGACCCGTCAGGGGCGTCAGCAACAGTGCCAGATGGGCTTCCATGTCGAGCGTGCCAGCGGCGTAGGCCGCCATATGCTCGGCAAAGGCGGCATGATATTCCTCTCCGTCGTCGATCCAGCCAAGCTCGATCAGCCATTGGCTCCACAGGCGCGTGATGTCGCCGTCGAGCAGCGTATCGTCCAGGTCGAACAGGGCCAGAGTGATGGGCGCGTCAGGCGTCTCGGATGTCGCCACACGGGAGGCATCGGTGGTCATGGGGCAAGGGCTCGTCGGGTCATTCATGTATCCAGCTCCTGAACCTCGTCGAGATCGACGTGGACCGTCACCTGCTGGCCTTGCGGCAGCAAGGTGCGAGCGGAGCGATTGAGGGTATCGACGGTCAGGCTGACGCCGGCACAGTCGATGTCGTAGCGCACGATGTTACCGAGCAGTCGGTGTCGACGCACTACCCCGTGCACGCCAGGTCCTACCCGCTCGGGGTGCTCGCCGCCCAGGGGCATGCCCGCCACGCTCAGGTAGAGCGCTTCAGGGCGCAGGGCAACGCGGCCAGCTTTGCTGCGATAGCCGAGCAGCGGAGCGGCCTCGACGGCATCAAGCAGACAGTAGTGGCCCATGAAGCCGGCAGCGTTCTCATCCCGTGGACGGGTGTAGATGGCCTCGGCGCTGTCCTGTTGCAGGATGCGTCCCTGGTGCATCAGGAACACCCGGTCGGACATCAGCATGGCTTCCTCCTGATCATGGGTCACGAACAGGGTCGTCAGGCCCAGCGATGTCTGAATTTCCCGGATCTGATCGCGCAGGTGCTTGCGAATGCGGGCGTCCAGCGCGGACAGGGGCTCATCCATCAGCAGCACCCTGGGCTCGACCACCAGAGACCTTGCCAGCGCTACCCGCTGGCACTGACCGCCAGACAGTTGATGAGGGAACTTGTGGGCCTGGTCCTGCATCTCGACCAGGCGTAACACCTCGTCCACGCGGCGCGCGCGCTCGTCGCTGGGTACCTTCTGCATGCGCAGGCCGAAGGCGACGTTGTCAGCCACCTTCATGTTGGGAAACAGGGCGTAGTGCTGAAACACCATGCCGACGCCACGGCGCTGAGGGGGGAGGTGAGTGATGTCGATATCGCCCACCAGGATTTGGCCCGCATTCAGGGAGGTGAGGCCGGCGATCGCCCGCAACAGGGTCGACTTGCCGCAGCCGGATGGGCCCAGCAGGGTGATGAATTCACCGTGGGCGATATCGGCATCGATATTGGCAAAGACATCGGTGTCGCCAAAACGCTTGGCCAGCCCCTTGAGCGAAATCGCGTTGCCGCTGGACGCATGGTCGGTGTGGCGGGAGGCGCTCGCGGCCGTGGCGCCTGACGCGATGGCCGGCTGCTGGCGATAGGCCGCCTGTGATGCCTTGGGCGTGGTCGCTGACGAGGGGGGGCGAGTGGTGGCAGCCATCATCGTGCGGCCTCCGTAATAGTGTGTTCCGCCTGGCGATTGCCCAGCCAGGTCAGGATCAGGGTGAAGACGAACAGGGTGATCACCAGAGCGCTGGTGAAGTGGCCGCTGGCGCCGCGCATGTTGTTGAGGTAGACCTGCAGTGTCTCGAAGCGGGTGCCCACCAGCATGTTGGCAAACACGAATTCGCCCACCAGGAAGGAGAACGACAGGAAGACGGCGATCTGCACGCCACCTCTCAGGTTGGGCAGAACCACCAGAAAAAACGCCTTCACGGGGCCAGCGCCGAGTAGCTGCGCGGCGTCCATCAGGCTTTGCACGTCCACCGCCCTCAGGCTGTTGGCAATGGCGCGATACATGAACGGCAGGACGATGGTGAAATAGGTAGGAATCAGGATCCAGGGTGTTCCCACCAGCGCCAGCGGCCCACCGGCGTAGAGTTGCAGCAAGCCCACCGAGGAGACGACTGGCGGCACCGCAAACGGCATCAAGATCAGCGTGTTCATCCAGCGATCGAGTCGCGGATAGCGGGTATGGGCCAACAGGGCGACCGGCAGTACCAGCGCCAGAGACAGCGCCAGAGCCGCCACGGCGATAAACAGCGAGCGCGCAAAGGCCGCCAGAAAGCGAGGGGTGGTCCACAGCTCGATGAACCAGGCCAGGGTCAGGCCGTCTGGCGTCAGGGTCGCGCCCCAGCGTGTGGCCAGGGCGTAGCCCAGTGTGGCTACCAAGGGCAGAGCCAGCACCGCAAAGACCCCGCCGACGACCCAGGAGTAGGGATTAAAGGTTGCCGACAGCGACGCGGCGGTCGGGCGAGCGGGCATGGTGTCAGCGTGAGCCATGCTGTGCACTCCTTCTCAACAGCCACTGTTGCACCAGGGTGACCAGTACCAGCAGCACCACCAGTACCAGCGCCAGGGCACTGGCCAGGTTGGGTTCAAGGAACAGGTCTCCCGCGACCAGGTTGGCGATGCGTATCGTCATCAGGTTGTAGCTGGTGTTGACCAGCGCATAGACGGTGGCATAGGCGCCCATGGCGTTGGCGAACAGCACCGTGAAGGTGCCCGCCAGAGCCGGCCATAGCACCGGCAGGCCGATCCGCTGCCAATAGGCGATGCGTCCGGCGCCCAACAGGTGGGCCGCATCACGCCACTCGGCCTTGAGGCCTGAAAAGGCCGGGAACAGCAGCAGGATGCCGAGCGGTATCTGGAACCAGGTATAGATGACGATCAATCCGCCGGTGGAGTAGAGGCGCACGTCCTCGATGATGCCGAGTTGTTGAAGTGCCAAGGTCAGCACGCCGTTGGCCCCCAGCAGGATGATAAAGGCGAAGGCCAGGGGCACCCCGGCGAAGTTGGAGGTCATGTTGGTGAAGGCGATCATCGCGCGGCGCAGTCGCGGTCCGGAACGCATGAGCGCGTGACAGGTGACGGTGGCGATGATCAGACCCATGGCGCTTGATACCAACGAGATGGTCAGGCTCTTCCAGATGGCTTGGCGAAAGAACGCGGACTGGGCGATTTCCTGGAAATGGCCCAACCCCCAGTCGCCATTGACGTTGAAGGCGCTGATGGCGACCCAGACCATGGGCGCCAGCTGGAAGGCGCAAAACACGATGGCGAAGGGCAGTAGCCACAGCCAGGCCGGCAGGCGCAATGTCATGAGAGGTTCTCTCGGGACGGTGCCGGGGCCGTGCCTTGCGCCGTCATCGCAAGCAGCTCCGGGTGAAAGGGCTTGTCGTGGGTTAGCCCCATGGCGCTGGCCAGGGTGCCGCACAGGTGAGTCTGTTGGATATGCAGACCTGCGGGGTTGGCAAAGGCGTCACCGAACAGCCACAGCGGCACCCGGCGCTCCTCGGCCAGCAACCCTGAGTGTGAACGATCGGCGTTCATGCCGTGGTCGGCGGTCACCATCACCTGGTAACCATCGGCCAGCCAGCGGGGAAGGTAGTCGGCCAGGGCAATGTCGGCGTGACGCGCGGCATTGCGGTACTGGGGCGAGTCGCCGCCGTGACGGTGGCCGCTATCATCGATGTTCATGCTGTGAACCAGCAGGAAGTCAGGTGCGTGCCTCTGCCTGAGCGCTTCGGCATCGCTGAACAGGTGGTCGTCCGGGTAGTGGTCCTGCCAATAGAAGATACCGCGCTGGATGGCCGCGTGAGGATCGTCGAGATAGCGGTCGCGGGTCCGCTCGAAGGGCGCCTTGACGTAGAGTTCGCTGACCCAGTGATAGGCCGCGGCGGCAGTGGTGCGCCCCTGGGCGTGAGCCAGGTCAAACAGGCTGACACCGTGTGAGCGGCGCACGATAGCGTTATGCACGACGCCGGAGTCGACGGGACGATCTCCCGTCAGCAGGCACTCGTAGAGCGGGCGAGACATGGCGGGAAGCTCGCAGTCGAGGCTGGTAGTAGTGCCGCGTCCGGCCTCCACCAGAGCGCTCAGATGGCCCATGGCATGGCGCCCGACGTCGTGATTGAGGCCGTCCAGCACGACCAGAATGACAGGGTTTTGCATGATGACTCCTGGCCACCATCAGGGTGGCCCAAGCAACGCTTTCGTACCGCGGGCACCGAGAGCAGCGCTGGTTGGCGCTGTCGCCCGATGCCCAGGGGAGGTAATTGGCGTGATTACTGCTGGTGGATTAAAACGTCCGACTGCCACTGGCGCGGCAGCACCTTGGCGCTCTGTTCCCAGGCGGCGAAGTCCTGAATCGGGCGGGCGCTGGCGTACTGTTCGTTGGGTAGCAGCTTGGCGGCGATCTCGTCGGGCAGGGTCAGGTGCTCGGCGCGGATCGGGCGAGCGTAGCCCTCGGCCAGGTTGAACTGGCCTTCATCGGACAGGATGTATTCACGGGCCAGCTTGGCCGCATTGGGATGCTGGGCGTGTACATTGATGATGGTGGCGTAGCCTGAAGTGACAGAGGCGTCGGACGGAATCACCACCTCGAAGGCGTCACGGTCGATCTGGTCACGATAGTTCAAGGCGTTGAAGTCCCACAGCAGGGCCACTTCCACTTCGCCCTTCTCCAGGTTGGCGATGGACACGTCAGCCAGCGACAGGCGGCCCTGCTCGGCCAGCTCAGCGAACAGCTCGAGTCCCGGCGCCAGGTTGCCTTCGTCACCGCCTGCCGCGTAGGCGGCGGCCAGTACCGCATTGTTGGCCTGGGAGGCCTGGCCTACCGCGCCCACCGACACTGAGTAGTCACCTTCACGTAGATCAGCGAAGGAGCCCGGACGCTGGTCTTCGTCGACCAGGTTCTTGTTGATCATCAGGGCGATGGTGCCGGTGTAGCCGAGCATCCAGTGACCATCCTCGTCCTTGGCCCAGTCAGGGATCTGGTCCCAGGTGCTGGGCTTGTAGGGCTGGGTCACGCCCTGCTGCACGGCGATGGGACCGAAGGCGAAGCCGACATCGCCGATGTCGGCGGTGGCATTCTCACCCTCAGCCTTGAACTTGGCGACTTCCTCGGCGGAACTCATGTCGGTGTCGCTGTGTGCCAGGCCGTAGACGCTGTCCAGGTCAGCCCAGGTGTCCTTCCAGTTGGCCCAGGTGTCGGGCATGCCGACGCTGTCGACGCGGCCTTCCTGCTTGGCGGCCTCGATCAGAGACTCAAGCTCGGCGGAGCTGGCTTGGGCAGCGGTGGACATCAGGCCAACGCAGGCCAGGGCGGTCAGGGTCGGGTAACGCAGAGAAGTGACGATCACGGGAGGGTCTCCGGGTCAGGGGGCGTGAAGGCGACGGAAACCGGTGTGCGTTTCTGGTCTAGATCAGTTTCCGTTGTGCCTAACCCTAAGGAGCCTTCATGACAGCGCCGTGTCAGTGTGATGGCAGTCTTGTCTCAATCCTTGGTTGGCGATGAAGCCTTCGGCAGACACTACGACGGCAAGAGTGTCACCACGATGTCATGGTGAAGTCACTAGACTGTGGCGTATGGCTCAATTGGTCTATACCAGAAGGATAGGTGTAGATCGGCGAGCGTCATTTTTTCTCTTATTAAACATCGGTATGTGCATGGATCGATCGCTGCAAGAGCGCCTCAAACCGGTGCTGGCTGAGGCTCGAAGTGAGAAGGGGCGCCGGCTTCCCAGCGAGCGCGAGTTGATGACCCGCTTCGGGACAACGCGTATCACGTTGCGCGAAGCGCTCAATGCACTGGAGGCAGAAGGTCGGGTCTATCGCGAGAATCGGCGCGGCTGGTTCGTGTCGCCGCCACGGCTTCGCTATGACTTGCTGGCCTGCCTGCCATTTCACGAGATGGTGCGCTCCCAGCAGCGCAGTGCCCGCACCCTGCTGCTGAGTGCCGAAGAGGTCATGGCCCCCGCAGTGGTCGCTCGGCGTTTGGGTATTGCCGAACACGCGCCGGTCTATCGAATCTGTCGTGCCCGGCTAGTGGACGAGCGTCGGGTGCTCTACGTCGAGCATCATCTACTGCCAAGCTGTTTTCCACAGATTCTCGAGTTCGATCTGGCGCGGGAGTCGCTGACCGAGCTTTACCGGCGCGAGTACGGCATCCGGGTTGGCCGGGTCAGCTATGAGCTTGGCACCTGCGTGCTGTCCAGCGCCGGCGCCGATGCGCTGAACGCCGTGCGAGGCAGTCCCGCCCAGCGCATTTCCCGCATCAATCATGACCAGAACGGCCGAGCCATCGACTGCGACGATGAGTACTGGCGTCACGACGCCATCGAACTCACCCTGTCTGCCGCTCCCCAGGGGGGATAGGCCATCCGCAGGTCCTGATGACAACGCTATACCGCCGGTGGCCGCTCCTCCAGCAGATGCCACAGCGGTGCCGCGGCCCTCTGCTCGTCCCGATGCCGATAGCAGGCCACCACCAGCCGGGGCCCACCTAACGTATCCAGTAGCGATACCAGCTTGCCGCTTTCCAGGTCTTCTTCGATCAGTCCGTGGGGAAGCCAGCCGATACCCAGTCCCGCCAGGGCGAGCTGGCGGATACCGATGGTAAAGGCGGTCTCGCACACCAGCTCGATCTCGTAGCGGCGCTGGGCATCCAGCAGGTAGGGGGTCGCCAGCGCCTGGCCCAGAAAGCTGTCGGTGTCGTAGCCGATCAGCGGCAGTCGTTGTCCCTGCTCCAGCGGGTGCAGTGGGCCACCATGGTGGTCCGGGGCGCACACCGGCAGCAGCCGCTCAGCACCCAGCGCGAGACGTTCGATGGTGGTGCTGTCGTCGAACAGGGGCGCCCCCTCGAGCTCGGAACACAGCAGCAGGTCGGCCTTGCCCTGCTCAAAGTCGCGAATGCATACGCTGCGGTCGGACGAGGTGATCTGCAGTCCGACCTCAGGCGCGTGATGGCGTAAGTGACGCAACAGCCGCGGCAGATAGCTGACGGTCAGGGTGTGCTGGGTGGTCAGGATGGCCCTGGGTCCCTGGCGGGCATCGCTTCGAAGACGACTGCGCATGGCATAGAGGCGGGCCAGCCACTCTCTGAGCTGAGGCTCGTAGGTACGCGCATGGGCAGTCAGCTCCAGCCGTGGGGAGCGCCTATCGATCAGTGCGACTCCCAGCCACTCCTCGAGTTGTCTGATGCGTCGCGAAAACGCCGGTTGGGTGACGTGGCGTCGTTCCGCCGCCTGGGAGAAAGTCCCTGCCTCGATAAGCTCGAGAAAATCCTCTATCCACTCGATCTTCATTGGTGTTTTTGTCTGTTGTTGTAGCTGCCGGCCAGGCAGGAGTCGTGGCTATGCAAAAATTTAACAGCTGACGAGCAACTTGGCATTGGTGGCAGGTCGTGGGCGGCCTTTAAGGTGAGATGACACGTTCTCTGACGGGCCTTGTGTCTGTCATTTCATGGAAGAACGTCATAACGAGAGCACGCCAATGCCAATAATGACTCGCCTGGAGGCCCGTATGCACCTGTCCCGTTTTCCCCGTGTCCGTCTCGGCCATATGCCCACCCCGCTGGAGCCGATGGACAACCTGAGTAAGCTGTTGGGCGGCCCGCGCCTTTGGATCAAACGTGACGACTGCACCGGCCTGTCCTCCGGCGGCAACAAGACGCGCAAGCTCGAGTTCCTGATGGCCGATGCCCTGGAAAAGGGCGCCGATACCATCATTACCCAGGGTGCCACCCAGTCCAACCACGCCCGACAGACCGTGGCCGCCGCCTGCAAGCTTGGCCTTGGCTGTCACATCCTGCTGGAAGACCGCACCGGCAGCGAAGACCCCAACTACAACCACAACGGCAACGTCTTCCTCGATCAGCTCCACGGCGCCAGCGTCGAGAAGCGCCCGGGCGGTGCCGACATGGCCGCCGAGATGGAAGGCCTGGCCGATCGCCTGAAGAGCGAGGGCAAGAGGCCTTACATCATCCCTGGCGGCGGCTCCAACGAGATCGGCGCCCTGGGCTACGTCAATGCCGCCCTGGAGCTGCTGGCCCAGGCCAACGACATGGGCCTGCGCATCGACCACCTGGTGCATGCCACCGGCAGCGCCGGCACCCAGGCGGGCCTGGTGACCGGCCTGGCCGCTTGCAACGCCGGTATCCCGGTGCTCGGCATCGGTGTGCGCGCGCCCAAGGACAAGCAGGAGGCCAACGTCTTCGCCCTGGCCCAGAAAACCGAGGCCAAGCTGGGCCTTTCCGGCGTGGTCAGCCGCGAGCAGGTGGTTGCCAACTGCAACTACGTGGGCGAGGGCTACGGAGTGCCCACCGACAGCATGATCGAGGCGGTCACCCTGCTGGCCCGTCACGAAGGCATCCTGCTGGACCCGGTTTACTCCGGCAAGGGCATGGCCGGGCTGATCGACCTGATCCGCCAGGGCCACTTCAAGCAAGACGAGAACGTGGTCTTCCTGCACACCGGCGGCGCCGTCGCGCTGTTCGGCTATCCCGATGCCTTCGACTTTGCAGATTACAGGGGCTGAGGTCTGCCCCTGGCCAGCCCGGTGAGTGCACAGAAGCTCCGAGACAATCGTGATGGGATGTCATCGCGAGCAAGTTGATGTGGGCACCTTGAGAAAGTGTCTCGGAGCATCACTTTGACACTCCTCGTGGTTTTTTCGTTGTGCTCTTGGCTCCTTACGATGAAGAGTCCGGCCATCTTCGGTCCGGAGGTACATTCGGAACAACGAGTCGCAGCAAGCGGTGACATGGGAGTGTCTGCGATGAGCGGTGGTGAGGCTCAGCGTAGAAGTTGGCGCCGCTGGTTTTCACCCTACTGCAGTGCTTTTTCTTCACGAGCGTGACAACCGCGCTACCCTTCCTGAGGATTCTAATAATGACAACATCCACTACGACTCCATCCTTATCCTTCCGCGGGGGCACCCTCGGCGCCCTGGCACCACTAATCCTGCTGGTGGTGGGGCTGGTCTATCTGTCGGTATTCGAGCGTGCCGGGACCAAGCCGTTCTGGGCCTGCGCCTGGGTGGCCATGGGCGTCGGTCTGTTTCTCTGTCGACAGCGCACCGCTTACTGCGACAGTCTGCTCAAGGGAATGGGCAACTCCACCGCAACGGCGATTATCGCGCTGTGGCTGCTGGCCGGTGTATTCGGCAAGTTGATGGCCGCGGGTGGCTTGATCGATGGTTTGATGTGGCTAGGCGCGTCCATTGGTGCAGAGGGGGCCACCTTTACCCTGATTGCCTTCGCCATGGCCATGGTATTTGCTCTCGGTACGGGGACGAGTACCGGCACCGTCATTGGGCTGTCACCGGTGCTGTACCCGGCGGGGGTGATGTTGGGAGCCGACCCGTCCATGCTGGCGGTGGCGATCCTGTCCGGTGCTGCCTTCGGTGACAACCTGTCGCCGGTGTCGGATACCACCATCGTCTCTTCCTACACCCAGGGTGCCGAGATCGCCGATGTGATCCGTACCCGGCTGCCATTGGCGCTGTCGGCAGCAGGCATATCCATGGTGATCTTCATGCTGTTCGGCGCCAGTGGTGAGGCGTCTTCCGCAACCGCCGAGGTGCCGACCGGCCATGTCTCGGGACTGGTCATGCTGATTCCGCTGGCGGCGGTGGTGGTGTTCGCGATGAAGCGCCGCCATATTGTCGAGGCGATGTTTATCGGCAACCTGGTGGCCATGGCGTGTGCCCTGGGTATCGGTGCCATCGGCCTTGGTGACCTGTTCTCGTTGCCCCAGGCGCGGGGCGAGAGCACCGGGCTGATCGAGAATGGCATTGCGTCGGTGACAGGCGCCGTTCTGTTTGCGTTGATGGTGCTCGCGCTGACGCAGGTGATCCTGGATACCGGTCTGATGGAGCGCCTGCTGGATAGCGCCAAGAAGAAGCTGGTCAAGGACCGCGCCAGTGCCGAGACCAGCATCGTGGCGGTGACCATCGCGGCGTCTACACCGCTGTCGGCCAATGCTCCGGCGCTTCTGCTGGTGGGGCCGGGGCTGGTCAAGAGTCTGGCCCAGCAGTTTGGTATCTCCCCCGCCCGCGCCGCCAACCTGATGGACTGTGCGGTATGTACGGTGTTCTTCCTGCTGCCCTGGCACATCGTGGTAGCGGTGTGGCAGGAGGTCATTGCCGCGACTGCCGTTCAGAATGGTGTGGCAGCGCCGTCGGCGTTTGCTTCCTTCTTCACGCCTTACCCCTGGGCCATGCTGGTGGTGCTGGCGCTATCGATCTGGCTGAGGAAGCGACGGGCAGGGGCGGATCTCGCCGCCACCGCCTGACTCAGGGCGCTGCTGCAGCGATGAAACCAAAAAGGCCCCGACGTTATCGTCGGGGCCTTATCGCTATGGGGGCCGGCTTGTCATCGCTCGCATCATTTATCCAGCGCTTTCGGCGTTAGCAGAGTCGACGGGCGGTGAAGCCAACCATGCTCAAAGCAGCACACCGAGAGGAACGAAAAATGGCAGAAGGATAAGGCCGAGCAAGCACCAGAACAGCGTCATGCCGGAGGATGTCGGTGGTTCAGGCGCTGGACCATACCGGTTCTCACCACTGGAGCCCTTGACGCAGTAGAGCATGATGAAGATTGCAAGATTGACTAATGGAACCAGAGCGAGAAGTAGCAGCCAACCCGATCGATTCTGGTCATTCATGCGGCGTTTGGCTTGAAGAGTCCAAAAGACGGTGAGAGGTATCGAGAGTACGATCGTTATCAATAGTACTGTACCTAGTATTGCTTCTGCTGCTGCTGATTGTGTAGTCACCGCGTAAGCCACAGCGCCTATGTAGGGCCCGTTGACGATCAGAGAGGCCAATGTGGTGCGGTTAAAATAGGTGACCCGACCGATACGGCCACGTGTGGACCACCATCCCGTCTTTTTCTCGGAATCGTGCTGGCTCATAGCTGAGCCATGCTCCGAGTCGGTATTGGAGACTGGTGGGTGGGATGTTTCAGACGTTGTCTGTGGCGAGGTTACCTTCTCTTGGTCTGTAGACATGTGGTCAACTTCCTTGAAGTCGGGTGGGTCTTACATACGACTCGCCGCAGAGGTGTCGGGTGTTGGCGTCACTGGTAATACGGTGGAGCGAAAGTGCAGGGGGGCAGAAAAGTTGCCCCGAGTTATTTGTCAAAAGGTCACCAGTCATTCGGGACTGGGAAGGTAAATAACGTTATATGATGTGTTGACAGTAATTGTTTGCCGCTGGAAGGTGTAGCCTTGGCGTCAACATAACGTGGTAATGATTTAAACAATGGGTAATGTGTAACGAAAGAGGCGTTCTCTTACGAACTAAGCCTTTTGGAAAACTACCCGGGTTGGCATATTTGCCCGTCATTCAGGCTTGCCCGTCGCCGAGGCACGATCACCGACGAGGGAGTCAAACGCCAACGCTGCGGTGTAAGCCGTGCGAGCCCCCTGCTGGCAGGCGCCAGCAGGGGGGCTGAGGGTGGGGATCTATGGGTGAGGGGATCTACAGGTGAGGGATCAGCCGGCGGGACCAATCAGATGCTTGACCTCGAGGTAGCCGGACATGCCCCAAGGTCCCAGTTCACGGCCAATGCCGCTGGCGCCAAAACCACCCCAGCTGGCTTCGGGCATGACCAGCTGCTCCGAGTTGTACCAGATACTGCCGGCACGCAGCGCGCGTCCAACCCGCTTGGCGCGGTCGACATCTGCAGAGATCACGGTGGCGGCAAGTCCGAAGGCGCTGTCGTTGGCAAGCGCGATCGCCTCGGCTTCGCTGTCGACGCTGCGCGCGCACAGCACTGGGCCGAAGATTTCTTCACGCCACAGGCGGCTGTCGGTCGGCACGTCCCGGTACAGGGTCGGGGCGATGAACTCGCCCTGAGCGGGCAGGTCGCGGTGACGGCCATCGCGCACGACGGTGAGGCCTTCCTCGCGGGCTATCTCAAGATAGCGCTCCACGGCTTCACGCTGTCGGGCACTGGTCATCGGTCCCATGTCGGTGCCTTCGACGAGTGGGTCGCCGAGGGTCAGGGCATCGATCCGACTTGCCAGTGCCTGATAGAGGGGCTCTGCCAGAGACCGATGCACGATCAGGCGTGATGTGGCGGAGCAGATCTGCCCCGAGTTGAAGTAGATCCCGGCCATGACCCAGTCGGCTGCGGCATCCACATCGGCGTCATCCAGTACCAGAATTGGCGATTTGCCGCCGAGCTCCAGAGAAACGCCTCGCACGCCATGGGCCGCGGCCTGCATCACCTTTTCGCCGACCACGTTGCTGCCGGTGAAGGACAGCTTGTCGACTCCCTGGTGGGCCGACAGTGGTGCACCAATGCCCTCGCCATCACCCAGCAACAGGTTGAGTACCCCGGCGGGAAGCTCGATGTTGGCGGCGATCTCAGCGATGGCCACTTCGGGTAGCGGGGTGACTTCGGAAGGCTTGAACACGATGGTGCAGCCCGCCGCCAAGGCGGGAGCGATCTTCCAGGCGCTGGTGACCAGCGGGAAATTCCAGGGCGTGATCAGACCCACGACGCCAGCCGGGTCCTCGTAGAGACGCGCGTCGATCCCTTCCATGGCATGGTCGACGAGACGGCCCTGGCGGTCTTCCAGAGCGCGTGCCTGGGTGGCGTAGTAGCGATAGCAGGCGACGGCATCGTCGAGGTCGATGGCCGCCTCGGCCAGGACCTTGCCATTATTGGTCGAAGAGATGCGCATCAGCGCTTCCCGGCGGGTCGTCAGGGCCGCGGCAATGGCCTCAAGGTAGTCCGCCCGTCGATGCCCCCCCAGCTCTTGCCAGGCCGGAAGTGCCGCCCTGGCGCTGGCAACGGCGGCATCGACGTCGGCGGCGTCTCCCGCGGTGATTTCGGCAATCTGGGTCTGGCGGTAAGGGTCTGTCACGGCCAGGCGACGGCGACTATGACTGTCGACCCAGGTGTTGTTGATGAACTGTTGTGTCAGTTGTTGCACGAAAGGGCTCCACAAACTCAAGAATGGCGACGCAGCCAGTCGTCGATCAGCGCGTGACAACGTTCGCCGGAAAAACTGGGAAAATGACCACCATGAACCGTGCGGATGGGCAGACGGCGCAGGCGTTCCAGGCTCCTGGCGTAGTCATCCAGGTCGCTGTGATAAGCGTCTTCGATCAGTTCGCCATCATAGAGGATATCGCCACTGATCAGGGTTCCCGTGGACGCCTCCCACAGGGCAATGCCCCCCGGTGAGTGACCGGGAGTATGCACCACCTCGAGTTGACGGTTGCCCAGGTCGAGGATGTCGCCGTCCTCCAGCACCTCGATACGCGGTGGTGTTGGAATGCGATAGCCACTGTGGGCGTAGGGCGCCGGCGGTAGCTCATCGAACATGGCGTCGTCGAGGAAGGCATCGGCCAGGGTGCGGCGGTTGTCGGGACTCGCCAGGATATCGGCTTCGGCGCGGTGCACGTGGCAGCAGTCGAACTCATGGGCCGCACCGATATGGTCGAAGTGGGTGTGGCTCGCCACCGCCACAATCTCGCGTTCGGCCAGCAATGCCACCCTCTCGCGAAGCGGCACGGCACCAAGGCCGAAGTCCACGACCAGGTCACGCTCGCGACCTCGCAGGTGCCAGATATTGCAACGGTAGAACGGTTTGATCGCGGGCTCATCGATCAGGGTGATGTCGTCACCCATGCGCTGAGTACGATACCAGCGGTCGGCGCTTCCCCGGGGTAGGGTAAAGCCCGTCATTGGCGGTCTCCCGGCAGCGGGCGAAGGTCCTTGAGGTAGTCCTGGTGAACGCGACTCTCATGGATACGCTCGAGATCCAGGTCGACGATCAGCACGGCGGCATCATTGCCGAGCCGGCCCAGCACCTCCCCATCGGGGCCAGCCACCAGGCTGTTACCACAGTAATGCAGCGTGTCCTCGACGCCTGAGCGATTGATACAGGCGACAAAGCGCTGGTTATCCATCGCTCTGGCCCTGATCTGCAGCTGCTGGCGATCTGCATTGGGGACCATGTTGGCGGTCGGTGACAGAATGACCTCTGCTCCGGCCTGGGCCAGGGCCCTCGCCATTTCCGGAAACTCATTGTCGTAGCAGATCATCAGCCCCAGCTTGCCGAGGCGAGTGTCCACGACGCAGAGCTCGTCACCCGGAGCAAAGTACCGGTGCTCGCGGTCCCACAGCTGGCGCTTGTGGTAGCAGGCAAGCTGGTGGCCTTCGTCATCGAGCAGTACCGCTGAATTGGTGAGGCGGCCGTCGGCCTGGCGCAATGCCAGGCCAAACAGCACATGCAGATGATACTGACGTGCCAGCGACGCCACGCGATCGACCAGCGCTCCCTCGTCGGCCAGCTCATCGAGACGGTCAAATACGTTGTAGCCGGTGAGTGCCAGTTCCGGTAATGCCAGGAGGTTGGCACCGGCGGCTTCGGCTTGTCGGCACAGGCCCTCCAGGGCACTCAGGTTGGCTGCGATATCGCCGGTAACAGGATCCGTCTGGGCCAGCATCAGGCGCATGGGTCAGTCTCCTTGCAGAACGAAACGTCGGCGGGTGAACAGCACGCATCCCAGCCAGTAAAGGCCACCGGTGATCACGAACACCGGCAGTGAGGCACCGATCGACAGCGGGGCGACCAGGGTCCAGTAGGCCGCCAGCAGGGCACCCGCCAGGTAGGCGCAGATGGCGATGGTCGCCGTCGGCCGACCGAGCTGGCGCGGCGAGCGCAGCAGCTCGGCAGTGTAGCCTTCACGGCCGACCAGGTAGTAGTCGACGATCATTACCGAGAAGGCGGGAATGAACAAGGCGCCGATCAGCAGCAGGAAGTTCTGGAATTGATCGAGGATGCCGGGAATCAAGGCGCCGAACACGGTGACCACGCCGATGACCAGCGCCGGCTTCCAGAATGCCATGCCGGGAGAGACGTTCATGCAGGACAGGGTGGCGCTGTAGACCGCCATGACGTTGGTGGTCATCACCGAGAAGAAGATCACCAGCGCGGCAGGCAGACCAAAGCCGAAGCCGGATAGCAGGCGAGTGGGGTCATAGGTCTGCTCCATGCCGCCGAGCACAGACAGGCCTGACACGGCAGCGCCCAGTCCCATGGCAATCATCGACGCGCAGACATAGCCACCATAGGTGCCAAGTACGGCAATCCGCCCGCTCTTGCAGTTGCGGTTGTAGTCGGCAGAGGTCGAAATCCAGGAGAACGCCGTCGCCACCACGATATCGAAGGCAATGCCGAGGGTAATACCGTTGCGGGATTCGACGGGCATCTCGAACAGCGCGCCGACGTCATAGTGCCGGTTGAGCTGATACACCACGCCGGCGGCCAGTACCATCATGGCCAGCGCTGCCCAGCGCTCGATACGCTCGATACCCAGGTGGCCGCGCAACACGATCAACACCACGATGGTCTCGCACAGTACGGTCATCAACGGCAGGTTGGAGTAGCCGGTGGTGGTCTCGATGGCGTAGTTCAGGCTCATGCCGGCCAGCAACGCCTGGATCCAGCTCCAGGCGATCAGTACCGCCATGTTCACCAGGCTGATGATCTTTGAACCGGTAGGCCCGTAGGCGCGACGGCTCAGAGCCATGGAAGGAAGCCCTGTCCGTTGGCCCATCAGGCCCACCAGCAGCAGCGGTATGGCACCGATCAGCGAGCCGATCAGGACCCAGGTCATGGCCACCGGAAAACGCAGGTCGGGGACCAGCAGCATGCCGGTGAGGATCGTCGTCACCACCACGTTGGCACCGAGCCACAGGGCGAAGGTGGCCGTGGCCCCCATGCTCTTGTGCTGGTGTTCGTCCAGGGTGTCGTGGCCAATCAGCCGCTTCAGCGCATTCATCGAAGAGTCCTTTATGGTTGTGATTATGGTGGTGACTACCTTGGCAGCCACCGGGTAGTGCGACCCGTGCAAGGGCTGGTCGGTGGCAGACGACGGGTGATTGCCCAGTTGCCCGAACAGCGTCTAGGGGGTGGCCCGCCAGGGGGGCAGGCAGGGAGCCAATAGCCCCCGTCGACCCAGACGTGTCGACGGGGGCGCGGGACATCAGTGTTCGCCCAATGCATCGTTCCAGGCTGCTGCATCGATCTCGATCAACATCGGCCCATCCTCGGGACGATGCTCAAGAGCGCGCGCCAGCCCCGCGGGGTTCCCGACTCGGGTGGCGGCGCAGCCGAAGCCAGCGGCCAGGGTCTGGAAGTCCGGTGCCTGGATATCGACGCCCAGGCGGGTGACGCCAGCGTTATCCATGAAACGGCGGATTTCTTCGTAGCCCTGGTTATGCCACAGCAGCACGATCACCGGCAGGCGCTCTTCGACGGCACAAGCAAGCTCGGACAGGGTGAACATGATGCCGCCGTCGCCGACGAGCGCCACCACGGGCAGCGACGGCTGGCCGAGGCAAGCGCCCATGGCGGCGGGCAGGCCATAGCCGAGGGTGCCGTAGCCGGTGGAGGCATTGAAGAAGCGGCGCGGCGCATCCTGGCTGACCAGATGGTTGGCCGCATAGGTGGTGGCGCAGGAGTCCCCGACCAGAATGGCGCCAGGAAGGTTGTCGCCCAGGGTGTCGAACAGCGGCACGTAGGCGCGGAAGGCCGGATCCGAGGCGAGGGACAGCGCTTCCAGGGCGGCACGGGTACGCGTGTGGCCGTCGCGTTTGAGCGAGCGGCTGGCAAAGCGGCGCGCCAGTGCTTTCAGACTCTCGCTGGCATCGGCGACGATGGCCAGGTCAGCATGCTGATTGCGGGCGAGCTGTTGCGGGTCGAGATCGATGCGGATCAGGCGGCCACCCAGCTCGAAGCCATCATCGAACACCACATCGTAGTCCGTCTCACCCAGCTCTGTGCCAATCGCCAGCACCACATCGGCGTCTCTTGCCAGTTGCCGCACGGCGGGCAACGAGGCATTGGCGCCGAGGTCGAGGGGATGGTCACGACCGAGCAGGCCCTTGGCATTGATGGTAGTGACGGTGGGGGCATCCAGCGCGTCGACCAGCTGACGGGCCGCCTCGGGGGCATCGACACAGCCTCCACCGAGCAGGACCAGCGGCTGGCGTGCCTCGCTTAACCAGGCTTCGGCCTGGTCCAGCGCATCGCTGGCCGGGGCTGCCTTGCTGATGATCGTGCGAGTGGTGCTGCCAGGGGCAGTGACCGGCGCATTGAACAGGTCGATGGGAATTTCGATATGGACGGGGCCCGGGCGAGCACCGTCGAACACCGCAAAGGCGCGCGCCAGGGTTTCCTCAAGGCTGTCGGGATCGAGCACCGTGTGGCTGAAGCGCGAGACGCCAGCGATCAGTTCGCGCTGGCCAGGCAGCTCATGCAGGCGCCCCTGGCCGCGGCCCAGGGTGTCACGGCGATTGACGCTGGAAATCACCAGCATCGGCACCGAGTCTGCCAGCGCCTGTCCCATGGCGGTCGCGATGTTGGTCATGCCGGGACCGGTGATGATGAAGCACACGCCGGGCTTGCCGGTGGAGCGTGCGTAACCATCCGCCATAAAGCCGGCACCCTGCTCGTGGCGCGGCGTGACGTGGCGAACGCCGCTGTCGTTGCCGCCTTCCAGACCGCGATAGAGTTCGATGGTGTGGACGCCGGGGATACCGAAGACGGTGTCCACGTCGTAGGTATCGCGCAGCAGGCGAATCAGCAGTTCAGCGCAGGTCATACGGTGCTTCCTTGGGACATGGGGGGAGTGAGGGCGGGGTCCGGGGCCAGCGAGTAGGGCACCCGGGCAAAGATCCGCCGAACCATGGGCTCGAAGTGCGATAGCGGCAGCGTGTCATAGTCCGGGTCGAACGAAGGACAATCCCAGTCCCGGCAGAACGCCTCGCAGTCGGCGAACCAGGGGTGACCGCGGAAGCGCTCCCTGGCGTCCTTGTCGCCACCGACCTTGTCCCAGTAGTAGTGGCCCTGGAAGACATCGTGGTGCTGGATGATCCAGTGGGTCTTCTCGCTGACGAAAGGGCGCAGGATCGAGGCCGCATAGGCGGCGTGGTCGAACAGCGCCAGTTCGTCGCCGATATCATGCAGCAGGGCAGCGACAATCATTTCTTCATCGGCACCGGCTCGCTCAGCGCGGGTTGCGCTCTGCAGACAGTGATCGAGCCGGCTGATCTGGTAGGGCTGGTGACCCTCGCCCAGGCGGGCAAGGGTCGTCAGGATGGTGTCGGGAAGCCCCGCCAGGTAGTCAGCGTCGTGGGCGGCGATCAGCGCCCAGTCCTCAGCAGTGCTTTCATCGATGCGGGTGAAGGCCGCCTTGCCGGCGGCCTGTGAGTCGTTGGAAGTCATCTCGGGTTTTCTCCCCTGTCAGCCCACCAGCCAGTGGGCCATGACGACGATGATCGGCAGCGTGATGGCGGTGCGCAGCAGGAAGATCACGACCAGCTCCCACAGCTTGAGGGGGATCTTGGATTTGAGCAGCAGCGCGCCGATTTCCGACATGTAGATCAACTGAGTCAGCGACAGACAGGCGATGACAAAACGCGTCAGCTCGCTTTCGATATCGCTGGCCAGTACCGCCGGCAGGAACATGTCGGCGAAGCCGACCAGGGTGGCGGGAGCCGCAGCCTCGGCTTCCGGCAGACCCATCCACTCCAGCACCGGCACCATCGGCATGGACAGCCAGGTAAACAGCGGCGTGAATTCCGCCAGCACCAGCGCGACGGTGCCGATGGCGATGACCAGCGGCAGCAGACCGAAGAAGATATCGGCCACGTTGAACAGTGCCAGGCGGGCAAGCTTGGCCGGTCCCGGAGCGGTTTCGGCGCGGGCGACGGCAATGCCCAGGCTGTAGCGCAAGAGGCTCTGGTTACTGGTGTTCTCTTCCTGAATCTGGCAGCCCACGGGCTCGTAGTAGGTATTCGCCTTGCGCGACAGCGGCGGCAGGCGAGGGATGATGACTGCGGCCACCAGACCTGCCACGACCACGGTCAGGTAGAAGGGAATGAACAGGTGATTGATGCCGATGAAGCTGGTCACCAGCAGCGCAAAGGCGATGGAGACGATGGAGAAGTTGGTGGCGATGGCAGAGGCTTCGCGAGCGTTGTAGTAGCCCTGCTCATACTGCTGAGTGGTGATCAGCACGCCTACGGTGCCGGAGCCCATCCAGGACGCCGTGGCATCGATGGCGCTGCGGCCGGGCAGGCCAAAGATCTTGCGGAACGGGGTGCGCACCATGGAGCCAATGAACTCCATGAAACCGAAGTCGACCAGGAAAGGCAGCAGGATGGCGGCGAAGAAGAAGAAGGTCAGCAGCACCGGCGCAAGGTCGTTGAGCATCACTCCGCCAGTGAAGGAGGCGGTGATCATCTCGGGCCCGACCTGGAAGTAGGTCATCAAGGCAAAAAGGGCGCCCAGCGCGCGCATGACGACCCACAGCGGCGCGATGTCGAACAGCTCTTTCAGGGCACCTTGGCTAGCCCAGCCGGGCTTGGTCAGCTTGACCAGCAGCGTCAGCACCAGCGATAGCGTGAGTACCACCGTGGCAATGGCCGGCAGCGCATCGCCAAGCGTGGCCTTGAGCCAGTCGGCGGCCAAGCCCATGCCGATATTGATGGTGTCGCCTACGGAGAAAGGTACCAGGAACAGCAGGATGCCGATCACAGACGGGATCAGGAACTTGAGCAGACCGTGGGTGCTTAGCTTGCCCCCTTGGGTGGTGATCTTGTCGGCAGAGTGCAGATGGGAAGACATGGGAGGGTCACTCTTTGATGTTGTAGTGTTCGGCGCTCCTTAAGGAGCGCCTCATAGGGACGAACCAGGGCCTCTCCCTGGCCCTGTCAACGGTCAGTCACGGCGCTTGACGCCGGGCAGCACGCACAGCATTTCATACAGCAGGGTGGCCCCCATCAGCGCGGTGTTGCCGCTGGGGTCGTAGGGCGGGGAGACTTCCACCAGATCACCACCCACAATGTTGAGTCCTTTGGCGCCGCGCACGATTTCCAGGCCCTGGGCCGAGGTCAGACCGCCCATTTCGACGGTGCCGGTGCCCGGTGCGACGGAGGGGTCAAGGCCGTCGATGTCGAACGAGATGTAGACCGGGCCATCGCCCATCTGCTCGCGAACCTCAGCCATCAGGGGCTCCAGCGACTTGTGCCAGCACTGCTCGGCCTGCACCACGCGGAAGCCTTGCTGGCGGCACCAGTCGAAGTCTTCAGCGGCATAGCCGGTGCCACGCAGGCCGATCTGCACCACACGGTTGGCGTCCAGCAGGCCTTCTTCCTGAGCCCGGCGGAACGGACAGCCGTGAGCGACTTCTTCACCGAACATGTGCTCGTTGACGTCAGCGTGGGCATCGATGTGGATCAGGCCAACGGGGCCGTGCTTCTTGGCGATGGCGCGCAGGATCGGCCAGGTCAGCGTGTGATCGCCGCCCAGGGTGAGCGGCACACAGTCATGGGCCAGTACCTGGTCATAGAAACCGGAGATGATGTCCAGGTTCTTCGGCAGGTTGAAGGTGTTGATCGGCACGTCGCCGATATCTGCCACCTGCAGGCTGTCGAAGGGCGCGGCCCCCGTTGCCATGTTGTAGGGACGCAGCATGCGCGACTCGTCGCGAATCTGGCGCGGCCCCAGGCGAGTGCCGGGACGGTTGGACGTACCGATGTCCATGGGAATGCCGATGAAGGCGGCATCGAGCCCCTGGGCGCTATCCTGAGTAGGCAGGCGCATCATGGTGGCTGGACCGCCGAAGCGAGGCATTTCGTTGCCGCCGAGGGGTTGGTTGAAGTCGCTCACTGGAACTCCTGACATCGCTGATGAGGTCACCTTGGCCAGACGACTGGCCAGGCATGCATAGGTTTGTTTAAGCAGGAGGTGTGCCAGTTCTGCGATTGTTATACTAAAGGCGCAAAAAATGTGCACGAAGTTGCCGTACACGGAGCGATATCCGGGGCTCGTTGATTCACTATTGAATCAATGGCGGGGCTAGCCGTGATACACTTTTGCATCAATGATGCGTTTATGGATCGCCGATGACTGACGATGCGCTGATACTGAAGACGATTATCGACACGGCGCACGATCACTTCTTTATCGTCGCGCCCGATGGCCATATCCGGGACGTCAGTCCCGGAGCGGCGGCGGTCTACGGCATGTCCTGTGAAGAGCTCTGTGCCACCAGCGTGCAGCGGCTCGAAGCGGAGGGCGTGTTGACGCCGTCGGTCAGTCTTGAAGTCATTCGCACGGGCAAACCCACCCAACTGGTGCAGCACACGGGTACCGGGCGGCGGGTGATTGCCCAGGCACATCCGGTGTTTCAAGGCGAGCGCCTTATCGCCGTGGTGAGTCGCTCCATGGACTTGACCGACCTGCAGCTGTTGCAGCAGGAGTACGCGCTGCTGCAGCGACGCTTCAGCGAGCACCTGAGACGCGGTCACGCGATCGAGTCGGAGAGTGGCCTCCAGGGTGGCTTGCAGGAACAGGAGCTTGGGCATCTCGAGGTCAAGAGCCAGCTCATGGGCGAGGTGGCGCTCTTGCTCAAGCGTGTGGCCCCTACCGATGCCACCGTGCTGATGCTGGGAGAGTCAGGAGTCGGCAAGACGGCGTTCGCTCGCCAGCTTCATCGCTGGAGTTCACGCAAGGAAGGGCCATTCATCGACGTCAACTGCGCCGCCATCCCGGAAAGCCTGTTCGAGTCCGAGATGTTTGGCTACTGCCAGGGCGCCTTTTCCGGAGCGGCCCCCGGTGGCCGCAAGGGGCTGATCGAGCAGGCTGAGGGCGGCACGCTGTTTCTCGACGAGATTGGTGAGCTGCCGCTGTCGGTGCAGACCAAGCTGCTCAAGACCATCCAGGACGGCAGCATCACGCGACTAGGGGACCGAGCGCCCCGGCGCGTCGATTTTCGTCTGGTCGTCGCCACCAATCAGGATCTCTCGGCGCGGGTCGAGGAGGGACTGTTTCGACTGGATCTCTACTATCGGCTGAACGTCATTCCCGTCACCCTGCCGCCCCTGCGCGAGCGGCGAGAGGATATTCCGGGCCTTGTCGAACGTCAGCTTGCGCGGCTCAACCGGCGCTACGGGCGAGACAAGATGCTGGCACGGGACGTCTGGCAGGCCCTGATGGGGTGGGAGTGGCCCGGCAATGTGCGCGAACTGGAGAACGTCATGGAGCGGGCTTGGCTCGCCAGTGACGATGTGATTCAAGCACGCGAAGTGCTGCCCGGCAGGCAGGTGCCCGCGGCGGCCGCGCCGGAAGCATCGGGCCAGGTGACGTCCCCGCCATTCTCCCCCTCCGCGGTTGCTGCTGGCGCGGCCACGGAGGAGATCGGGCGTGCCTCCGACGACAGTAGGAGCGTGACGGGTTCGAGGAATACGGCGGAGGAGATCTGGGCGTCGCCAGGCAGGGGCGACGGGGAGGGTCTGAAAGAGACGCTTGCCCGGGTCGAGCGAGAGATTCTGGCGGACTGCTGCCGAACGCTGTCCAGCACTTACGCCATTGCCGAGCGCCTGGAGATCAGCCAGCCGAGCGTGGTGCGCAAGCTCCGGCAGCATGGGCTCAGGATTGGCTGAGCGGCGCGTGGCCGGCGATGGTACCGCCGTCAGAACAGGAAAAAGCAGCTGACCCAGATGCCTACGGTAAGCAGTGACTTGACCGCCATCACCCCTTGATGCCCCCGCTCGCGCTCACCATGCTCATTGATGGTCGTTTCGCCGGGCTGCATGACCAGGACCACCGTCAGCAGGAGATTGGCTCCGGGAAACAGCAGCATGACGCTGCAGTGGCCGCGTTGGCCCACATCATGCAGGCGGCGAACGCCGTGCAGCACCAGGGGATAAACGCTGACCACTAGCCAGCCTGCCCCCACCAGCAGTCCCTCCGGAGAGACGCTGTCGTGGAGGTCGGGCGCGGTGATGATCAAGGCCCATAGACCTGCGTAGTAGCAAGAGAGGGCCAGGATGGCGTTGAGGCAGAAGTCAGCCCGACTTTCGCGTCCGCTGATGCTGTCGAACCAGTAGCCGGGCAGGCCCGGACGTGGGTCCAAGGGGTGGCGGGGCACGTTGGTACAAGACGCCACATCATCTTGAAGAGTGGAAGCAGTAGGTCGTTGCATCGGCGGATCGTCCTGAGGTTCCTGTACGAATGTCCTGGGCGAGTTTCCTGTCTTTAGTGCCTGTGCGCCGACAATGCGCAAGGGCGGAACGAACGTATGAGACTTGCTGCCATGTGCTGATGTGAATCCTACCGAGTTTCGCACTGTGACCAGATAGTCGATGGCGCAAGTTCTAGTACGATCCGCGTAAATCGTGCTGGTTCATAAGGATGATTCGGATCACCCCTGCGTAATTGTTAGGTGCTTGACGGAGAGTTGTGCAAGGGTGTCAGGCGCGTTCTGCGTTTTTTCTTTGTGTATTTGCTAGTTAGAGCAGTTTTTGTAGGCGTTATGCGCCTCAATCAGAGTAGTTTGGCAAAGGCTATGCTGCGACGTTACGCCACCCCCTAGGATGATGGTCTGAAGCTTGGACGTCCGTTCCTCGCACTTCGCCGTGACATTGCACCCGGGCGATGATCTTGACCCTCTATTTATCATGATAAATACTGTGGGGCATTGCCAGGCCGCAGCCCCGCGGCCTGTCTGCTTTTGCTCCTGGTCTGCAGCCTCCACTGCGGCCGCTACCCCTTCTGTCCCACATAACAAGGACAACCTGATGAGTGTTCGTGATCAAGCGCTTGCCGAGCGCAAGAAATGGTACAGAACAGTGCCTGACCCGATGGTGCTGATCTTCTTGATTCTGCTGGCGACCTTCGCGCTGACCTATATCATTCCCGCCGGTGAATTCGAGCGAGTGATGCAGGATGGGCGTACCCGGGTCGTGCCCGACTCATTTCACTATCTCACTGACGTGGCCGCGATTTCGCCATTCGATATCTTTGTCGCGATTCCCAAAGGCCTTAACGCGGCCTCGCTATATCTGTTCATCGTCTTTATCGCGGGAGGGCTGTTTCATATCCTCCAGCGCACTGGCGCACTCGAGAACGCTATCGGTGTAGCGGTCAATCGCGTCGGTATCGAGCGTCGTAATGTCATTATTACCGCCGGGACCTTTATCTATGGCTTCTTTGGGGTGGCCGTCGGCTTTGAAAACAACATTGCGCTGGTGCCCATCGCGGTGCTCATCGCCAGCGCCGTGGGCTGTTCAAGCCTGGTAGGCACCACCATGGCGGTGGGCGGCATCGGGGTCGGCTTTGCCCTGTCTCCGATCAATCCCTACACCGTCGGTGTTGCCCAGGGCATCGCCGAGCTGCCGACCTTCTCCGGTGCCTGGCTGCGGGCCTTGCTGGTGGTCACGTCACTGGCCTTGTTGTCCTGGTACATCTGCCGCTTTGTGACGCGGATGGAGTTTCGTGAACCCAACGACGCCAAGGCCATGAGCAAGTCCCTGGATGAGTATCGCCTGAGTGGTCGCGACAAGTGGACGCTGGTGGTGTTTGTCGGCGGCCTGGCGGCCATGCTGGTCGGTGTATTCACCCAGGGCTGGTACATCAACGAGATCGCCGGCATGTTCCTGCTGATTGCGATTGTGATCGGCATCGTCAATGGGCTGTCGGCCAATGAGATCGTCAAGCAGATGATGGAGGGTGCATCGGGAGTCACCGCAGGAGCCCTGGTCATCGGCCTGGCAGCATCCATTCAGGTGATCCTCAAGGATGCCCAGATCATTGACACCATCGTCTATGGTCTTAGCGGACTGATCCAGAATATTCCCGCTGCGCTGTCGGCGATCATGGCCAGCGTGGTGCAGGGGGCAATCAATCTGTTCGTGCCCTCTGGCTCGGGTCAGGCCCTGGTCACCATGCCGATTCTGATCCCGGTGGCAGACCTGGTCGGCATGAGTCGTCAGTTGATGATTACCGCCTTCCAGGTCGGTGATGGTCTGACGAACCTGATCGTCCCGACGTCCGGTGGCACCCTGGCGATGCTGGCCCTGGGCCGCGTTTCCTACGAGCAGTGGCTGAAGGCGATTCTTCCGTTCATGGCGCTGGTCTACGTGCTGTCCTGGGGCGGTCTGGTGCTTGGCCACATGGTTGGCTACTGAGCCATCCCATGACGCTATCGTTACTGCACGTCAACCCAGACACTGGCACGGTGGCGGCCCTGACCGCCACCGGAGGCGTGGCGGTAGGGGGTTACGTCCATCATGCCTGGCGGGGTATCGGCGCCTGCGCGACGCAAGGTCGTGTGACCCATCCCTGGTATCCGGAGGGTATTCGCCAGGCGCTCGCCGATGATGTTCGCGCTCAGCAAGCCCTCGACGATCAAGTCGTTCAGGACCCGCAAGCGACCTTGCGTCAGTGTCTGGTGATGGATCGCTATGGAACGTCGGCGCTTCACAACGGTGCCGACAACGGAGCCGTGGTCGCATCGTGCCACTACCCTGGTGTAGCCGCGGCAGGCAACCTGCTGGCGGATCGGCGTGTCGTCAATGCGCTGTGCGACACCTTGCTGTCGTCCAGCTGCCGCAACGCCGAGGCGGTGATTGCCGCTGGCGCGATGCCGGTGTATCGCGCGGACTACGAGCGTTGCCTGCCCGAAAGCCTGGTGGATGCGCTGGAAGCGGCCTTGGGGTGTGGCGGTGATGTCCGCGGCACGCGCTCGGCGGCACTGCGCGTCGAATCCTTTGACCAGGCCCCTATCGACCTGCGCATCGACTGGTGCGAAGGGGACCTGGTCGGTGAGCTGCGCGGCCTGATACGTCGTGTACGTGAGTCGACGTTTGCCGACTTTCTGGCGGCGATGCCCCGGCGCTGATGCCTCAGCCTGGCTTCCTCTTTCTTCTTATCTGCAAGTGACTACCCACAAGACGCCTCACAGGAGATGTCATGCACCCCGATTGTGAACCGTTGGCCCTTGGCCAGCAGCTACTGGAGCGACTGGATGCCGCGGCGGAATGCTCCGAACCTGGCCCTGGAGTGACGCGCCTATTCTGTTCCGAGGAGCATCGTCAGGTACTCGAGATCATCGCCGAGTGGATGCGCCGCGCCGGTCTGACGCCTCAGCTTGACGCCTCAGGCAACCTGGTCGGCCGTTGCGACAAGGCCAGGGCCGGAGCGCGAACCCTGATTATGGGGTCGCATCAGGACACGGTGGTAGAGGGCGGCAAGTACGATGGAATGCTGGGCGTCGCGCTGCCGCTGCTGGCGCTGGAAACTCTGAAGCAGCAAGGGATCGAGCTGGATTACGGGGTCGAGGTGGTGGCCTTCGGCGATGAGGAGGGGACCCGCTTTCAGTCGACGTTGATTGGTAGCCGCGCTCTGGCCGGCCGCTTTGACCCAATCAGCCTTGAGGCGCGCGACGCCAATGGGGTGAGTCTTGGCGAGGCGCTGAAGGCGTTTGGTGGCGATCCGGAACAGATAGCGTCTCTGGCCAGGGACCCGGAGACCGTGCTCGGTTTCGTTGAAGTGCATATTGAGCAAGGTCCGGTGCTGGAGCAGAGAGACCACGCCCTTGGCATAGTGACCGCCTTGACCGGGATCGAGCGACATCGGGTCACGGTGGGAGGCAAGGCCGGACATGCCGGGACGACGCCGATGCCAGGACGGCGTGATGCGCTGGTGGGTGCGGCCGAGATGATCGCGGAGGTTGATCGTATCCTCAACGCCACCGAGGACTTTGTCGGCGTGGTGGGCAAGCTTGAGGTGCGCCCCAATGCGGTCAACGTCATTCCGGCAGAGGTGACCTTCACCCTGGAGCTACGCTCGCCCCGGCTGGAGGTTCGAGAGCAGGGGCGTGAGGCCATTGTGGCGGCCTGTCGACGGTTGGCCAGTAACCGCCAGCTGGCCCTCGAGATCGAGCAAACCTATCAGGCCGAGGCCGTGGCGTGTGCCGATGGGTTGATGCAGTCGCTGCATAACGCGTGCCGTGACTGTGAAGAGCCAGCAGACACCCTGTTCAGCGGCGCTGGCCACGATGGCTTGGCGATGTGCGAGCTGACCGATATCGGCATGCTGTTCGTCCGTTGCACCGGTGGTCTCAGCCACCACCCGGACGAGGCTATCACGGCAGCCGATGCTGGGGCCGCGACGCAAGTGCTGATGCGCTTCCTCGACAGGCTGTCGGCGGATGTCTCGCGCTGATGGCTGTGACGCGTCCGTGCAGGCCTTTATGCAATGGTTCCCAAGGCCTCACTCACTGAGGAAGCCCCTGGTGACCTGGGCTTCGTTGCCTTGCATGATGCCTTGGGCCTCCAGCAGATGGTCGCGCATAAGGGTGTGAGCACGCGTTGCATCACCCGCTTCGATGGCATCCAGAATCTCGGCGTGGTACTGGCATCCGGCAGGCCCTATAGGGTGGTCCCCTGGCTCATAGAGTCGGCGGTACACCGTGAGGTCTGACAGCACCTGAGCGGTAAAGCGGATGATGAACGCCAGCAGTGGATTACCGCCGGACAGCTGCGCCAGCTCCTGATGAAAGTCGAGCGAGTCGATATGCTGCTGGCGCTCTGCGTGCATGTCTCCGGCGGGGGTGGCATAGCTGTGAAGGGACTCGCGCAGGCGAGCGATGTCGCTGGCGCCGACGTTGCCCGCCAGCGACGCCACCATTTCCGGCTCGAGGGCGAGCCGAATCTGGTAGATGTCCCGGACCGAGATGTCCTTGAAGTAGAGGTAGTGGCTGAGCAGCGAGATGGCTCTGGCCTCGCTCATCTGACGGATAAACACCCCACCGCCAGGGCCAGTACGGGTTTCCACCAGCCCCTGGGCTTCCAGCACCCTGATGCTTTCTCTGATCGTGCCCTTGGAGGCGCCCAGCAACGCCATCAACTCTGCTTCGCCCGGGAGACGGTCGCCGGGAGACAGCTCGCGCTCGACGATCCAGCCCTTGATGGTTTCTGCCAGTTGATAGGGACGTCTGCGGGAGGAAGTTCCGGCCATCGTGTCCTCGCTTGAAGGGTGTTGCGCCAGCATACCAGAGCCTGGGCGGAAGACGATCGATTGACGTGCCTCTCGCCGGCGCTTGGACGGCACGGGCTTTGCCGCCTTCGCCTGGGGGCTGCCGGGGACTGCCAGAGATTGCCAGGTATGGCGGCTGAGACAGGGGGACTTCGACTTACAGCAGCTGGTCATTGTGGCTGATATGGCGTCAGCGGATAGCTGTGACAGGCTAGACCCATGCGCTGAGCAAATCATGACGGGCATCTTCGGCTGGTGTTGGCGATAATGAACCGTGCAGGTGGGCGGCCATGGATCACGACCCTGGCTGACTTAGGGAAGACGCAAGGTTGAGAATAGGGGAACCTGCATGTCCTTTCGTGCAAGGCTGCTGCTGGTGATGCTGTTGCTGACACTCGGTATCCAGCTGGTGGCTTCCTGGGCGGTGCTGAGTGCGGTTCGCTCCGCGGCGCTGGAGCAGGGCAAGCGTGAGCTGGATGTCGCCTCGGGGGTGGCGGTGGCTCTGCTCGAGGGGTGGGGGCAGCAGTTGCTGCGCAATGTGGACCTGCTGGTCGATGACCCGCGCTTTCTTGCGGCCGTCGATGATGTCCTGGTCGACACGTCATCGCGCCTGGCCGCCGCTGGCACCTTGCGGCAGCAGGCCGCCCGGATGGGCGCAGATACCCTGCTGTTGCTGGATGAGGCGGGACATGTAATGGCTTCCAGCCAGCCTGCGGCAGGGTCGGGTGTCTTTGTCGACAGCGGGCGGATGCCGCTCACGGCGGACGATGCGGGCGTCGTTTCCCCCAGTATTCTCAATGGGCTGGGCTACCAGCTGGTGCAGCATCCGCTACCGCCGGGGGCGGGCGCTGCTCGGGTGGCGCTGGGATTCCGTCTGGATGAGTCGATGGCGTCGGCGCTGTCCGGGTTGATTGGCAGTCAGGCCCACTTTGATGTCTCGGTGTCACCGAACGATGTTGCTCCGGGGCAGGATCACCAGGGGCTCAGTCGCCGTCTCCCCCTTTATCAGGGCGAACAAGGGCGCATTGATATTGTGGTGGAGCGCTCTCTCGAGACACTGCTGGCGAACTACCAGGACGTGAAGGTCAGTCTGGCGACCATCTTTGCGGTAAGCCTGGGCCTTATGCTGGTGGCGGTGGTGCTGATCGCCCGTGGCGTCAGCCTGCCGCTGCTGCGTCTGGCGGGCGCGGCGAAAAGCGTCGGTCGAGGAGAACCGCTGGACCTCAAGCGTATGCCCAGGCAAGGCGAGTTTGGCTTGCTGTCCTCCACCCTGTTGAAGATGCAAGGGGATCTGTCACGACGGGAAGAGGACATGCGCACCCGCGCACGGCAGGATCAGTTGACGGGACTGGGTAATCGCCAATGTGCCAACGAGGATATCGAAGCCGCCATCGAGACCGGGCGCCCCTTTACCCTGTTACGCCTGACCATCAACCACATGCGTCGGATCAACGATACCTTCGGTCACGACTTTGGTGACCGGGTACTGAGTACCCTGGCCCAGCGGCTTGCCGACCTGCCGGCCCCCAAGGTGGGGGCCTATCGCTTGAGCGGGGATGAGTTTCTGCTGTTGCTCACGGTGGCCCGCCTTGAACCGCCGTGGCTCGAGGATACCCTGAGCGGGCTGACCCGTGAGCTGCGGCTCGACGACTCTCCCGTGTCGTTGAAGGTGGCCATGGGCGAAGCACGCTTCCCGGAGCACGGCGATGAGGCCAATCTGTTGCTGCGGCGAGCCGAGATCGCGCTGGATCGTGCACGCCAGCTGCGTCAGGCCCATCAGTGCTACCAGCGCGGACAGGATGAGAGCCATCTTCGCCACCTGGCCCTGGTGCGAGACTTGCAGCACGCCGCCTACCGGGGCGACTTCTCCCTCAGGTATCAGCCGCAGGTGTCGGCGCTGACCGGACGAGTGATCGGGCTGGAGGCGCTGTTGCGCTGGGATCACCCGCAGCTGGGCTGGATTCCTCCGGATGAATTCATCGAGCTGGCGGAACGCTCCGGGCAGATTCACCAGCTGACCCACTGGGTCATCGACTCGGCCTGCGCCCAGTTGGCCAGCTGGCGTGACATGAAGCTCAAGATTCGTCTTGGCATCAATGTCTCGGCGATGGATCTGCAGCAGCCTGGCCTGATCAAGCGAGTGGAAAGCGCCCTGGATCGCTATGGCCTGCAGGGCGAACAGCTGTGTATCGAACTGACCGAAAGCGCCTTGATGCAATCGCCGGAAATGGGCGCTCGAAAGCTTCAGGCGCTGCGCTCCATGGGGGTCGAGCTGGCCATCGATGACTACGGCACCGGCTATTCATCGCTGGCCCAGCTCAAGCGCATGCCGGTTCAGGAATTGAAGATCGACAAGTCCTTCATCATGCAGCTGATCAAGGGCTCCGACGATGATGTCATCGTTTCCTCCACCATCGAGCTGGCACACCACCTCGGGCTGCAGGTCGTGGCTGAAGGCGTCGAGGACCAGGCGGTGGCCGACCACCTGGCCGAGCAGGGCTGCCACGTTCTGCAGGGCTTCTTGATTGCTCGCCCCATGGGGAGCGAGGCCATGACCGAATGGTTGAAAGAAAAAGGCGACGTCAGTCTGCGCGATGCGGCCAACGACCATCACCGCTGAACGGAATGAATCGCTTTAGCCGATGGCCTGCTCAATGCCCGCGGGATGCAGCGGGCATTGACGGTATGGGGTCAGGCAAAGCCACCGTTGGCGCGAATGACCTGGGCATTGATCCACTCGGACTCTGCGCGCATCAGAAAAGAGACGATCGCCGCGATATCCTTCGGCTCACCCAGGCGCTCCAGGGGCGGTTTCTTGGCAAAGCTTTCGATCTGCTCGGCACTTTTGCCGCGCCGAAACAGAGCCGTATCCACCGGGCCCGGGGCGACCGCGTTGACGGTGATGCGTCGACCGCGAAGCTCCCCGGCGAAGACCTTGGTCAGTGACTCCACCGCGGCCTTGGTGGCGTTGTAAAGGCCATAGCCAGGCAGGTTCAAGGCCAGGGCGCTGCTCGACAGGTTGACGATGCGGCCACCGTCTTCAAGGCGCGATGCAGCCTCCCGCAAGGTATTGAAGGTCCCTCTGACATTGGTGTCGAAGTGATGGTCGTAGTCGCTGTCACTGGACTCGGCCAGCGGCACCATGCTGAGGGTTCCGGCATTGTTGACCAGGCCGTCGACTCGACCGAGGCGCTGACTGGCGGCCTCGAACAGCTGGGTGACATCTGCCGGACGTGTGACGTCGGCGGCGACGGCCAGGGCGACGCCACCCTGGGCCTCGATCTCCTCCACCAGACTTTCAGCGCTCTCGCGGCTGTTGGCGTAATTGATGACCACCTGGTGGCCATCACTGGCCAGGCGTCTGGCAATGTCTGCACCAATGCCGCGAGCGCCACCGGTGATAATGATGACGCGCTTGTCTTCTATCGCCATGAGATCAGGACTCCTGGAGGTGTGCGTCCGTCAGCGTCGGTAGAAACGTCAGCCGGACAGTGGCAAGGCGCTGCCAGCAGCGCCGTTAGTGATGGCAGGCTTGTCTAGGCTTTGTCCGAAAAGTCGACGAGCGAAGGTTAGACAAGGCAAAAATTGGTGAGAAAGCGCAGTTTACGAGGTGTAAATGAGTATTTTGACCGGGCTGGCGTACCAGCCGATTTTTAACACCGTATCACCAAGCGCAGGCACTTTTCGTACAAGCCCTAGCGAAGCGCGATGGGAGGCTCCGATAGCCCCCTCACTCCCGGTAGCGCCTCGGCCAGATCGAACAGGAAAATGGCGCCATCCCGGCGTGAAGGCGCCTGTTCGCCAGCGGCCGGGGACTGCCCCTCTGTGGCAGTGGTGATCAACAGCTGGGTCAGGTGGTGACCGCCAAAGGCGGGGCAGGAAGGTTGTTCGGCGTTGACGCTGATATGGCAGACCTCTTCTCCCGTCGGGGAGAGGCGGGCGACCCGTCCCGAGCCCCACAGCGCGAGCCACATGTAGCCTTCTGCATCGATAACCGCGCCGTCGGGATTGCCGACATCCCCAGAAAAGTCCGCCCAAGGCTCGGGGGCGATCAATGCTTCCGGTGCTGCTGGCTCGCCTTCCTGAAGGAAGCTGTTGCCGTCGGCGCGCAGAGGGAAGCCCTGGGCGTCCAGCGACCAGCGCATGACCACGCCAGTGACGGTATCGGTAAAGTAGCCGAGTCGCCCGTCGGGCGAAAAGCACAGGGCATTGGGGATGCTCATGCCGCGCTTGAGGCAGGTGATCTGGCCGCGATAGAGGCGATACAGACTGCCAGCCCCCGGCTCTGCAGCCTTGCCCATGGTGGAGAACCACAGGCCCCCGTGGCGGTCGATGCGAGCATCATTGCTGCGAGTGACAGGATTGTCGGCTTCTACCTCCCGCCAGGGCGATATCTGGCCATGGGCATGGTCGCGTTCCTTGAGGCCTGACTCGGTGACCAGCAGATCATCGCCGCTGGTCAGGGGAGCAGCGAACGAGGTTAACTCGTCCAGCGCTTGGCTGTCGTGGGAGCCATCGTCGAGTCGATAGCGGTGCAAGCGCTTGCCTAGGATATCCAGCCAGCGATACTCGCCACGCAGGGCGTCCCAGCTTGGGCCTTCGCCCAACTCGCAAGGACCGTCGAAGATCACCCGGGCCGCGCCCAGGCAATGGGAGGAAGAAGACGTCATCGGTTGTCTCTCAGGGGTGGCCGAGCTATGAGTGTTTCCTCAGTGTGGGAGCCTGCCCGAGCGGCGGCAAGTGTGCGGCTCGCTCGGGCGGCCATCAATGGCTCTAGAAATACCCTGTCGACAGGTGGGGCTTACCACTCGGCGACGGAGCCATCCTCATGCTGCCATACCGGATTGCGCCAGCGGTGACCGACCTTGGCACGTTCCTCGACAAACTCCTCGTTGATCTCGACGCCCAGACCTGGCCCGTCGGGAATCGCGCAGTAGCCGTCTTCGATGGACAGGGCTGACTTGTCCACCAGGTAGTCGAGCACGTCGTTATCCTTGTTGTAGTGGATACCCATGCTCTGTTCTTGAATGAAGGCGTTGTGACACACCGCATCCAGCTGCAGCGAGGCGGCCAGCGTCAGCGGACCCAGCGGGCAGTGGGGGGCGAGTGCCACGTCATAGGCCGAGGCCAGGGTGGCGATCTTGAGACCTTCGCTGATGCCACCGCAGTGCGACAGGTCCGGTTGCACGATATCCACCATGTTGTCGGCCAGCAGATCACGGAAGGCAAAGCGGGTGTGCAGGCGCTCACCGGTGGCGATGGGGGTCGCCAGGTCCTGGGCGATGGTCTTGAGGACGGGCAGATGCTCCGGCGCAACCGGCTCCTCGATGAACATCAGGTGATAGGGCTCGAGCTCGCGCATCAAGGTCTTGGCCATGGGGCGATGGACGCGACCGTGAAAATCCACCGCGATGCCGACATCCGGACCCACGGCGTCACGGGCCTCTGCCACCCGTGCGACCGCGTCATCGATCTTGCGATGGCTGTCGACGATCTGCATCTCCGGGGTGCCATTCATCTTGAAGGCGGTAAAGCCCTGATCGGTCAGCGCCTTGGCGCCTGCCCCCACGTCGGACGGGCGGTCACCACCGGTCCAGGCATACATGCGCATGCGATCCCGTACCTTGCCCCCGAGCAGCTGATGCACCGGCACGCCGAGTTCGCGGCCCTTGAGGTCCCACAGCGCCTGATCGATACCGGCAATGGCCGACATCAGAATGGGGCCGCCACGATAGAAGCCAGCGCGATACATGACGTGCCACAAGTGCTCGATGTTGCGCGGGTCCTGGCCGATCAAGTAGTCCGACAGCTCGTGCACGGCCGCTTCGACGGTGGCCGCTCGACCCTCGATGACGGGTTCGCCCCAGCCGTAGACGCCTTCGTCGGTCTCGATCTTGAGAAAGCACCAGCGCGGCGGCACCTGCCAGGTCTTGAGTTTGGTGATCTTCATGGTGGAAACCTCATGTCGGCGGCCGGTTCAGCCGCGTGGAATGTAAACGATGCACAGCAGTGGCGGTGACGCTCGCCCCTGTGGCTTACAGGCTGGGTCGAGTTGACGGCGCCATCACACCCTGGCCAGGTGCCAGCGAACCCAGGTCGCGGGCGGTGCGCTCGAGCAGGCTTTCAGTGGCTTGGCGGGCCTGTGCCGGTTGCCTCAGGCGAATCGCTTCCAGCAGTTGGCGGTGCCGCTCCAGGCTGTCGCTGAGCCCTTCGGCCTGGCCCGTTGCCTGATCCTGGGAGCGCTGTATCAACGCCACAATGCATGGGCGCAACAGCAACCCTAGCTGGCGCCAGACCAGGTTATGGCTGGCACGGTAGATGGCATCATGGAATGCCACGTCGTACTCGGCATGGGTGAGCCGCAGGTGGGGCAGGTCGGCGGTGCTCAGCATGCCCTCGAAGGCCCGCTCGATACGTGCGAGGTCCTCACCCGTGGCATGCAGGGCGGCCAGTTCGCTGATGTACGGCTCTGCCGCCAGGCGAAAGGAAAATACCGCAGCGATCAGTTCAGGATGGGGAGCCTCCAGGCTTGCCATCCAACGGCTCATCTGTGGGTCCAGCAGGTGCCAGTCGATGACATCACGGACCAGCGTTCCGCGTCCGGCCACCCGCTCGATCAGACCTGCCGAGACGAGCTCGGCGAGGGCGTTGCGAACGCGATTGCGGCTGGCATCGAAGTGATGGCAAAGGTCCAGTTCGCGAGGGAAGTCATCGCCCGGTTGCCAGCGCCCCGAGAGGATCGCTTGGGCGAGGACCTCGGCCAGGGCTGACGCGCCGCCTGTCTCTGGCGATGGCGATAATGACGAGAGTGCGGCCATCTGAGCCTCCGAAATGTTGGATGTTAGTGTATTTAATGTCTGACATTTATAGCAAGCGACAATGACACCCTCAGGACTAGACCTTGGTAGGGGGCAGGGGGCTCGCGCCACGGAATGTAACGCGGTGTTTTCTCAGTATGGGTTTGTAATTGTCTAATTTATGTTAATGTTTTGTATTGGTTTTATCTTCATGAATTTTATGGATTTATTGCCCTGAGTGCTCTCTCGGATCGGCAGGTTGCTTTTCCATCTGTTGAGCGATGCGCGCTGCTTGCCTATAAGGGAACGGACTTGGCTGTGGGGTGGGATACCCCAGCCAAGCGGCCGAGACGTTGTCGCATGAGCGGCGACGGCCGGCATATTTCCCGAGCAAACAATGGAGTGTTTGTCATGGCGAAGAACCCTCATACCACCTCGAATCGCGACCAGGCTCACGACACCGAGCGTGGTACCACTGCCAACAGCAAGTCAGAGAACCTTGAGACCTACCGCAGTGATGCCACTGGCCACGATCTACGGACCAACCAGGGCACAAGGATCGCGGACAACCACAATTCGCTGAAGGCCGGCGAGCGTGGGCCGACCCTGATGGAAGACTTCATCTTTCGCGAGAAGATGAACCACTTTGATCACGAGCGCATCCCCGAGCGTATCGTCCACGCTCGCGGCGCCGCGGCACACGGCTACTTTCAGCCCTATGAGGCGGCAGCCCGCTATTCCAAGGCGGGGCTATTCAAGGATCCCGGCAAGAAGACCCCGGTGTTCGTGCGCTTTTCTACCGTGCAGGGGGCGCGGGGCTCCAACGACACCGTGCGTGATGTACGCGGTTTTGCCACCAAGTTCTACACCGACGAGGGCAACTGGGATCTGGTGGGCAATAACATGCCGGTGTTCTTTATTCAGGACGCGATGAAGTTTCCCGATCTGGTGCATGCGGTAAAGCCTGAGCCTCACAACGAGATTCCCCAGGGCCAGTCCGCCCATGACACTTTCTGGGACTTTGTCTCACTGATGCCTGAAAGCGCCCACATGGTGCTGTGGACCATGTCAGACCGGGCGTTTCCTAGACACTATCGGTATATGGAAGGCTTTGGCGTTCATACGTTCCGGCTCATTGATCGGAGTGGCAAGGCCCGCTTCGTCAAGTTCCACTGGAAGCCGCTGGCCGGTACCCATTCGTTGATCTGGGACGAGGCGCAGAAGCTCTGGGGGCGTGACCCGGATTTCAATCGCCGCGAGATGTGGGGCGACATCGAGAACGGCGATGTGCTGGAGTGGGAGCTGGGCATACAGGTCGTCGAGGAAGAGGATGAGCATGCCTTCGACTTCGACATTCTTGATCCGACCAAACTGATTCCCGAGGAAGTGGTGCCGGTGACTCCCATTGGCAAGATGGTGCTGGATCGCAATCCAGACAACTATTTTGCCGAGACCGAACAGGTGGCGTTCAATCCCGGCAACGTGGTGCCAGGGATCGACTTCAGCAACGACCCGCTGCTGCAGGGACGTCTGTTCTCCTACCTGGATACCCAGATGCTGCGCCTGGGCGGCCCCAACTTCCACGAGATTCCGATTAACCAGGCGGTGTGCCCCTTCCATAATCATCAGCGTGACGCGCCGCACCGTCAGACCATCAACAAGGGGCAGGTGTCCTACGAGCCCAACTCGATCGACGATGGTTGGCCCCGTGAAACGCCCCCTGCAGATGAACACGGCGGGTACGAGAGCTATCACGAGCGCATCGACGCCCACAAGATCAGGGGACGCAGCGAGTCCTTCGGCGATCACTACTCCCAGGCTCGCCTGTTCTGGCATAGCCAGACGCCGGTTGAGCAAGAGCACATTATTGCGGCCTACGCCTTTGAGCTTTCCAAGGTGGAGCGACCGTGGATCCGGGAACGGGTGATTCGGGAGATTCTGCCCAATATCGATATGACGCTGGCTCGTCGGGTCGGCGAGGTGCACGGTGTGACACCACCGGATCATCCCCCCGCCGCCAAGGAAGAGCTTGGCACGATATCGTTGGATAGTTCGCCTTCGCTGAGCCTGCTGCATCGTGAACAGCCCGACATCCGCTATCGCAAGGTGGCGATTCTGGCCGCCGATGGTGTCGATGGCGAGCAGGTAGAAGCCTTACAGCAGCGTCTGGAGGCTGAAGGCGCTCAAGGGTTGGTCATTGCGCCGTCGATGGCTGCGGTAAAGACCCTGCAAGGAGGCACCCTGACCCCGGATGCCATGCTCAATGGGCTGCCCTCGGTGACCCTGGACGCTGTCGTGGTGGCACCGGGTGAAGATAGCGCCAAGACGCTGGCGGGCTCTGGCCTGGGCCTCTACTACGTGCAGGAGGCCTACAAGCACCTCAAGCCTATCGCCGCTCTCGGTGACGGTGCCAAGGTGCTGCAGGGTGCCGGTATCGAGGTACCGGAAGAGGGCGTGTTCTCGGCGGATCGTGTCGACCAGTGCTTTGCCGATTTTCGTGAAGCGATGCGTGGCCACCGGGTGTGGGCCCGCGATGCCAAGGCGAACGATATGCCGGCCTGAGATAGCGGACCGCGATATCGTGGTGCAGGGCCCTGCGGCTGGCACCCTGTCGTAGCCACTTCTAGCCCCCCAAGCCTTGCTTGGGGGGGCTTGGTATTTGATGGCTTGATCGGCGGGGGCTGCGGAGCCGGAGGCGCTGGCGGCATGGTCTGCACCATGCCAGACAGGCCAGCAGGGCTAAATAATTTGGCTTAAATGAGCGTCAGCGAACCTGCTGATGTCGACTTTTGTCTCCATGTGGGTGGATCGCCTGCACGAGGCCAAGGTGATCTCGCACGCAGCGGTGACGCTCGACGTCTTCGGAGTCGATGGTTTTTTCGACGTTAGCGATTTTTCTGCTCGTTTTCTGCATTCAATCCCCTCTTTGTCCCACTATGTGGTCTTGGTGGTGACTATTTGACCGTGCATGACGGCTTGCCTTGAATGGAGTGAATTCAGGGAGGTGCCATGGACGAGTTGACCTACCAGCGAGACAGGCCGGTCGTGCGGTCTGGGACTCAGACGCTTAGTCGAGGGCTTGAGATCCTCCAGTACGTCGCGCGTGGCATATCGACCCCCAAGGCGCTGGCGCAGACGATGCAGCTTCCACGCAGCACGATTGCCCGGACCTTGGCCAGTCTGGTCAGGGAAGGCTATTTGCACAAGGTGCCTTACAGGGGGTACTTCCTGGGAGCGAGGCTGATCGAGCTGGGAGAGCGGGCAGCGGAGCAGCAGCCACTGGTGGATATCGCCAGGCCCTTCCTGGAGGCCTTGGCCAATGATACCCGTGACACTGTTCACTTCGGTGTTCTTGACGGTAGTGACGTGCTCTATCTGTGCAAGCTGGCAGGCAAGCGTAGCCTGGAGATGCGTTCGCGCAGCGGATGTCGCATGCCCGCTCTTGCCACGGCAATGGGCAAGGCCATGCTGGCGTCCCGCGACCCTGCTTCCTGGCCCTCCTATCACGCCTCACTGCAGCGCCATCATTCTCCGGCAGACGATGCTCCTCCGGTAAAGACCTTTGCCGAACTCCGCCGAGATCTGATCGAGAGCGATGAGCGCGGCTGGAGCTACGACTGGGAGGAGAACGAGTACGGTATCCGCTGCGTGTCGGCGGCGGTGATGAACCATGCCGGCCTGTCCATCGCCGCGGTGAGCGTGACCAGCGTCATCAGCTTCATGCCCGAGCAACGAATGCGTGCACTAGGCGGTCAGGTGAAAAGGACAGCAGATGCCATTGCTCGAGCCTTGTCCTGTCGAGCGTGATCCGTAAGGCCTGGTCTGCCGGGCTGGGTCTTGTGGGCTGGGTCTTGTGGGCTGGGTCTGCTGAGCTTGGTCTGCTGAGCACAGCCCCATGGAGTGTTAGGACAAGGGTGCGACAGGAACAGTGAACAGGAGAGGGTGATGGAAGCATTGGTCTATACCGGGCCCGAGAAGGTGGAAGTTCAACAGGTCGCCTTGCCTGTTCCCTGCGACACCAAGGTAAAGGTGCGAATGCTGCTATGTGGTATCTGTGGCACCGACATCGGGATCTATTCTGGCAAGCACCCGCGCGCCAAGGCGCCGTTGATACTAGGGCATGAGTTCGTAGGCCGGGTCGAAGAATGTCCCGAACACTCGCGCTTTGTTCCCGGCGATCGTGTCGTGGCCTACCCTTTGCTGTCGTGTGGTGACTGTCATCCCTGTCGTCATGGCACGCCACATGTCTGCGCCAATCTCAGGCTGATCGGCATCGATCGTGATGGAGGGCTGACTGACCATATGTGGCTCGATGATGAGGTGCTGTTCAGGGTGCCCGAGGCGCTCCCGGATCAGATTGCGGCGCTGGTCGAGCCATTGGCGGTGGTCGTGCGCACCCTTCACCAAGCACGCTTCACTCTGGGGCAGACAGCGGTGGTGATGGGGGCTGGCCCCATTGGTTTGCTGACCGCTGTGGTACTGCGTCACGCTGGCGCGTCGCGCATCCTTGTCTCGGACATTGACTCATCTCGCCTCGAGCTGTGTCGACGCATGGGCTTCGACGCGGTCGATGCCAGCATCGAGAGTCTGCAGCAGCGTGTCCTGCAGGTCAGTGGAGGGGATGGCGTGGACGTGGTCTTTGAATGTTCCGGGGTGGCCAGCTCTGCCCTGGAGATGACCGCTCTGGCCCGGGTCGGAGGAACGCTCTGTCTCACCGCTACCCATAAGACGCCGCCACCGGTATCGCTGATCGACGTCAACTTCAAGGAGCTGACATTGGTCGGTTCTCGAGTCTACACCCTGGCGGAATTCGCCAGTGCCGTGGAGCTGGCTGAGGCGTTGGCCGACACCCTGGCGCCGGTGATCACCCAGGTCGTTCCTCTATCAGGCTCGGCGAGCATCTTTGACATGATCGCTGATCCCGCCATCCATACCGTCAAACTGCTGGTGGACTGTCAATCATGACGTTATTTGATCTTGCAGGTCATAGAGCCTTGGTAACCGGGGGCTCGCGAGGGCTTGGCTACAGCATGGCAGATGCCCTGCTCGATGCAGGCGCCGAGGTGGTGATTATTGGCAGTCATGACGGCGTGCTGTCTTCAGCGCGGGATCTGGCGAGGGGGGCAAGCACCTGTCATGGTGTCGTGGCCGACCTGAGGAGCACAGATGAGCGTCGCCAGGGCTTCGCAGCAGCCATGGAGGCACTGGACGGGCGGCTCGATATTCTGGTGAATGCTGCGGGCATTCAGAGCCGTTATCCCGCTGAAGAGTTTCCCTTGGAAGCCTTTGAAGAGGTGATCGACGTCAACCTCACGGCGGTGTTCGAGCTATGTCAGCTTGCGGGGCGACATATGCTTGATCAGCGGCGTGGAAAAATCATCAACATTGCCTCACTGCTGTCATTTTTCGGCGGCTATACCGTCCCTGCTTATGCGGCCAGCAAGGGCGGTGTCATGCAGTTGACCAAATCCCTGGCCAACGAGTGGGCTGGGCGTGGCGTCAACGTCAACGCCATTGCACCAGGTTACATGGCGACCGAGATGAATGCGGCCCTGCTGGCAGATCATGCTCGCAATACCGGGATCACAGAGCGTATTCCCGCGGGAAGATGGGGCGTTGGCGATGACATGAAAGGGCCTCTTTTATTTCTGGCGTCCTCCGCTTCCGACTACGTCAATGGCGCCATCTTGCCGGTCGATGGTGGCTACCTTGGACGCTAGAACGAGGAGTGTGCAGATCGCCTTCTCGGATCTTGATCATGCCGATCATCTGATCGAGAGCGGTATCTTTTCTGCTGCTGGCCTCTCGGCGAGGATGTTGCGCTGCCGTAGCGAGATGGAGGTTATTGAGCAGCTTAGCGACGTTGATATCGTACTTAACCAGTACGCCCCTTTTACGCGTCGGGTGTTCGAGGCATTGCCACGTCTGAAGCAAGTCGTCCGCTACGGGGTAGGCGTCAACAATATCGATATAGAGGCTGCCACGCAGGCCGGAGTGCAAGTCTGTCATGTGCCCGACTATGGCATGCATGAGGTGTCCGATCATGCCTTGGCGCTGACGCTCGCTCTGCTGAGAAAGCTGGTGCCAATGCACCATGCCTGCCACCAGGGGCGCTGGGATTATGTCGAAGCGGTCCCGCTGAGACGACTGTCCTTGCTGACCATCGGTGTGATCGGTCTTGGACGGATCGGGCGACTATATGCGCGCAAGATGCAGGCACTTGGATGCCACGTGCTGGGCTATGACGCCTACTACCGTCCGTGTGCAGAAGATGGGACGGAGCTGATCCAGCGTGCCGAGCTTCCAGAGCTATATAGTGAAGCCGATGTCATTGCCGTTTTCTGCCCATTGACGGCAGATACTCATCACCTGATCAATGCCAGCGCCCTTTCTTCAATGAAGGAAGGGGTCTATCTCATCAACACCTCCCGTGGCGGGATCATTGATGAAGACGCCCTTGCCGATGCGCTGGCATCGGGGCAGGTGGCGGGGGCGGGTATCGACACCACAGAGTATGAACCCCTGCAGCCCTCGAGCCGGTTGTGGTCGAGCCCTCACTGTCTGATTACCCCCCATATGGCCTGGTACTCGGAAGATGCGGCCGCTGAGCTCAAGCGCAAGGTGGCGGAAGAGGCCGTGCGGTTTGCTCGAGGCGAGCCAGTGCTGTGGCCCGTCAATCGTCTGACGACATAGCGGGTGTCATCACGCTGAGTCGTAACAAGCCGCCTGGCGGCATTCTCGGGCCTGACGGGCTCGTACTCTAACGCGAAAGAAGGAAGTGGCGATGTCTAAAGCTTGCAAGCCCCGGTGGGTGAGGTCGGTCGCGATGCTCGGTTCGCTGTTGGCCATGACGCCGGCTATCTCCCAGGCCGAGACGCTACGTATGTCCACGGTCACTTCAGTGTCGGCCAAGGACGCCAGCTATGAGTTGAAGCGCCTGGTAGAAGAGCGAAGCGGTGGTGATCTAGAGGTCACGATCTTTCCTGATAACCAGCTGGGGGATGACCGGGTGGTGGTGGAGAGCACCATCTTTGGTGACATCGATATTGGTTTGTCGTCGACCAGTCCCATGGCCACTCTGTTTCCCGACCTTTATCTCTTTGATGCGCCCTTCCTGTTCCTGTCCAAGGAGGGGACCTATGCCGAGCTCGACGGAGAGGTGGGGGATCAGCTGTTGGCCTCTCTTGAGAGCAAGGGCCTGAAGGGGCTGGCGTTCTGGGAAAACGGGTTTCGTAACTTCACCGACAGTGGAAAGGTGGTGGCGGTACCCGCCGATGTGGAAGGCATGAAGGTACGTACCATGGAGAATGAGGTCCATCTGGCCGCATGGCGCGCCTATGGTGCCAACCCGACACCGATGGCGTTCACGGAACTGTTTACCGCGTTACAGCAGGGCACGGTCGACGCTCAGGAAAACCCGCTGGGAATCATCGACGGTAACCGTTTGCAGGAAGTGCAAGATCATGTGTCGCTGACACAGCATGTCTATACCCCGTATCTCGTGTTCATGAACCTTAATGCCTATAACGCTCTGAGCCAGGACCAGCGTGACGTGCTGGAGGCCGCCATCGATGAGATGACCACCTATCAGCGTCAGCGCTCCGAGGAGCTGGAGGGAGAGATTCTGGCAAGGTTCGATGAGCAAGGCGTGACGGTGACAGAGATTACGAGCGAGCAGAAGGCCCAGTGGCGAGATGCCGCTATGCAGGCCGATATCTATGGACTGGTCAAGCAGAAGATGGACCATCCCGAATATCTCGATCAGGTGTTAGCGCAATAGGCCTGTGCCAGGGCGCCGCGTCATGGCGCCCTTCAGGTGGCTTCAGGATCGACCCTTCCTTTACAGGCAAGCCTCACGGTGTCTGTACATCTCGTGACGCTATGGCTCGGCACTGTTTTTCAGTGGCCGCAGGAGAGTGTGGATGAAAGTGCTTGCGTGGTTTGATGAGTATGCCGAGATATCCATCTGTGTGGTGCTGATGTCGGCAATGACGTTGCTGCTCGCGGTCCAGGTATTTATGCGTTATGTCATGGGGGAGTCCCTTTCCTGGTCCGAGGAGCTCGCCCGCTACTTTTTCATCTGGCTGATCTATCTAGGGATCAGCTACGGTGCGCGAGAAATGCGGCATATCAAGATCGATGCAGCGCTCAAGCTATTTCCGCGACCGGCGCGCCCTTGGGTCGTGATTCTTGGGGACATGCTGTTTCTGGTCTTCGCTCTCTACGTTGTCTGGACCAGTTGGACGGTCATCGAGCGCCAGATGATGCTCGGCCAAACCTCTCCGGCTATCGGCGTGCCCATGTGGATCGTTTATGCAGCCCCCTGTGTGGGCTTTGCGCTGACCACGGTGCGCCAGGTTCAGAGCATCTGCTGGCGGATCAAGCATCCCGATGCTGCTCACGAATCGGAGGTGTGAGATGACTGCAGCCGTGTTGTTTCTGAGCCTGGTCGCGCTGTTGATCCTCAATGTGCCAGTGGGCATCGCCATCGGTCTCTCCTGTGTGGTGACAATTCTCACCTTTGGCACGCTGTCCGACCTGTATGTGGCGCAGACCCTGGTATCCGCTACCGACAGCTTTCCGATCATGGCGATTCCGCTGTTTATCCTGGCGGGTGACCTGATGGGGGCCGGTGGGGTTTCCCGGCGTATTCTGGCGGTGGCGTCTGCTTTCTTTGGGCGTGTGACGGGAGGGCTGGCCATCGTCACAGTGGTGGTGTGCATGTTCTTTGCTGCGGTATCGGGTTCTGGTCCGGCGACCGTTGCGGCCGTCGGCTCCATGGTCATACCGACCATGCTTGATGCGGGCTATTCCAGGTCCTTCGTGCTGGCACTGGTGGCGGCGGCGGGGAGCATCGGCGTCATCATTCCTCCATCCATTCCGATGGTGCTCTACGGTGTCTCTACCGGCACCTCCATCTCCAACATGTTTCTGGGTGGCGTATTGCCCGGATTGTTGATCGGTATGGTGCTGATCCTTTACGCCTACTTCTACTCCAGAAAAATGGGTTGGAAAGGCACTGAGGAGCCCTTTGAAGGGCGCAGGACGCTGTGCCTGGTATGGGAAGCCAAGTGGGCGCTGCTCAACCCCGTGATCATTCTTGGTGGCATCTATGCGGGGATCTTCACGCCGACCGAGGCGGCGGCTGTCGCAGCCGTCTATGCATTTGTCTGCGGTGTCTTTATCCACCGGGAGCTCTCGCCCAGAGACATCTTCAAGGTGATCGCGGGCTCCTGTGCTACCACTGGCACGGTCATGGTGATCCTTGGCTGTGCCTCCACCTTTGCCCGTATTCTCACGATTGAGCAGATCCCGGTGGCCATCGCCGACTTCATGCTGCAGTTCTCGTCGAGTCCAGCGGTGATGTTGCTGGTGATTCTGGTGCTTTTGCTGGTGGTTGGCTGCGTGATGGATACCACCCCCGCCATTCTGGTGCTGTCACCGATTCTGTATCCGGTGGCCACCTCCATGGGGATTGATGCCGTGCACTTTGGCATCGTGATGGTGGTCAGTCTGGCGATTGGCTTTATTACCCCGCCGCTGGGGATCAACCTGTTCGTCGCAGCTCGGATTGGTAACGCGCCCTTGGGTACGGTCATCAAGGGGATCGTGCCTTTCGTGACGGCCATGGTCCTGACGCTGCTGGTGATTGCCTACGTACCAGCGCTGTCATTGATGCTTATATCACTGTTGAGCTGAGTTGGGTTCAGCATAGGAAGATGAGCTCAGGGAGTTGAGCTTAGATAGAACAGAGGATGTGACGAGCAGTCGAGTCCGGCGCAAAGCAGGGCGACCTGAGTGACGTCGCGGGGTCTTTTGGACGGTAGCGTTGGCAGGAGCGACGTGCAGGTGGGGTCGAAAAGGTCCGCGGTCTAATGATGCTGCTTAAGCGCCAGCTCGACATGGGGTATCAGAAACGAAAAAGGCTCCTGCGAAATGTTCGCAGGAGCCTTTTTCTGTGAAATTCTTTGGTCGGAGTAGCAGGATTCGAACCTACGACCTCTGCCTCCCGAAGGCAGCGCTCTACCAAGCTGAGCTATACTCCGACGTGTGAGGTGTGCCCCTCAACGGATGCGTAGTATACGGATCCTTGTGATTGATGCAACTCTTGCGAGCCCGATTCGGTACTTTTTTCCAGCTTGCCCGACACTTGAGGGCACTTTGCCTGTTGCCTTTCAGGCCTGGTGATTGTCAGGTCTTGCGCTCCACCGCCAGGCGGGCCAGCTCGGCCATGCTGTCACGGTAGGGAGAGGGCGGCAGCTGATCGAGTTCTGTCAGCGCCTTCGAGACCATCTCTTCCGCTTTCTGGCGAGTGTAATCCAGGGCCCCTGTAGCGGTAACGATGGACAGCACCTCATCGAGATGGTCGAGTCCGCCCTTGCGGATGGCGCGACGTATGATGCGGGTCTGTTCCGGCGTGCCGGCGGCCATGGCCTGAATCAGCGGCAGGGTCGGCTTGCCTTCCGCCAGGTCGTCACCGACATTCTTGCCCATGGCCTTGGCGTCGCCTTCGTAGTCGAGCAGGTCGTCAATAAGCTGGAACGCCAGGCCGAGATAGCGCCCGTAGTTCGCCAGCGCCTGTTCCTGCTGCTCATCGGCGCCGGCGAGGATGGCGCCGCTATGGGAGGCAGCCTCGAACAGCATGGCTGTCTTGCCAAGAATGGTGTCGAAGTAGGCCGCTTCGTCGGTGTCCGGATTGCCCACGTTGGTGAGCTGCTGGACCTCGCCCTCGGCGATGGTGCAGGTGGCGGCGGACAGCACTTCCATGATCCGCATCGAGCCGACGTCGACCATCATCTGGAACGAACGCGAGTAGAGGAAATCACCCACCAACACCGATGGCGCATTGCCCCAGGCGTCGTTGGCGGTGGCCTTGCCGCGGCGCATGTGTGACTCATCGACGACGTCGTCATGGAGCAGCGTCGAGGTATGCATGAACTCGATCAGCGTGGCCAGGGTAATGTGACGCTCGCCCTGGTAGTTCAACGCCCTTGCCGCCAGCAGCACCAGCAGCGGGCGCAGACGTTTGCCACCGCTTTCGATGATGTATTGCCCAATGGTTTCGACCAGCGGGATGCGGGAGGCAAGCTGGTCCAGGATGGTCTGGTTGACGGCGGCGAAGTCGTCGGCGACCACCGCATGAATCGGCGAAGGAGCTGCAGATGAAGGCGTGGTGGCGTTGACAGGCATGAAGGCGGCTTCGGCTTATAGAGATGGGAGGCCAGGGGCCAGGTTGCCGGTCATGCTATGGGCCCCCTATGGGGCCGTCAAGACGATAAGCACCCTGGCAGGGCCCGTGAAGAGGTTTTTGCCGGCAATGTGGCTTGACGGCAGTCGTCGGGTTGTGTTGTCGCGCGGGCATCGTTATAATTCGCGGCCCACTCATCCATGCTCCCTGTCAGATGGCTGCCAAAAGGGGCGCCACTCGAAGCAGGTCGATCAAGAGCCAACCCCGATGAGTATCTGGAGAAACAGCATGTACGCAGTGATCAAAAGCGGTGGCAAGCAGTACCGCGTTCAGGAAGGCCAGACTCTCAAGCTCGAGAAGCTGGAAATTCCGACTGGCGATACCGTCGAATTCGACGAAGTCCTGCTGGTTGGTAATGACGACGACGTCACCGTCGGTGCCCCGCTGGTAGCCGGCGCCAAGGTGAGCGCTGAGATCGTTTCCCACGGCCGTGGCGAAAAGGTCACCATCATCAAGTTCCGTCGTCGTAAGCACCACATGAAGCGTCAGGGCCACCGTCAGTGGTTCACTGAAGTTAAAATCACCGGAATTTCTGCCTAAGAACGCCTCGCCTCACGGCGAATGCGTAGCGGACTATTCCCTCAACGAGCGAGGACTTTGCAATGGCTCATAAGAAGGCAGCCGGCTCCACACGTAACGGTCGCGACAGTGAAAGCAAACGCCTTGGCGTCAAGCTGTTCGGCGGCCAGGCAGTGACCCCGGGCAACATCATCGTGCGTCAGCGTGGCACCAAGTTCCACGCCGGCACCGGTGTTGGCATCGGCAAGGATCACACTCTCTTCGCACTGGACGAAGGTGTGGTCAAGTTCGAGACCAAGGGTCCGAAGAACCGTAAGTTCGTGAGCGTTGTCTCTGCCTGAGACCGCCCCGAGCGCCATGGGTAGGCAGCGGCCGTGAAGTTCGTCTGCTGTCAGGCCCCGGAAGGCCCCGCCAAGCGCGGGGCCTTCTTGTATCATGGTGGAAAGCTTCCGCCAGGAGAGTGACAGATGCAGTTCGTCGATGAAGCCTCGATCATCGTGGAGGCGGGCAACGGGGGTAACGGTTGTCTCAGCTTCCGTCGTGAGAAGTACGTGCCCAAGGGCGGCCCGGATGGTGGAGATGGCGGTCATGGTGGGTGTGTTTACCTGATTGGTGACGACGCCCTCAATACGCTGATCGACTTCAAGTACCAGCGCTTCTACAAGGCGCAGAACGGGCAGCCCGGGCAGGGCCGTCAGATGAGTGGCAAGGCTGGCGAGGATCTCCACGTGAAGGTCCCGGTGGGAACCACCGTCATTGATGAAGATACCCTTGAGGTGATCGCTGACGTGACGGAGGTCGGCCAGGTCGTGCAGGTGGCCCAGGGTGGTCGTCGCGGGCTTGGCAACATCCACTTCAAGTCGTCTACCAATCGCGCGCCGCGTCGGACCACTCCTGGTACAGAGGGTGAGCGCCGCAACTTGCGCCTGGAAATGAAGGTGATGGCCGATGTCGGGCTGTTGGGGCTGCCCAATGCCGGCAAGTCGACGCTGATTCGCTCCGTCTCAGCGGCCAAGCCCAAGGTGGCCAACTACCCGTTTACCACCCTTGTGCCCAACCTTGGCGTGGTCAAGCTGGGGATGCACGAGCACTTTGTCATGGCGGACGTGCCCGGGCTGATTGAGGGTGCCTCCGACGGCGCCGGCCTGGGACTGCGCTTTCTCAAGCACCTGACCCGTACCCGGCTGCTCTTCCATGTGGTGGATGTGGCACCCTTTGATGAGTCTGATCCGGTGGATGCTGCGGCCGCCATCATGCATGAGCTTGGGCAGTTTTCACCGACGCTGGCGGAGCGTCCGCGCTGGCTGGTGCTCAACAAGCTGGATCTGCTGCCGGAAGACGAGCGTGACTCGGTGGCGGCAGAGATCGTGCGTCGGCTTGACTGGCAGGGGCCGGTCTTCCGTATCTCGGCCATCTCCAATGATGGCACCGATGCGCTGGTGCAGGCGGCTCATCGCTGGTTGACCGAACAGCGCACCCTCGAGAACGAGGATGAAGAAGCCATGGAGCGCGAGCAGGACATGCGCCAGCGGATGGAAGATGAAGCCGTGGCGCGCACCGAGGCTCGTCTCGGGCGGCGTCGCAAGCATGTTGATGACGACGACGATGATGATCTGGACGACGATGATCACGACGTCGAGGTCGAATACGTTCAATAGGGCTGCCGGGCTGTCAGCAGCAGGCGCGGTCGGTAGCGTGAACAGGTCGAGGAAAGGATGCACAGCGTAGAGCAGGTTCCGGGGCGAGACGCCCTGAGCAGCGCGCGGCGGGTGGTGGTCAAGATCGGCAGCGCGCTGTTGACCAACGATGGCCGTGGCCTCGATGACGACGCCATTGGCGGCTGGGTGGACCAGATTGCCGCCCTGGCGTCCCGCGGGGTCGAAGTGGTCCTCGTGTCGTCGGGGGCGGTGGCCGCCGGCATGGTGCGCCTGGGGTGGGCATCTCGCCCGTCGTCAGTTCATCAGCTCCAGGCGGCGGCGGCCGTAGGGCAGAATGTGCTGACGGAAACCTATGAAAGCCACTTTGGCCGTCATGAGCTGCTCACCGCGCAGATCCTGCTGACCCACGATGACCTGTCCAATCGCAAGCGCTACCTGAATGCGCGGTCCGCCCTCAGGACGTTGGTCGACCTCAAGGTTGTCCCCGTGATCAACGAGAACGACACGGTGGTGACCGACGAAATTCGCTTCGGTGACAATGACACCCTGGGCGCGTTGGTGGCGAACTTGCTGGAGGCGGACGCGCTGGTGATCCTGACCGACCAGGAAGGCCTGTTCGATGCGGACCCCCGCCATGACCCGGATGCCAACCTGATTCAGGAAGGCCGCGCCGATGATCCACGGCTTTCAGCGGTGGCCGGCGGCGGCGGTGCGCTTGGGCGCGGGGGCATGACGACCAAGGTGCGCGCCGCCAGGCTGGCTGCCCGCTCGGGCGCGGTCACGGTCATCGCCAGCGGTCGCCAGCCGCGGGTGCTGGAGCGTCTCGCGGATGGCGAGCGTCTCGGTACGTTGCTGACTCCCGATCGTGCTCCCATGGCCGCTCGCAAGCGCTGGCTCGCCGGTCAGCTGCAGGTGCGTGGCACCTTGACGCTGGATAGCGGGGCAGTGCGCGTCCTGCGCGACAAGGGGTCGTCGTTGCTACCTGTGGGCGTAAAAGGCGTTCAAGGCAGGTTTGCCCGCGGTGACATGGTGCTTTGTGTAGATGAGCAGGGAGAGCGTGTTGCCAAGGGGTTGATCAATTACCACGTGGATGACGCGAGCAAGATCCTTGGGCAGCCCAGCGGACGCATCTGCGAGCTACTGGGCTACATGGAGGCGCCCGAGTTGATTCACCGCGACAACCTGGTGGTGTTTTGACAAGGCCACATCCTGTACCCGCCTTGTCAGGGGCGTCTGGCAACACGTGCCGAAAAGCTGGCACCCCGGGGCTTGACATGATAGGATGCGCCATCCTCTCAGACACGGCCCGTAACGATTGCCTTGCAACATAGGTTGCTATGGCGGTCGGCCAGATGGCCAGGCCGACGGGGATTTTTTATTTTCCCCTGTTGGATCAAAATGTTATCAAGTCATCGTATGACGGTGACGACAACTTTCTCCAAGGAGACAGTCAGTGGCTAACAGCAAGCAAGCCCGTAAGCGCGCCCGTCAGGCAGAAACTCGTCGTGTCCTGAAGGCAGGCCAGCGCAGCATGGTCCGCACTTACGTCAAGCGCGTGATCAAGGCAATCAACTCTGGCGATCACGCCCAGGCAATGGACGCCTTCAAGGCAGCCCAGCCGGTCATTGACCGCATTGCCGACAAGGACACGCTGTCCAAGAAGAAGGCCGCTCGTATCAAGAGCCGTCTGAACAAGCGCATTAAGGCACTGGCTGCGTAAGCCGGTACTGCGCTCTCGGTGTGACGCGGCGAGCCCGAGTCATGCTGACGAAAAACCGGCTTCGGCCGGTTTTTTTGTGTCTGCTGATTGGCTCTGGCCACCACCGCCAGGGTGGCTTCCATGACGATGGTCCTGCAACGATGGTCCCGACACAAAGGGTCCTGCGATAAAGGGTGAGATGACGTGAGTGACGAGCGTCGACAGCCACAGGCGAGCAATGATCGCCCTGAGCACGAGGCGAGCGATCTGAGCCGCTCTCTGGAACAAGGCAATGGAACTCCTGCTGGCGCGGCGGAGGATGGCGCTGCGCGTCCCCCCGCGCGACGTGGCTTGATGCGCTCTGGCCTGGTGGTCAGCAGCATGACCATGGTGTCGAGAGTGCTGGGGTTGGTGCGTGACGTGGTGATTGCCACGTTGCTGGGGGCTGGGCAAGGTGCTGACGCCTTCTTCGTGGCGTTCAAGATCCCCAACTTCATGCGCCGGCTGTTTGCCGAGGGCGCCTTCAATCAGGCCTTCGTGCCTGTGCTGTCCGAGTATTCGACCACCCGCACCCGCGATGAGGTGCGTGAGCTGCTCAACGCCGTGTGTGGCAGCCTGGCTGCGGTGCTGGCACTGATCACCGCGCTGGCGATCGTGGCGGCACCCTGGCTGACCTGGCTGTTTGCCCCCGGCTTTGCTCGCGATCCCGAAAAGCTGGCGCTGACGGCTGATATGCTCAGGCTGACCTTTCCCTATCTGCTGTTGATTTCGCTCACCGCATTCGCAGGGAGTGTGCTCAACACCTGGAATCGGTTTGCCGTGCCCGCCTTCACCCCGGTACTGCTCAACCTGTCGCTGATCGGAGCTGCCCTGCTGCTGACTCCCTTGATGAGCGAGCCGTCCATGGCGCTGGCCTGGGGCGTGCTGATTGCGGGGGCAGCGCAACTGCTGTTTCAAGTGCCTTTCCTGGTCCGCCTGGGGCTTATGCCACGGCCCTGGCCAAACTTCGCCCATGAAGGCGTGCGCCGCATCCTCAAGCTGATGGCGCCCGCGCTGTTCGGCGTATCGGTATCCCAGATCAACCTGCTGCTGGATACCATCCTGGCGTCGTTGCTGGCGGCCGGCAGTGTATCCTGGCTGTACTACTCGGACCGCTTGGTGGAGCTGCCGCTGGGCGTCTTTGGTGTCGCCATCGGGACGGTCATCTTGCCTGCCCTGTCACGCCGTCATGCGGAAGCGTCCACCGAGCATTTCAGTCAGATGCTGGACTGGGCGCTGCGTGCTGTCCTGCTGCTCGGGCTGCCGGCGGCGCTGGCGCTAGCGCTGCTGGCCGAGCCGCTGCTGATCACGCTCTTCCACTATGGCGCCATGACCGACAATGACATCGTGATGGCGGCGATGAGCCTGCGTGCCTATGCCCTTGGGCTGGTGGCGTTCATGCTGATCAAGGTGCTGGCGCCAGGCTTCTTTGCCCGCCATGACACCAAGACGCCGGTCAAGGTAGGGATCGTCGCCATGGTGGCCAACATGGTCTTCAACCTGATCCTGATCTGGCCACTGGCCCACGCTGGCCTGGCCTTGGCGACCGCGCTGTCGGCTTTCCTGAACGCCGGCATGCTGGCGTGGCTGCTGCGTCGTCAAGGAGTGCTGAACTTTCAGCCTGGCTGGGGGCGTTTTGGGGTGCAGCTGGGGGGCGGCTGCGTCGCCATGGCGGGCGTGCTGATACTGCTGGCGCCTGACTGGCACCAGTGGCTGACCTGGCCGCTTGTCGCGCGGGCGCTGTGGATGCTTGGGCTGGTGGCCGCTGGCGGGGCGACCTATTTCGCCTGGCTTGGGATCACCGGTGTGCGCGTCAGGCACTTCCGGCTCAAGGGCTAGCCCATGGACGTGCAATGGGTCAGCGGGAAGACGTGGCCCCCTGCACTTCGTTATACTCGTCACCCTTTAGGTTCGGTGTGATCCGGCTCATGGAAGTAATCCGAGGCTTGCACAATCTGCGCGAGAGGCACAGAGGCACGGTCGCCACCATCGGCAACTTCGATGGGGTCCACCTGGGTCATCGTGCCATTCTCGACCAGTGTCACGCTGAGGCGGCCAGGCGCGACCTCGCGGTCACTGCGGTGGTGTTCGAACCCCAGCCCAGGGAGTATTTTGCCGGTGACCAGGCGCCACCGCGGCTGACGCGCTTGCGTGACAAGGTAAAGTTGCTGGGCGAGTGCGGTGTTGATCGGGTGCTGTGTCTGCCGTTCAACGAATCGCTGCGCCAGCTGACGGCAGCGCAGTTCATCGACCGGGTGCTGGTCGAGGGCCTGGATGTTCAGCATCTGGTGGTGGGAGACGACTTCCGCTTTGGCTGCGACCGCCGTGGGGATTTCGCTCTGTTGACCGAAGCAGGGAAATGTCAGGGGTTCACGGTAGAACATACCCTGACCTTCCGTGTCGATGATGACAGGGTGTCGAGCACGCGGGTGCGAACCCTGCTGGCCTGCGGCAATTTCAAGGCAGCGGCTCAACTGCTTGGGCGGGCTTACTGCTTTCGCGGGCGGGTGGTGCCTGACCAGCAGCGTGGCCGCACCATCGGTGTCCCGACGGCTAACCTTCCGTTGCTGCCAGGACCGCTGGTGCTGCGAGGTGTCTATGCGGCCATGGTGGAGGTGGAAGGCGATAGCGGCACGCGCTATCCGGCCGTGGTGAACATTGGCTGGCGCCCCACGGTGGGGTCGGTACGCCCTGTGCTCGAGGCACACCTGCTGGACGTTGAGCGTGATCTCTACGGTCGACGGCTGACAGTAGTGCCCTGTGCCAAGCTGCGGGGGGAGGAGAGCTTTGCCGACTTTGCCGCGCTGAAGACACAGATCTATGCCGATATCGACCGGGCCCGCGAGGTGTTTGCCCGGTACGACAGCGGTAGACGACCCTTTTTTGAAGAGTATCCTCTGGCGTCGGCGCCCCGTGCGCGCGAGGCCGTAACCCAGGATTCCCCGGCGGGGCAGGGCCCCGCCGATCATGATGACGGCTGACCCCAGGACTATGAGCGACTACAAGCACACTCTGAATCTGCCAGAAACCGAATTCCCGATGCGCGGCATGCTGCCCAAGCGCGAGCCGGCCCGGATTGAACAGTGGCAGAAGCTGGACATTTACCAGCGCTTGCGTGAAGCACGCCAGGGCCAGGAGGTGTTCGTGCTGCACGACGGCCCTCCCTACGCCAATGGCAGCATTCACATCGGTCATGCCGTCAACAAGATTCTCAAGGACATTATCGTCAAGTCGAAGAACTTGGCGGGCTTCGATGCACCCTACGTGCCGGGCTGGGATTGTCACGGTCTGCCCATCGAGCACAAGGTCGAGACAACCCACGGCAAGCACCTGGAGCCCGAAAAGGCGCGGGCCCTGTGTCGTGACTACGCCGCCGAGCAGGTCCAGGGCCAGCTTCAGGACTTCGTGCGTCTGGGCGTGGTGGGCGACTGGGACAACCCGTATCGCTCCATGGATTACGCCAATGAGGGCGGTGAGATTCGCGCGCTGGCCGATATGGTCAAGGGCGGCTACGTGTTCAAGGGACTCAAGCCGGTCAACTGGTGCTTCGATTGCGGTTCTGCCCTGGCCGAAGCCGAGGTCGAGTACGCCGACAAGAAGTCCGATGCCATCGATGTGGCCTTCACCTGTGCCGATGCTGACAAGCTCGCCGCCGCGTTCGGCCTGGACAGCCTGACGAAGCCTGCCGCCGTGGTGATCTGGACCACGACGCCCTGGACCATTCCGGCCAACCAGGCGCTCAACGTCCATCCCGAATTCAACTATGCGCTTGTCGACACGGGCGAGCGACTGCTGCTGTTGGCCGAGGACCTGGTAGAGAGCTGCCTGGAACGCTTCGGTCTCAGCGGTGACGTGGTCGCTACCGCTCGCGGTGAGCGCCTGGAGCTGATCGAGTTCCAGCACCCGCTGTATGAGCGCACCGCGCCGATGTATCTGGCCGACTACGTGACCTGCGATGAAGGCAGCACCGGCATCGTTCACTCGGCACCGGTGCACGGGGTCGATGACTTCGACTCCTGCCGTCGCTACGGCATGGACTTCAGCGACTTCATCAGCGTGGTCAAGGGCGACGGTTGCTATGTCGATGATCTGCCCCTGTTCGGTGGCATGCTGATCTGGAAGGCCAATCCGAAGATCGTCGAGGCCCTGTCCGAGACAGGTGCGTTGATGGCCCACAAGACCATCACTCACAGCTACATGCACTGCTGGCGCCACAAGACGCCGGTCATCTACCGTGCCACCGCCCAGTGGTTCGTCGGTATGGACATTCCGGGGCACGATGGCCGCACCCTGCGCGAGAGTGCACTTGAGGGCATCGAAGCGACCCAGTTCGTGCCGGCCTGGGGCAAGGCTCGCCTGCATAGCATGATCGCCAACCGCCCGGACTGGTGTATCTCCCGCCAGCGTAACTGGGGGGTTCCGATCCCGTTCTTCCTGCACAAGGAGACCGGCGAGCTGCACCCGCGCACGGTAGAGTTGACCGAGCAAGTGGCAGATCTGGTTGACCAGGCCGGCATCGACGCCTGGTTCAGCCTTGATCCGGCAGAGCTGCTTGGCGACGAGGCCGGTCAGTATGACAAGGTCACCGACACGCTGGATGTGTGGTTCGACTCTGGCACTACCCATCGCCATGTACTGCGTGGCTCGCACCCCCATGGGCACCAGAGCGGGCCGCGAGCGGACCTTTACCTGGAGGGCTCCGACCAGCATCGTGGCTGGTTCCACTCCTCGCTTTTGACCGGCTGCGCCATCGATGGTCATCCGCCTTATCGCGGTCTCCTGACCCACGGCTTCACCGTTGACGCGCAAGGCCGCAAGATGTCCAAGTCCATGGGCAATGTGGTGGCTCCGCAGGAGGTGATGGACAAGCTGGGGGCCGATATCCTCCGCCTGTGGGTGGCGTCTACCGACTACTCAGGCGAGATGGCGGTGTCGGACGAGATCTTGAAGCGCACCGCTGACGTCTACCGGCGCATTCGCAATACCGCACGCTTTCTGCTGGCCAACCTCAACGGCTTCAACCCCGAGCGCGATGCGCTGGCCTTCGATGACATGCTGGCATTGGACCAGTGGGTGGTGGACCGCGCGGCCCAGCTGCAGGAGCGCATCGAGACGGCCTATGCCGAGTATCGCTTCCTCGACGTCTATCAGCAGGTGCATGGTTTCTGTGCGCGGGAGCTGGGTGGCTTCTACCTGGATGTGATCAAGGATCGCCAGTACACCACCCAGGCGGACTCCCAGGCCCGTCGCAGCGCCCAGACCGCGCTGTATCACGTGGTTCAGGCGCTGGTGCGCTGGGTCGCGCCGATCCTGTCGTTCACCGCCGAGGAAATCTTCGAGAATATTCCTGGTGAGCAAGGTCTGGAGCAGGGCCGCAGCGTACTGCTGGAGACCTACTACACCGGTCTGTCCACCCTCAGTGGCGACGCCAGCATGGGCCGTGACTTCTGGGAGCAGGTGCTGACCGTCAAGCAAGCGGTCAACAAGTGCCTGGAAGACGCCCGTAACGCCAAGACCATCAAGGGCAGCCTGGCCGCCGAGGTGACGCTGTACGTCAGCGATGAACTCAGCGAGCTACTGTCGCGGCTGGGCGATGAGCTGCGCTTTGTCATGCTCACCAGCGACGTGCGCCTGGCGCCGCTGGCCGAGGCCAGCGATGCCGCGGACACCGATGTCGAAGGTCTCAAGGTGGCAGTGAGTGCCAGTGACCACGCCAAGTGTGAGCGCTGCTGGCATCATCGTCCTGAGGTAGGCTCGCTGCCCGAGCATCCCGACCTGTGCTCGCGCTGTGTCAGCAACCTGCCCGATGGCTCGGGCGAGGTGCGTTACTATGCCTGATTCGGCCGAGTCGACTGCCAAGGAGGCAAAGGACGCGATGAGTTCTCAGGTGCAACCGATGAAGCAGCCGCTGCGCTGGTGGTGGCTGGCGTTGGTATGGATCGTGCTCGACCTTGGAACCAAGGCGCTGATGAGCCAGTCCCTGAGTTACGCCACGCCGGTAGAAGTGCTGCCGTTCTTCAACCTGACGTTGCTGCACAACACTGGTGCCGCCTTCAGCTTCCTGGCTGACCACCCAGGCTGGCAGCGCTGGCTGTTTGCCGCCATTGCGGTGGCGGCCACCGTCGGCCTGACCATCTGGATGAAGCGGCTGCGCCAGGATGAAAAGCTGCTGGGAGCTTGCCTGGCGCTGATCATCGGGGGCGCCCTGGGCAACCTTTACGATCGGCTGGTGCATGGCTACGTGGTCGACTTTCTGTCGTTCCATGTGGCGGGCTGGTACTACCCGGCCTTCAACGTGGCCGATATCGGTATTACCCTGGGGGCCATCGGCCTGATCTGGGAGTCCATCTTCGGCGAACGTCGACGCGCCCGGCGCGGCTAACCCCTCCTTTGCCGGCGGGGGCGTTACCGACCCCCGCCGGCCTGTCACTCTTTTGGAGATCCCATGAGCGACTACCGTATCGACGAGGGCATGGAAGTCACTCTGCACTTCACCCTCAAGCTGGAAGATGGCACCGTGGTGGACAGCACCCGCGACAAGAGTCCGGCTACCTTTCAGCTGGGCGACGGCAACCTGCCACCCGGTTTCGAGCAACCGCTGAAGGGCATGACAGATGGCGATAGCGGCAGCTTCGAGGTCAGCCCCGAGCATGCCTTTGGCCAGCACAATCCGCAGAATATTCAGCGCATGAAGCGCGATGTGTTCAACGGCGATGAGCCCGAAGTGGGCACCGTGATGTCGTTTGCCGACGTCAACGGTGACGAGCTTCCCGGTGTCATCACCGAGCTGGATGGAGACATGGTGGAAGTGGACTTCAACCATCCGCTGGCAGGACGCACCCTGACCTTCGAGGTCGAGGTACTGGGCGTCAAACCCGCCACGACGCACTGACAGGCCTGCGTCTCTGGGTGTGTCAGGCGAGGCCCAGCGGGTGAGAGCCTGATCCACCAGCAGTGTATTCATTTGCTAAACCACCGCTCAATCAGACGCCTAGAAGGCGCCAAGGCAAGGCAGACCATGCAAATCAAGTTGGCCAATCCCCGCGGCTTCTGTGCCGGCGTCGACCGGGCCATCGATATCGTCAACAGCGCGCTGGATGTGTTCGGACCGCCGATCTATGTGCGTCATGAAGTGGTCCACAACCGCTTTGTGGTCGATAGCCTGCGTGAGCGCGGCGCGGTCTTCGTCGAAGAGCTGCATGAAGTGCCCGATGATGTCATCGTGATCTTTTCCGCCCACGGTGTATCGCGAGCGGTGCAAGAGGAAGCCGAGCAGCGCGGGTTGAAGGTGTTTGATGCCACCTGCCCATTGGTGACCAAGGTCCATATGGAGGTGCTTCGCTATGCCCGCCGTGGGCAAGAGTGCATCTTGATCGGCCACGAGGGCCACCCTGAAGTGGAAGGGACCATGGGACGTTATGATGTTTCCTATGGTGGCCAGATCTACCTCGTGGAGGATGAGGATGACGTCGCTCGACTGGAGGTCAAGGATCTCAGTCGGCTCGCCTTCGTCACCCAGACGACCCTCTCCATGGATGACACCGCTCGCGTAATTGACGCCTTGCGTGCGACCTTCCCCGAGATACAAGGCCCGCGCAAGGACGATATCTGCTACGCCACCCAGAATCGTCAGGATGCGGTGAGGGAACTGGCCGCGGCAACAGATCTGGTGTTGGTGGTGGGCAGCCCGAACAGCTCCAATTCCAATCGACTGCGGGAGCTTTCCGAGCGTGTGGGCACCGCCGCCTACCTTATCGACAATGCCGAGCAAATTGATCCGGCGTGGGTCGACGGCGTGACTTCCGTCGGCGTTACGGCCGGGGCCAGTGCCCCCGAAGTGCTGGTCAAGGGTGTGATCGACCGGCTGATCGAACTGGGAGCCGAAGCGCCCGAGGAACTGGCAGGGCGTGAAGAAACGATTACCTTCTCGATGCCCCGAGAGCTGCGTGACCGGGTGATCGTCAGCGACTAGTCTTCGAGCAAGACCCCTTGCGAGCGCTGAGCTTCACGCCGACAAGAATGCGTCGACAAGAATGCGTCGATAAGAAAGCACCGATATAAAAGCGCCGCCTGTCACAGGGCGGCGTTTTTGCATCCAAGGCTCAGGGTGACCAGATTTCTGTGCCTATTCGTTGCTCTGTGACAGATCCTTGATCCAGCGCCTGCCTTTGGCCGTTCCTCTGGGACATACTTGGGGCGAAAACGAGCCGGAGATGCCTGATGATGGTAAGACTGCAGCCGCCAGCCAGGCGCGGTGCATGCGTGGGGGATCGCCAAAGGCGCACAGCAGGTTGCCGCCGTTGCGCTGGCCCCCTGCCTTCGTCAGGACGGCAGACGGCAGCAGGGGGGCGGCGAGGCCAGGCGGGCTTTACGCTGCTGGAATTGCTGCTGTGTGTCGCCATCCTGGGCCTGTTGGCATCGGTGGCATACCCGATGTACACCGAACACCTGCGGGAGAGCCGGGTCGCCGATGGCCGCGCGCTGCTGTTGACCGCGGCCTCTTCATTGGAGCGCTGCTACACCCGTGACCAGGCGTATGATGCGCCCGCCTGCGATGGCCTGGCCACGCCCTCGGCGTCAGGTTTCTATCTGCTGACCGTGGAGCGTTATCCGGGTCGCTTCTTTCTTGAGGCCCGGGCGGTGGATGCCCACTCGGTCAAGGGCGGATGCGACAGCCTGACCATGGACCAGACCGGGGAGCGTGCACCGAATGAGTGCTGGTAGTCGCCGCCAGCGAGGGATGACCTTGATGGAGCTGGTCCTGGGCTTGGCGGTGGTCGCGCTGATGGCGACAGTGGCGGTGCCCAATCTGCACCAGTGGTTGCGGCATGAGCGTCTGGTCGCCGATGCCAACCAGCTGGTGGGCGCCTTGACCCTGGCACGGACGACGGCCCTGACTCGCCGTCAGAATGTGACAGTACGAGTGCAGGAATGCAGCGGTCACTGGCGACTGGAGGTGCTGGCAGGCAACAGCGCTGCTGAGGGCTGTCCCGTGTCCGCCAGTCACGGCGAACAAGCGCTGATGATCGAGCAAAGCTCACGTACCGATGGCACGACCCTGACCGCCGGTGACGTCACCTTTGACCTCATGGGGCGGCTTGACCAGTGTCACTTCGAGCCACCATGCCGGCTGTGGCTGAGCTCGCCTGCAGGCGAGCGCCGCTGGATCCGCGTGGAGCCCAGCGGCATCGTACGCTCGGGGGCGGGAGAGGGGGCCGTATGATCACGCCAGCGAGGCAGCGTGGCTTTTCCCTGCTTGAGGCACTGGTGGCCCTGCTGCTGCTGTCAGTTGGCTTGCTGGGTATTGCAGGGCTGCAGCTGCGCAGCCTCCAGGGGGCGCACTCCAGCATTCAGCGGTCCCTCGCCGACCTGGCCGCCCAGGATGCCAGGGAGCTGCTGTGGGCGAGCATGACGGCGCTAGACGGCGAGTGTCCTCCCGATGCTGCGCAAAGCCTGCGTTCACATCAGTGGCACCAGCATTGGGCGCCCTTTCTACCGGGTCTTGCCGACGCCGATCAGTCGATCGAGCCTGCCGAAGACTGCGCCTTCAAGATATCGATTCGCTGGCAGGACGAACGCTTCTCCGATCCCAGCGTGTTCGAGTACTGGGTCAAGTTGCCGGCCAGGGACCCCGCATGAGCGGGCTGGGGCGCGGGCACCTCGCTATCCGCTTGGGCGCGCAGCGTGGCGTGTCACTGGTCGAGCTGATGGTGGCCATGCTAGTGGGGAGCCTGGTCATCCTTGCCGCGGGGAACCTGTTTCATGAGGCCAACGTCAGCGCCAATACGGTCTTACGACTCGCCGATCGTCAGGCAGTGATCAGCTATGCGTTGGATACCGTGACCGCCGCGGTGCGGCGCGGGGCGGCTGACGTAGACAGCTACGTGCTCAGGCCTTCGCTCGATGGCGAAGGCTGCACCCTGCACGATGCGCTGAGTGGTGAGCCCTTGGTCGATGGCCTGGCCGATAGCGGTCACTGTGACCAGGATCCCGTGCTGGAGTCGCTTGGTGAGGGGCTCTATCGCATCACGCTGAGCCTGCCTCACAGTCCCGTGCCCTTGTCGTTGCACGTGGTAAATCGCCAGACCGCCATGGCATCGCTGGAGGGCTCGCCATGAACAGATGTTCGATGTGTGACAGACAGCGTGGGGCGGTGCTTCTGGTGGTGCTGTCGCTAGTGGCCATCGCCTCGGTAATTGCCATGGCAGCGGTCCAGTCCTCCGTGGTCGACGAACGTCTTGCGGGCAATATGCGAGCCATGGCTCAAGCACAGATGGCCGCCGACTGGGGCGCTGCCGAGGTGATGCAAGATATCGATATGCCCCTGTCTGCCACCGAGGAAACCTGCCAGGTGTTGGAGCAGCAGGTGATGGCAGGAGGGTGGGGGCCCTCCTGGCGAGAGGCGGGTACCCTGCCGAATCAGCCAGGCGTTGGCTACCGGTGGTCCCCTTGCGATCATGAGGGAAGTGCGGCTCGTCTTGTCGTGGGCTACGTCGAGGATGGATCCCATCATCTGGCATTGCATGGTGTCATTATTGCCGCATCGAAAGGGGACGGTGGCGCAAGTCCCGTTCCCGCGCTCCCGGATGGCTGTGACACCGTGTCGGCGGGCCCCTTCGTCAACTATGGTCCGAACGATGTGCAGATGTGCTGGAACACTGCGCCGTCGCCAGGGCAGCCCGCTCCGTCGCTCGATCCGAGACCCTACATGGATGAAGTGTTCGCGGCCTTTGAGGGGGTGCCGTTTGATGCGAGTGGCTGTGCGTATCAGAATCACACCGTGCTGTGTGATAGCGACAGGGGCTTTGACGGCACCATGGACCTGTCCGCCCATGCTGATCTGGATACGGTGATCGTGGATGGAGCGGTGACCATGACGCTGCCTTCCGGCAGCTATGGCTGTGATGTGGTGGCGACGGGGCAGGTCACGCTGAATGGTCAGGGTGGCGTTATCCTGGACGGCAGCGTCTGGGCGAACGGTATTTCCATTCACGGTGATGTAGACAATGCGACGTTCGAGGTGCAAGGGGCGTTGGTGTCGGCGGGGACCGTGATTGTCGATCACAACGTGAGGGTAGAGCCGGAGCTCGGTGGTGGTGATAGTGCCGATGGTGCCCTGTGGCTGGATCGATCCGCCTAGCCTTCGAGGCAGGGCGTCGTTGTGGAGTGAGTCTCGCTGCGCAGGCGCCCGAAATTGCTGAGTACCAGGCGCACATGACGCCGGTCGTTTGTGCACAGCTCAAAGGTCCCGTTGTGCCCGCTGGCCCGTCCATTGGCCAAGAACCTGACGGGCTTGTGGTCCTCGCGAAAGCGAATGCGCGGCAGCAGGCTTGGAGGGAACACTCGCAGTGTGGCGCCACCCCAGCTCGGAGCTCCTGCCTTGATCAACAGCTTTCCTGTCCAGTCAGTACCGCAGTGTACGCCATCAGCACTAGGACACAGGGTGACCTGGGAGGCACGCACAATCGCGGTACTGCGGGTCAGCGCCAGGGCGTCCTGTAGCCGCGCAACGTCGCTGGCGATATGCTGGCGAGCGATCATCGCGCGATAGCCCGGCACGGCCACCGCGCTCAGCATGCCGATAATGCTGATGACCAGCAGCAATTCCAGCAGGGTCGCACCCGACTGAGGTCTTTGGAGGCAAGGACGCTGCGTAGCAGATCGGTCGTCGTCCATGGCAATCTCCCTTCGCTGCCGCCAATGCTGGCGAAATGAACGCTGGCGAAATAAACGGGCAGACCTCCGTCGCGCCCGGCGTCATGCCCCTGGGGCTGACGACAAAGGTGATGATGGCGTTGAAGCGTTGCTGGTCGTGCGGGTGTTGTTCCGAGTGTAGTTCTCGATAGTGGGGTAGACAGGTGGGAGGCGTGTTTTGAGCGAGTTTGTGGTGATCGGCGGTGGCGTGATTGGGCTGATGACGGCCCTGCAGTTGGCAGATGCTGGCCACAGCATCACGGTAATCGACCGCGGGCAATGTGGAAGAGAAGCCTCCTGGGCGGGAGGAGGGATCGTCTCGCCGCTTTACCCATGGCGCTATAGCGACCCTGTTTCCCAGTTGGCGAGCTGGTCCGAGGGCGCCTATCCCGAGCTGTCGCTGCGCCTGCTCGAAGAGACAGGGATAGATCCAGAATACCGGCAGAAGGGGCTTCTCTACCTGCGTGTCGAAGATGAAACACGCGCCTTGGCGTGGGCCAGGGGAGTCGGCAAGCCGCTGTCTCGGGTAGGGGCGGAGGTGATTCGCGCCAAGGAGCCTCAGGTGCGTCAGGATGTCGAGGACGCCCTGTGGATGCCAACGCTGGGCAGTATTCGCAACCCGCGCTTGATGCGTTCGCTCAAGACGAGGCTTTCAAGCATGCCTGGCGTGACCTTTGCCGAGCAGACGTCGGTCACAGGGCTCAACCGGCAGGGCCAGCGCGTCACCTCGGTAGCCACGGACCAGGGAGACGTCGGCGCTGACCAGGTAGTGATCTGTGCGGGTGCATGGTCCGCCCAGCTGGCCAAGCTGGCGGATCTCAGCCTGCCGGTGCGGCCGGTCAAGGGCCAGATGCTGCTGTTCAAGGCGCCGCCTGGCATGGTGGAGCGGGTGGTGTTGATGGACGGGCGCTACGTGATTCCCCGGGGTGATGGTCGCGTTCTGGCAGGCTCGACGCTGGAGGAAGCCGGGTTCGACAAGGGAGTCGATGAGCAGGCCCGGCAATCATTGTGGCAGTCTGCCACCGGGATCATCCCTGCGCTGGCAAGCTGTGAGGTAGAACACCAGTGGGCGGGGCTGCGCCCGGGGTCGCCCGATGGGGTGCCCTTCATCGGCAGAGCCCCCGGCTGGGACAACCTGCACGTCAATGCCGGGCATTATCGTAATGGACTGGTGCTGGCTCCGGCGTCTACGCGGCTGCTGGTCGACCAGATGCTGGGACGCCGGCCCATTATCGAGCCCTCCGCCTATGCCCTGGAAGGCCGGCTGGAGCAATGACAGGCTGGCCCCCGAGGCCTAGTCGTCGCTGTCCTTGTCCTCGTGCTCTGCCAGGGACTTGTCACGATGGTCGCCACAGCAGAACCACTGTCCCTGCGCACGCAGGGCGTCCTGTTCCGGCAGATGCACGTTGCACCAACTGCAGCGGACCATTTTTCCGCCCTGCTGTGTGCTCGGGCCGTGGTCTTGTTGCTCGAGCTTCCATTCGCGGTACATGCGATACAGCTTGAGTCCGGCGAAAAACACCACGGCAAAGATCAGCAGACGGATAATCAATAGGTTCATCCTTACTCCCGGTGGGGAGGCGGCCCTCGATGAGCGGCGGCCTTTGCCACTTGGCGGCCCTTGCGGGACAATGGGTTGACCCTATCGATTTTCGAGAGATTTCTTCGCTCATGCAAGACCTGACTCTGGTGATGGCGCAGCTCGATCCCCTGGTGGGCGACATCCCCGGCAATGCCGACCGGGCGATCGAGACCGTGCGGGAGGCCTACCTCGAGCACGGCGCTGACGTGGTTGTTCTGCCGGAACTTTTTCTGACCGGCTATCCCCCCGAAGACCTCTTGCTGCGCCCCTCCATGGAGACGCGATTGCGTGAAGCTCGCGCACGCATGGCCGCCAAGATGGTGCGCGACGTGATGGTCATCGTTGGCTATCCCGGACGTCGCGAAGGCGCGCTCTACAATATGGCGGGCGTCCTCTACAACGGACAGTGGCTGGATGAATATGCCAAGCAGGCGCTGCCCAACTACCAGGTCTTCGACGAGCAGCGCTACTTTACTGCCGGTGCGAGCCCCTTGGTGATCGAGCATAAAGGGGCGAAGCTGGGTGTCCTGATCTGTGAGGACATCTGGCAGGAAGCGCCGATCCAGGCGACTCGTGCTGCCGGTGCTGACATCCTGGTGACGTTGAATGCTTCACCCTATCACCAGAACAAGCCTGCGGAGCGCCTGGCACTGCTCGAGCAGCGCGCACGTGATGCGGGACTGCCGCTGGTTTACGTCAACCAGATCGGCGGCCAGGATGAGCTGGTGTTTGACGGTGGCTCTTGCTGCGTCGATGCCGATGGCAGCCTCGCCGTCCAGGCTCCCCACTGGGACATCTGGCTGAGCCCTGTTCATTTTTCTCACGAAAAGGGTCGCTGGTCACCGCGTCAGGGGGAGTTAGACCTCGACGTGGCGCCAGAAGAAGACCTTTACAGTGCGCTGGTCACCGGGCTGAGAGACTACGTCAACAAGAGCGGTTTCCAGGGGGTGGTACTGGGCCTCTCCGGTGGTATCGATTCGGCGCTGTCGTTGGCCATCGCGGTTGATGCACTGGGGCCTCAGCGGGTGCACGCGGTGATGATGCCGTATCACTACACCGCCGATATCTCCAAGGAAGATGCCGCCGAACAGGCCCGTCTTCTCGGCGTCAGCTACGAGGTCATGCCCATCGCGCCCATGGTCGAAGCCTTCATGGACACTCTGGCCGAGAGCTTCGAAGGGACCGAGCGGGATACCACCGAGGAAAACCTGCAGTCCCGCTGTCGCGGCGTGCTGTTGATGGCACTGTCGAACAAGAAGGGACTGATGGTCCTGACGACCGGCAACAAGAGTGAAATGGCGGTGGGTTACGCCACTCTCTATGGCGACATGGTGGGGGGCTACAACGCGATCAAGGATGTCTACAAGACGTGGGTGTATCGCCTGGCACGCTGGCGCAACACCGAAAACCTGGTCATCCCCGAGCGCGTGATCGATCGTCCGCCCTCCGCTGAGCTGGCGCCGGACCAGCAGGACAGTGACTCGCTGCCTGACTACGACACCCTGGATGCCATTCTGGTGCGCTATATCGAGGGTGACATGAGTGCCGAAGCCATCATCGCGGCAGGGTACAGTGCCGAGGATGTGTACAAGGTGGTCAAGCTGGTGGACCGCTGTGAGTACAAGCGCCGACAGGCACCGGTCGGTGTACGCGTGACCCAGCGCGGATTTGGCCGCGACCGCCGCTATCCCATTGTCAACGGCTGGCAACCTGGCAGCTGATCCTTCTTCCCTCTAGTCGTTACCCGCACGCCCTGCGACGGTCGCTTCGGACCATTGCAGGGCGTTGTTGATTGTGTGCATAGCTGCACAGTTACGGAGTGTGTATCCGGCGGAGCCTGCTAAGTTTGCTTAATAGGTGTTTGTTAAAGGCAACTTTAGGAGGTGTCATGTTGCTCAGAACCGTGTTGGTAACAGGCAGCCTGACATGCGTGTTAAGCACGGGGCCGGCGCTCGCTGAATCGTCGCCGGTCAGTGCCTTGACCATCGCCACGGTGGGCAACCGTGACATGGTCCGCATGCAACAGCTCAGTGAAGGCTTTACCGCCGCGAATCCAGATATCGAGTTGCAGTGGGTGGCGCTGGATGAAAACACTCTGCGTCAGCATGTGACGACGGATATCGCCACTGCGGGGGGGCGCTTTGACATCGTGACCATTGGTACCTACGAGGCAGCGATCTGGGCCGAGCGAGGGTGGCTGCTTCCCCTTGACGACCTGCCAGCCAGCTACCAGGTGGATGATCTACTGCCCACAGTGCGTGAAGCGCTGTCGTTCCAGGGGCAGCTTTATGCTGCTCCATTCTATGCGGAGTCGGCATTTACCCTGTATCGCGAGGATCTTTTCGCCGAAGCCGGGTTGAGCATGGTCGAGTCACCGAGCTGGGAGTTCATCGCCCGGGCTGCCGCTGCGTTGCATGACCCTGATGAGCACTACGGCATATGCCTCAGGGGCAAGCCGGGCTGGGGCGAAAACATGGCGCTGTTGACGGCGATGGCGAACGCCTATGGTGGCCGCTGGTTCGACATGCAGTGGGTCCCGCAGTTGGCGACGGCCGCCTGGCGTGACGCCCTGGACCAATACCTATCGTTGTTGTGGGAGTATGGCCCACCGAATCCGGAGCAACTGGGCTTCAATGACAACCTGGCGCTGTTTCAGCAGGGCAAGTGCGCGATCTGGGTGGATGCTACGGTCGCGGCGTCCGCCGTCACCAACCCACGAGAGTCAATGGTGGCCGATCGGGTGGGGTTTGCATTGGCGCCACAGCAGGGGATGGGCAAGCGAGCCAACTGGCTGTGGGCATGGGCGCTAGCGATACCGTCGAGCTCCACTAGTAGCGACGCGGCAAAGCGTTTCATCGCCTGGGCCACCTCGGCAGACTTCCAACGTCAGGTCGCCGAGGATGAAGGGTGGGCTCAGGTCCCTCCCGGTACTCGCCGCTCCCTCTATGCCAATCCCCACTATCAGGCCGCAGCGCCATACAGTGACATGGTGCTGGAATCGCTGACAGCCGCAGATCCTGGGAACCCGACGGTGGAGCGAGTGCCGTATCGTGGCATCCAGTACGTGGCGATTGCTGCCTTTCCTGGTATCGCCACGGCGGTAGGCAATCGCTTCGCGAAGGCGCTGGCAGGCGAGATAACGGTCGATGAGGCGCTGGAAAACGCGCAGTGGGTAACCCAGAAGGTGGCCGAGCAGGCCCGCTTTGCCGATCAATGATGCATCGGCTGTGGACGTCATTTGCCGGCGTGAAGCTAGCGCCAGGCCGCCCACTGCCTCGTGATACCAGGCGTAGTGTCCTGCGCCGGGACAAGGAGATTGCCATGGCTTCATCCGGGTTCAACCCCCATCAGCCGCTGGAGCGCATCGACGATGAGCAGCTGCCGGTGTCGCCTCACAAGCAGCATGGTGCCAGACACTTTCTCGGGCTCTATGCGGCGGAACACGTCGCTGCGACGGAGTTCGTGATAGGTGCCACCTTTGTCGGCCTGGGGGCGGGAATATGGGACATCCTGATCGGCTTGATCATCGGCAATACGTTGGCGGTGTTGAGCTTCACGCTGATTACGGCCCCGATCGCGGTAGGCACGCGATTGAGCCTGTTTGCCTATCTGGAGCGGATCGCCGGTAATGTCATGGCCAAGCTCTACAATGGCGCCAATGTGGTGATCTTCTCGGCCATCTCGGCGGCCATGATCACGGTGTCAGCGACCGCAGTACGCGTGCTGTTCGATGTGCCTCCGCAAGTGGCTCCCTACCCTACGGACGTGGCTTTTGTGCTGATTGCCTTTGCCGTAGGGGCGATCGTGGTGCTGGTGGCAGCGTTTGGCTTCAACGCGCTAAGCGAGTTTGCCAGTATCTGTGCCCCCTGGTTGATGGTCATGTTTACCGCCGGGGGCATGGTGCTGATTCCAGCGCTGGCGGAGTCGGTGACGGGCTTCACGACACTCACCAGTGTCTCTGATTTCATTGCCATTGCCAGTGCCAGCGTGTTCACCGGCGTCAACGCTGAAGGCGAGCCAGGTATCGGTCTCTGGGAGGTCATCGGTTTTGCATGGGCGGCCAACACCTTTGCGCACTTCGGACTGATCGATATGGCGCTTCTGCGTTATGCACGCAAGGTGCGCTACGGTCTGGCCACCTGTACAGGCATGATGTTTGGTCACTACGTTGCCTGGATCTCGGCCGGGCTCATGGGGGCGGCGACCGCGGCTACCATGAAGCTCAGCATCATGGTGGTGGACCCCGGCGATGTGGCTTTCTATGCGCTCGGACTTTCCGGTTTCGTCATCGTGGTCGTGGCAGGATGGACGACCGCCAATTCGAACTTGTACCGAGCAGGCCTGGCAGCTCAAGCCTTGATGCCTGAGGTCAAGCGCTGGAAAGTGACCATGCTGGTAGGCTTAGGCGTCATGGGGGCGAGCTGTTTCCCGTTCGTCTACCGCAGCATGCTGCCCTTGCTGACCTATGCGGGCCTGATACTGGTGCCCGTAGGCGGGATTGCCTTTGCCGAGTACCAGCTGTTCCCGCGGCTTGGCATGACGTCATACTGGGCCAGCTTCAAGGGGCTGGCAGACAATCGTCCAGCCATTGCCAGTTGGCTTCTTTCGCTGGCCTTTGGTGTGGGACTGAACGTGCTGGATATCATGCCGTTCTACTATCTGTTTCTCCCTACCTGGTGTGTCTCCATCCTGATCTATGTCGTTCTCGCGCGGCGGGCAGGGGCCTGTGAGGCTTATCCAGAGCAGCAGCGCGCGCTGGAAGACTTCCATCAGCGGGTGGCTGAACGCCATGAACGCAAGGCGGCGGAGAAGCATCGCCAGAGGATCGAGGACAACACATGGCTGTCCAAGGGCATTGTCGTCATCTGGTGCGGGGTAGGTTTGATCGTGCCCGCCGTCTTGGCCTGGCGAGTCATGTTCGATAGCCCGGATCTCTACGAATACTACGTGAATCGCGAGCTGTTCTACGACGTGACCATCTGGTGCACGCTGGTGTACTTCACGTTCGCCTACTGGGGCCTTCAACGGCGCAAGCGGTTCAAGCGTGGTGGCGTCGCGGCCCACACACCAGAGGCCGCCGGGTAGCGGTCGGTCACGATAGCGGCGCTGTTCCGTAGAGGGTGCTCTGGCCAGAAGAGGGCGCTGGCCAGAGGCTGCGCTGTGACCGCAAGACGTCACCATCAAGAAAAGGGGCTGCGTCAGCAGCCCCTTTTTCCATCGTAATCCGCGCTTGTATTGTGATCAGGCGCTGAGCGGTGCTTCGTCCACGTACTTGGGTTCGAAGCGGCGACCATCGAGGCGCTCGTTGTCGGGGTCATTCTCGAGCAGTACCTGCAGGGTCTCGCTGGCGCGATCGCGCATGCCCATGCCCAGGTAGCCTTCGACCATGACCGCCAGGGCGTCACGGGTCGCTTCTGCCTGGGGGTAGTTCTCGATGACCCAGCGGCCGCGCTGGACTGCCGCCATGTAAGCCTTCTTGCGCAGATAGAAGTCAGCCACGTGGAGCTCGTGCTGGGCCAGCAGGTTACGCAAATAGATGATGCGTTGACGAGCATCGGGTGCGTACTGGCTGTCGGGGTAGCGGTTGGTCAGGTCAGTGAAATCGGTATAGGCATCTCGGGTGGCCCCAAGGTCACGCTCGGAGATGTCGATGACTTTCAGCGACTCAAGACTGAAGCGACCTGCCTGCCAGGCGGCCAGGCCTCGCATGTAGTAGGCATAGTCGACCTGGGGGTGATTGGGGTGCAGACGAATGAAGCGACTGGCGGCGGCACGAGTGCCCTCCCAATCGTCCGTTTCGTAGTACGTGTAGATCAGCTCAAGCTGGGCCTGCTCGGCATAGTCGCCGAAGGGGAAGCGGGTATCGATCGCCTCCAGGCGGTTCATGGCGGTGGTGAAACTGCCATTTTCCAACGCCTCGCGGCCCTCCTGATAGAGCTGGCGCTCGGTAGCGCCGTCGTAGCGCTCTTCTTCGACGTCGTTGCTGGCGCAGCCGCCGAGCACCGCGCCCATCAACACCAGGGCGCCCAGGCGAGTAGCGGAAATAGTGAAAACGCGCATCTTGGTCCTCGTGTCAAACAACCCGGGTCGGCCGTGGTAGAATCGGCCGCGATCCGCCCACTATAAAGCACCTTGTCCTGAAACGCAGTCCTCCTGCACTTCGGAACACGCTTTGGGCGCAGGCGAACCACTGGTTCCATTGACTTTCATGCCAAGAGACGTCGTCCGCACCTATGTCCCAGACCCTCGATGTTCACCACCGCATTCCCCTTGAGATGGCAGGCTTTCGCCTCGACCAGGCCGCGGCTGAGCTGTTCTCCGACTTTTCCCGGGAGCGCCTCAAGGGCTGGATCAAGGATGGCTCCTTGACCCTGGATGGCGCGACTGCTAGGCCAAAGGACAAGGTGCACGGCGGCGAAAGACTGTCGTTGACGGCGCATATCGCCGACGATACGCGCTTTGAGGCCGAAGACATCCCACTGGATGTGGTCTACGAGGACGATGATGTACTGGTGGTCAACAAGCCGCCGGGACTGGTGGTTCATCCGGCTGCGGGGAACCCTGACGGCACCCTGCTGAACGCACTGCTGCATCACTTTCCTGATGCCGCGACATTGCCCCGGGCGGGTATCGTGCATCGCCTCGACAAGGACACCAGCGGGTTGATGGTGGTGGCCAAGACCCTGGCCGCCCACGCGGACCTGGTGGCGCAGCTGCAGGCCCGCACGGTATCGCGGGAGTACGACGCCATCGTGGTGGGCAAGATGACCTCCGGTGGAACGGTTGATGCCCCGATCGGACGTCATCCCAAGGATCGCAAGCGCCAGGCGGTCACCGCATCGGGCAAACCGGCGGTGACCCACTATCGGGTCGTCGAGCGCTTCCGCGCCCACAGTCATGTGCGCTGCAAGCTGGAGACCGGCCGTACCCACCAGATTCGGGTGCATATGGCCCACCGGCGCTTTCCGCTGATCGGTGATCCGGTTTACGGTGGTCGACTCAAGCTGCCACCGGGGGCGGGCCAGACATTGAAGGAAATTCTGCGTGAGTTTCCTCGCCAGGCATTGCACGCTCGCCGCTTGGCCTTTGTGCATCCCCGCCATGGCGAAGAGGTCAGTTTCCACGCCGCGCTGCCGGATGACTTGCTGATGCTGCTGGATTATCTGCGCGTTGATGCGGAGACCATGCAATGACGGATGCCCTTGATCTTCGCCCCAGCGTTATCCTGCCAGACTGGCCGGCACCGGCGAATGTGGGCGCCTTTGTCACTACTCGCGAGAGCGGGCCCAGCCAGGGCCCCTATGCCGCTTTCAACACCGCCAGTCATGTAGGCGACAAGCCGGAGCACGTCAGTCTCTGCCGACGCCAGCTGGGCAAGGAAATTGGCGATGAGCGGCCCCTGCTGTGGCTGGACCAGGTTCATGGCGCCAGTGTTCAGCACGGTTGGTGCGATGAGACGCCCAAGGCCGATGCGGCGGTGGCGACGACTCGGGACTATGCCTGTGTGGTAATGACGGCCGACTGCCTGCCGGTCTTTTTCTGCGACCGGAGTGGCGAGCGCGTCGCGGTCGCCCACGCCGGCTGGCGCAGCCTGGCAGGCGGCGTGCTGGAAGCTACTGTCGCCTCGCTGGGGAGCCCCGCCGGCGAACTGCTGGCATGGCTGGGACCCGCCATCTCGAACGCCCAGTTCGAGGTGGGTCCTGAAGTACGGGAGGCGTTCTGTGGTGTGCATCCCGAAGCCTCCAGTGCGTTTGAGCCCAGCCCGTATCGACTGGGTCACTACATGGCAGATCTTTACCGACTGGCGAGGTTGCGACTGGAGCGCCTGGGTGTCGCTCACGTCAGTGGAGGGCACTTCTGCACTGCCTGTGAATCCCGTTTCTACTCTCACCGCCGCGATGACGGCGTGACGGGGCGCATGGCCAGCGTCATCTGGCTGCGATAGCCACAGCGCTATGGTCTTGTCCTACGCCATCGGCGACGGGCGGTGGCGTAGGATCTCCCTGTGGCTCTGTAGTCCTGTGGACGATGCGCTGCGGCCCGATGAAGGCGACGCTGCCTGCCAAGGTGTGACCCAGATAGTGCTGTTGGCCGCTGTGCGCTGCTCTGCCTGTTGTACGTCTTTCCCTTCTTTTCGTGTGCTCTCCGCTGCTTCTCTTGTTCATGGCCTGGTACAGGCGCTATGTGGCCCGGTTATCTCGACGCCAAGGTGCGTGCGTGGAAGGCCCGGCACGGGCGTTGCCCAGTAACGAGAGAAGGCAACGACAGGCTGCCTGATGTTTCAGAGTTTATTTGTTTAGGTTGTTCCCGTGATGTGTCACTCGGGAACGGCTGTATCTCCGTGCCTTTTTTATGAATTTTTGAAATCGAGAAGCTTGTAGGACTATGGCTATGCCGTCCCTAAGAGGGAGGTGTTAGCGTCATCTTCTTGTGAAAGTGGGATCGACGTACACCGCAGCTGGGTATCCGTAATGTCCGGAGTGTCTCGTTTTTTTATTGTTGCATTTAATTTCCCTACATTGCTGTTCACGATACTTCTGATGGTGTCAGTGCTGTATTGGCTGATTACTCTATTGGGTTTTATGGATGGCGACATGACGGACCTGGTCGACATCGATGCGGAAGGGGCGTTTGATCTTTCCGGCCTGTTGGCGACGTTAGGTCTGCATGGTGTCCCGTTGCCCATGACGGTGACACTGCTGTCCCTGTTTTCCTGGCTTAGTAGCTACGTGCTTCAGCTGTCAGCTATCTCCTATCAGTGGTCCTCAGGCGGGTGGATGATGATCTCGCTGGGAATCCTGGTCATTTCCGTCGTGGCCGGTTATCTGCTTGCCGTCATGCTGGCGCGATGGCTGCGCCCCGTATTTGCGACCTTGTATCAGCACCATCAAGAACACTGCATGGAAGGCTTGAGCGCTGTGGTGACAGGACTGGCCAGGGATAGCTGTCGAGGGCGGGCCAGGGTCAGTCGGGAAGGTGTCGATTTGACCGTGAATGTCAGGGCCGTAGCGCCACTCAAGCATGGGATGAGAGTACTGCTGGTTCGGGAAGAACGGGGGCTTTATTACTGGGTGGAAGATGTCACGCCGGGGTAGGTCTTGGTGGATCGATGTAGATCATGCTTCGCGAGGGTCTCAATAGTGCTTCGCAAGCCAACGTAGATATGCAACGTAGGCGCCGAAACATAACGATATACGACAGGGAATGGGGTGCAATCAATGGAAGATATTATGCCGTTTGAAATGGACTTTTCGTGGGTGATGCCCGCCTTGGTAGTGGTAGGCGTCATCGTGCTGGTCATTGTATCAATCATGTTGTTGATCAAGGCTTTCTACAAGAAGATTGATCAAGGGCAGGCGTTGATCGTCAATGATATGTCCAAGACCCCCAAGGTCTACTTTACCGGGGCCATGGTACTGCCCGTTATTCATCGTGATGAAACGATGAAGATCTCGGTGATTACCCTGGAATTGAATCGCCAAGGGAAAGAAGGACTGATCTGCAAGGATAACCTGCGAGCAGATATCTCGGTCGCGTTCTATCTGCGTGTCAACGAGACCGCGCAGGATGTCCTGAGGGTCGCCAAGTCCGTTGGCGTCGACCGTGCTTCCGATAGAAACGCGGTGAATGAACTGTTCAATGCCAAGTTCAGTGAGGCACTCAAGACCGTCGGCAAGAAACTCGAGTTCATGCAGCTGTTCGAGGAGCGGCAGCGTTTTCGCGACATGATCATCCAGACCATCGGTGAAGATCTCAACGGCTATGTGCTGGAAGATGTCGCCATCGATTATCTGGAGCAGACGCCCAAGTCCGCCCTGGATCCCAATAACATCCTCGACTCTGAAGGCATTCGCCGCATTACCGAAATCACGGCGGCCCACAACGTGGATACCAACCGGCTTGAGCGCGACCAGGAGCTGGAAATCAAGCGCAAGAACGTCGCGGCCCGTGAGGCCTCGCTTGAGCTGGACAAGTCTCAGGCTGACGCCGAGGCCCGCCAGACTCGGGAAATCGAGACGATTCGAGCCCGTGAGGAAGCCGAGACAGAGCAGGTGAAGGAGCAGGAGCGGGCCAAGGCTGAAGCGGCGCGTATCAAGACCGACGAAGAGCTCGCCGTCGCCAGCGAGAACATGCGCCGTCAGGTCGAGATGGCCGAAAAGGCGCGGGAGCGCGCGGTACAGATCGAGGAAGTGCGTATCCAGCAGGCGCGTGAACTCGAGGACGTCAACCGTCAGCGCAGCGTCGAGGTCGAGCGTATCGGCATGGAGAAGACCCTGGAAGTCGAGCGCAAGGAGATCGCGGTGATCACCAGCGAGCGCATCTCGGTGGAGCGCAACGTGGCAGAGGAAGAAGAGCATATTCGGGATGTGCGAAACCGTGCCGAGGCCGATCGCCGCAAGGTCACCAGCGTGGTGGCCGCCGAGGCTGAGGCAGAAGAGACCAAGATCAAGGAGCTGCGCCTGGCCGAGGCTGCCTTTGAGCGTGCCAAGCTGGAGGCCGACGAAGTGCTGGTGCGCGCCCAGGCCGAGGCAGAGGCGGCGGAGAAGCGTGCGGTCGCAGATGAAAAGCAGGCTCGCGGCCAGCAGGCATTGGCGGCTGCCGAGGGATTGGCGCAGGCGCAGGTACAGGAAACTCGCGCCAAGGCCCTGCGTGCGGAGGGCTTGGTTGAGGCAGAGGTCATTTCGGTCAAGGCCAAGGCCGACGAAGATGCGGGTCTTGCGGATGTTCGAGTGCTTGAACAGCGCCTCGAGGCAGAAGCCTCTGGTGAGGAAAAAATGGGGCTGGCGAAGGCGTCTGCTCGAGAAGCCCTGGCCCGGGCCGAAGCCAATGGTCTGGTCGAGAAGTTGAAGGCGTACGACGCCATGTCCGCCGATGCTCGTGAGTTCGAGCAGTTCCGCATGAACCTTGAGCTGCTTGAGAAGGAGACGCTGGCCAGCATCGATATGCAGCGTGTAGCGGTGCAGGAAAATGGACGAGTGATGGCGGAAGCACTGAAAGGCGCCAAGTTTGAGCTGATCGGCGGTGACGGTGGCATCTTCGATACCTTCTCCAAGGGGTTGGGGATCGGCAAGGGGGTGCAGGGCGTCATGGACAAGGCGCCCGCGCTGCAAACCCTCATGGCTGGTCTGGCCGGCAATGCAATGAGCCGTGCTTCTGCCAAGGATCATCAGCAGTAAGACGCTCACACATCCAGCGATAGCTCGGCCGTGTCCGGGCTATCGCAACGATGCTGTTTCCACTTCTGCAATAGGCATTCCGGCACCATGGCTGACTCCGATCCCCAACACGCCAAGCTTCACGAAGATGGTTCTTCCTATGCACTGCTTGCTCGCCGCCTGGCCACACAAGGGCTGCAACTCGAACGACTGACCGCTTCCCTCAACACCCTGCGTGAACAGACCTTTGGCGCTACCTCGATGGTGTTGCTGGGGCGAGGTCGAGTGCGCACCGAGTTGAAGTCGATTGCCCGTGATGCCGTCCGTATTGGCGACCAAATGCTGTTTGGCTTTCACGTTCAGCTAGGCCTCAAGCGGGCGCTGCGCGTGGAGGATGTGTTTCGTCTCTATCGGGTCGATGACCAGGAGGATGCGTTTAGTGTTGCTGAGTTGGGGGTGTCGGAGAGCTTTCTGACCGACGAGCGCTTCAATACCGATTTCCAGGAACTCCAGCAGTACTACAGTCATGCCACGCTGTCCCAGTTGGTGATCCTCAAGGGCATGCTGCTGATGGACTTCCAGATTGGCGAGAAGCTCGAGGATCGTCGAGTCTTCCGTTGGGAGCTGGACGCCCTTGGCAACGTCAGTCGCTACATCGACAACCGCGGCGACCGTGACCTGAGTCTGCCTGACCGCTTTGACTTTGCCTGGCGGCGAGTCAGCAGAGACGACCATGTCCAGGGGCGTTCTCCGCACATCAATATTGCCGATACGCTGTTCGTCGATAACCTCGGCGGCTCGGTGACCTTCAAGGTCGAGAACAATACCGACAGCGGCGAGGGGATCTATACCGACAGGGTGGAGTCTGACTCGCAGTCGTTGGATGACGCCAGTGTCGAGTACGCCGACCTGGGCGAGCTGCTGCTCGTCAGGATTCGCCCTTTCGCCGAAAAGGTGATGCGCTACTACGCCTTCCACCGGCCGACGCGAGGTATTCAGCGCTGTGATGCGATGGATAGCGGCATTGTGCTGCTGCCAGACAACCACGGGCTGATGTTTGCGTCTGGGTATCTGCTCAGCAATGGTCAGCTCAAGACCTTTGACGTACCGGCCGAGCCCATGCGTCTGTTGCGATCCGTTCGCTCGCCCAACGGCGAAGATGTGCTGTACCACTTCTATGCCGGCAGCAGCGGGAGGGTGGTGTTCTATCGCTACAACCTGGTCACCAAGCAGGCCGATGCGCCATTGCTGGGACACGGTGCAGCGCTGTTCGATAACGGCCATCTGGTGCTGTTCAATGCGGAGCGTGAACCCTCGTTGGTGCACCCCTTGCAGATATGGATTACCCCCTTTCTGTCTGATATCCAGCATGCTCGCCACGCCGCTGACAATGACAGCCAGCTAGGCCGTATCGGTAACGCGGAGCTGGTTCGGGGACTGGCCGAGCTCAACGACCTGGCAGGGCTGGTGCGAGGACTGCAACCCTACGATGCGTACCTGGCGCAGCTGATCAAGGGCTGCGATCGCTTGCTCGAGCAGTACTACTGGATCGATGAAATACCCCTGCCGGGAGAAGACGGCGAGACGGATGTCCAGCACCTGCCTGAACAGATTCAGCGTATTCGGGAAACGGCAGAGACGATCGGCGACGAGTTTGAAAAAGTCGAAGAGATCCGTCGCCAATCCGCCGAGGCGGTCACCCGAGCGTCGGCACAGCTGAGCACGCTGAAGCGAGGTATCACACCGGATAGCTGGCACCATCCAGAGCCATTTCTGCGACAGCTGAAGGCCGTTCGGCAGTTTCGCGGTGACGTGCGTACCCTGGCGCAGCGTCGTTATGTGGATGTTGAAGCGGTCGACAGCATGGACCAGACCGTAGCGGAGATCGAGCAGCGCCTGATCGACAGGACCCTTGCCTTTCTCGCCACCCCAGACGCCTTGCAGGGCTACCGCGATAGCCTTGCGGCGCTGGTGGACAGAAGTCAGCAGGCCACGGCTCGTCAGGCGCTGGCGGATTGCGTGGCGGACTATCGCGAGATCGCCGAAGGGTTGGACCTGGTTCAGACCATGCTGGCTACCCTGGGGGGCAAGAATCCAGAGCTTGAGGTCAACGTCAATCAGATGCTGGCGACCGTGTTTGCCTCGCTCAATCGCGAGCGCACGTCAGCGGAACGACGCCTCGAGGAGCTCACGGTTGTCGAACAGAAGGCTCGCTTTGGAGCGCGCTTGCGACTGTTCGAACAGAGCCTGGCATCGGGTATCGCGGCCATTTCCGCGCCGGATGACGCCACTGAGCTGTTGACCCGCATGTTGGACCTGCTGCAGGAACTGGAGGCCGAATTTGGCGAGCAGGCGACGTTTCTCACCTCGATTGTTCAGCAGCGAGAGCATTGCCAGGAGGCCATCGAGACCAAGCGTGAACAGCTGGCTCAGCAGCGCCGTGGGCGGGTGATGGCGATGTCTCAGGCGGCTGAGCGGATCCTCGACGGTGTGCCTCGTCGGGTGGAGCGCTTCGAGGAAGAGGCGGCTCTGCAGGCCTTTCTCGCCGCCGACCCGATGATCGAGAAGGTCACCGACTCGGTCGCGAGCCTGCGTGAGCTGGGGGCCACCATGGAGGCGGATGATCTGGAGGCGCGGCTGGTGGCTGTCCGTGATGCGGCGTTGCGCAGCGTCAGGGATCGTGCCGACCTATTTGAAGACGGGGGGCAGGTTATCCGGCTGGGGTCGCGTCATCGCTTCTCCGTCAATCGCCAGGAGGTCTCGCTGACGCTGGTACCCAGAGACGACCAGCTCACTCTCCATATCACCGGTACCCAGTTTTACGAGACGCTGACCTGTGCTGAGCTCCAGGCCCTGTCACCGCTATGGACGCAGCACCTGCCCTCCGAGTCGCCACAGGTCTATCGTGGCGAATATCTGGCGTATCGTTACCTGCAGCATGTCGATGCTGTCGTGGACACGGCGGACATGGATGCCCTCGAGGCGTCCGTTCGGCAGTTTGCGGCTCCCCGCTTCCGTGAAGGATACGAGCAAGGGGTGCATGACCATGATGCGGCTCGCATTATCGCGGTGCTCGAGCCGGCCAGGCGTCAGGCGGGGCTGTTGCGCTTCTCGCCCTTGGCACGCGCTGTGGGTCTTCACTACTGGTTGGGGTTGCCGACCGCCGAGGCCCAGGAGTTGATTGCCCACTGTGTGGGCGCAGGACAGATACTGCGGGAATACGGAAGCGACGAGCTGAAACGCGACCTGGTGGCAGAACTCGCACCGCTGCTTTCCACCTATGAGTTGGTGGTGGCGCTGGGGGCGGAGGAGCGCTGTCATGAAGCCGCGACGTATCTGGTCGAATGGCTGGCAGCCGATCAGCAGGGCATCGAGGTGTCTCAGCATGCGGACCGGTTGGCCAACGCCTTTCGCGAGGCGCTAGATCGTGGCCAGCAGAGAGCTGCCTTCGAGGCCATGCGACAGGCCCTGGCCAGGCGTGCGGCAGACCGCTGGATGGCGACCCGACGATGGCTGAGTGCCTGGAGTAATGCGGCGGGTATCGATGAGTTGGAGCGCTACTATCTGGACGAGGTAGTGGCGATGATCGACGCCGGCGACCAGCTGTCCTGGACGCCGCGGGAGGCTGAGTTGAGCGTTCCCGTCGAGGGACTTCTCGGCGATCATGGCCTGATCGAATCACGCAGGTTGATGCTTCGCCTTGATGACTTCGAGCATCGTCTCGAACACCATCTGGCACGGGTGGAGCCTGCGTGGGAGCAGCTGCATGACCTGCGCAAGAGCGTGCTGGAAGAACAAGGCAGGCGTCTTGATGTCACTGCCTTCAGGCCTCGCCCGCTGACGTCCTTTGTACGCAACCGATTGATCAGCGAGAGCTATCTGCCGTTGATTGGCGACAACATGGCCAAACAACTGGGTACCGTGGGAGCGAAGCGACGCAGCGACCTGATGGGGCTGTTGATGCTGATTTCACCCCCCGGCTATGGCAAGACCACGCTGATGGAGTATGTCGCCCATCGTCTGGGCCTTATCTTCATGAAGATCAACTGCCCGAGTCTGGGGCGAGAGGTTACATCACTCGATCCACAGAAGGCGCCTCATGCCACGGCACGAGCCGAACTGGAGAAGGTCAACCTGGCGCTGGAAATGGGCAACAACGTCATGCTCTATCTTGATGACATCCAGCACACGGATCCAGAGTTCCTGCAGAAGTTCATCTCGCTGAGCGACGCCACCCGCACCATCGATGGTGTCTGGCGCGGCACCACGCGTACCTATCAGTTGCGGGGAAAACGCTTCTGCATTGTGATGGCCGGCAATCCCTATACCGAGGAGGGCAAGGCGTTTCGTGTGCCTGACATGCTTGCCAACCGTGCTGATATCTACAATCTCGGCGATATTCTCTCCGGCACAGCGACCATCTTTGCCCAGTCGTACATCGAGAATAGCTTGAGCGCTCACCCGGTGCTGGCCCCTCTGTTGACCCGGGGTATGGAGGACGTTTATCGGTTCATCGACATGGCCGCTGGCAGGGAGGTGCCGGTCAGTGAGCTGGAACATGACTACAGTGGGGCAGAAAGAGATGAGATTGTCGCCCTGCTGACCAGAATGCAGCGGATACGCGACGTCATTCTCAAGGTCAATGGCGCTTATATCGCGTCCAGTGCCCAAGCCGACAGTTACCGGGAAGAGCCCCCATTTCTGCTTCAAGGCAGCTATCGCAACATGGCCAAGTTGGTGGAGAAGCTGTCCCCTGCGATGACCGACGGCGATATCGATGCACTGATCGACGATCACTACCTGGGTGAGGCGCAACTGCTGACCAGCGGTGCGGAAGAAAACCTGCTCAAGCTGCGTGCCTTGAGGGGCACGCTGGACCCCGACGATGCAGCGCGCTGGGCCTCGGTGTGTGCAGAGTACCGTCGGCGTCAGCAGGCGGGGGGAGACGAGGATGTGGGGGCCAAGGTCGTCATGCAGCTTGGGCGGATTGCCGAAGGGCTGGGGCAGGGGGTGTCGAGTCGTCAGCGAGACCGTGATTCGCAGCTCTGCGACAGGACCTAGTGTCGATATGTCACCTGCCAGCCTGCGCCTGGAGTCTAAGCCCCTGGCGTTGCAGCACGCCCGCTGCAGCAGCGCCAACCCGACTTGAAACCTTGCTAAAGCACCGCCATATCTCTGTCAAGTCACATTGACAGGGTCACGCGGTGCGTCCGATCGCATCGCCATCCCCAAGGAGATATCGATGCGTTTCGACAAGTTTACTGCAAAGCTTCAGCAAGCCATTGCCGATGCCCAGTCGTTGGCCGTGGGCCGTGGACACAATCAGATGGAGCCCGCACACCTGCTGCTGGCACTGCTCGACAATCGCGATACCGGCATCAAGGCGCTGGTACAGAAGGCCGGCGGCGATGCCGCAAGGATGCGAGATGGACTCGCAGGTCTGCTCGACGATATGCCAAAGGTTGCCCACTTTGATGGCGAGGTGCAGCCCTCTCGCGATTTGATAAAGCTGTTCAACTTGACCGATGCAGAGGCCCAGAAACGCGGCGATCAGTATATCGCCAGCGAGTTGGTGCTACTGGCCGCGCTGGCCATGAAGCACGCGGTGTCAAAGGTCCTTACCCAGGCAGGGGTCACCCTGGCGTCTCTGCAGACGGCGATTGATAGCGTTCGGGGTGGCCAGAAGGTGGATGATGCCAACGCCGAGGACAGTCGGGAGGCGCTGGAGAAGTACACCCTGGATCTGACCCAGCGGGCTGCGGATGGCAAGCTGGATCCGGTCATTGGTCGCGATGATGAAATTCGTCGCACCATTCAAGTACTGCAGCGGCGCACCAAGAACAACCCGGTATTGATCGGCGAGCCAGGGGTCGGCAAGACGGCTATCGTCGAGGGCCTGGCGAGTCGCATCATCAATGGTGAAGTGCCAGAAGGGCTGAAGGACAAGCGCGTGCTGTCGCTGGATATGGGAGCCCTGTTGGCTGGCGCCAAGTTTCGTGGTGAGTTCGAGGAGCGCCTGAAGTCGGTGTTGAATGAGCTGGCTCAGGAAGAGGGCCGGGTCATCCTGTTTATTGACGAACTGCACACCATGGTGGGCGCAGGCAAGGCCGAGGGGGCGATGGACGCCGGCAATATGCTAAAGCCGGCGCTGGCTCGCGGTGAGTTGCACTGTGTCGGTGCCACCACCCTTGACGAGTATCGTCAGTACATCGAGAAAGATGCCGCGCTCGAACGTCGCTTCCAGAAGGTGCTGGTGGATGAGCCGAGCGAAGAGGATACCGTCGCGATTCTGCGCGGGCTCAAGGAGCGCTACGAAGTTCATCACGGTGTGGATATCACGGACGGGGCGATCATCGCTGCCGCCAAGCTGTCGACCCGCTACATTACCGATCGGCAGTTGCCGGACAAGGCCATCGACCTGATCGACGAGGCCTCGTCACGTATTCGCATGGAGCTGGATTCCAAGCCTGAGGAGATGGACCGTCTGGATCGTCGCCTGATTCAGCTCAAGATGGAGCGGGAGCACCTCAAGAAGGAAACTGATGAAGCCTCGCGCAAGCGACTGGAAACCCTCGTCGAGCAGATCGAGGAGCTGGAGCGTGAATACGCTGATCTCGACGAGATCTGGAAGGCCGAGAAAGCCAGCATTCAGGGAGCTGCCCAATTCAAGGATGAGCTTGATCGCGCGCGGGTAGATCTGGAGCAGGCACGACGCCAGGGTGACCTCGGGCGCATGTCGGAGCTTCAGTACGGGGTGATTCCGGAGCTTGAGAAGAAGATTGCCGAGAGCGGAGACGCGGAAGCCGATACGCGCCATCACACCCTGCTGCGCTCCAACGTCACCGAGGAGGAAATTGCCGAGGTCGTATCCCGGTGGACCGGCATTCCGGTGGCCAAGATGCTGGAGGGCGAGCGCGACAAGTTATTGCGCATGGAAGAGGCGCTGCACGAGCGCGTCATCGGCCAGGAAGAGGCGGTCACAGCGGTGTCCAATGCGGTGCGCCGTTCACGCGCAGGATTGGCAGATCCTCAGCGTCCCAATGGCTCTTTCCTGTTCCTCGGCCCCACCGGCGTGGGCAAGACCGAACTGTGCAAGTCGTTGGCCAACTTCCTGTTCGATACCGAGGAAGCCATGGTTCGCATCGACATGTCTGAATTCATGGAGAAGCATTCCGTTGCACGCTTGATCGGCGCTCCTCCCGGATACGTCGGCTATGAAGAAGGTGGTTACCTGACCGAGGCGGTGCGTCGCAAGCCGTATTCGGTGTTGTTGCTGGATGAGGTGGAAAAAGCCCACCCGGACGTCTTCAACATTCTGCTGCAGGTGCTGGAGGATGGGCGCCTGACCGACGGACAGGGGCGCACCGTGGATTTCCGTAACACGGTCATCGTCATGACGTCGAATCTGGGTTCCGACATCATTCAGCATTTTGGTGGGGATGACGCGGACTATGACAGCATGCGCCAGGCAGTGATGGAGGTAGTGGGCACCCACTTCCGCCCAGAGTTGATCAACCGAATCGACGAGGTGGTGGTCTTCCACGCGCTTGGGCAAGAGCAGATTCAAGAGATCGCCGGCATCCAGCTTGAGCGCTTGCGTTCGCGCCTGGCTGAACACGAACTGGGGTTGGAGGTCAGCGACGAAGCGCTGGCTTTGTTGGCGGTGGTCGGCTTCGACCCCGTCTATGGCGCGCGTCCCTTGAAGCGAGCGGTGCAAAGCCGTATCGAGAATCCGCTGGCCCAGGACTTGCTGGCGGGCAAGTTCACCCCCGGAGAGGTGATTCGCGTGGTGGCGGATGACGGTCAGCTTCGTTTTGCCCACTGACGTGTGCCCGGTCGTCCGTCTGTTTAAGCCCTTGGGTGTCATCCCCTTCCTCATGAAGGGGATGAGTTCACTTACAGTCTTTGCTGTTATGAAGTATCGGTAAGCGTTATCAGGCAGATTTCATGCCTCTCGCTATACTGAAGTTCAGGTTGCGTCCTGTGACCCCCTTGCCCGCCCGGTTCCCCACCCGGCGGGCTTTTTGATAGCAGGGGCGGGCTATTGTGACAGCTGGGCCGGGCTATTGTGATAGCAGGGCCGGGCAATGTTGATAGCGGTGCCAGGTCTCTCGCTGGCCCATCGTTCAGCGCAGGACACGTGCCCCGGAAAGGCGGACGCGACGCAGCCTGACGTTGTCGCCTACCAGATGTCGTTGCAGCTCTTCCAGACTGACGTTCTTGGTTTCAGGCATCAGGAACATCACGAAAAGCAGTTGCAGCAGCATCATGAGGGCGAAGAAAGCAAACACCGGGCCACCATTGAAGGTGCTGAGAATCCAGGGCATGACCAAGGTAATCAGCGCCGCAAATACCCAGTGAATGGAGGCGCCAAACGATTGTCCTCGGGCGCGCACGTGGTTGGGAAACACCTCCGAGATAAAGACCCAGATAACGGCACCCTGGCTGATGGCGTGGGCCGCAATAAACAGTGCCAGCAGCATGGGAACCTCGATGCCGCCTAGCGCCTCTGCAAAGAAGGCTCGTGAGATCATGACCAGAGAGACCAGGTATCCCGCCGATCCTATAAACAGCAGCGTGCGTCGCCCGAAGCGATCAATCAGCGACATGCCGATCATGGTAAAGATGAGATTGACCAATCCGATGCCAGCGGTGGACAGCAAGGCAGCTTGGCTGCCCAGCTCGGCTGCCTCGAGCACTCGCGGAGCATAGTAGATGATGAAGTTGATGCCTGAGAGTTGGTTGAAGAAGGCAATCAGAAAGGCCAGAAGAAGCGGTAGGCGATAGCGTCGTGAAAAGAAGGGGGCTTTGGCAGACTGCTCTTGCGCTTCTGCGTCACGGATGGCGGCGATGTCGGCATCCACGTCTGCTGCGGGATTGATCAAGCGCAGCACGCTTGCCGCTTCCTCGATAGCGTTCTTGTTCAGGATCAGCCAGCGTGGACTGCGTGGCACACGGGTGATCATCAGGGTGTAGATCAGCGCAGGAACGGCCTCAATGCCGAGCATCCAGCGCCAGGCGTCATCGCCGATCACGCTGCCGATCACATAGTTCGACACGAACGCCATCAGGATGCCAAACACGATGTTGAACTGATAAAGGGCAACGAGAAAGCCACGCTGGCGCGGTGGGGCGATTTCCGAAATGTAGGTTGGCGCAGCGACGGAAGAAATCCCCACGCCAATCCCTCCGATCAGACGGAAGAAGGCAAATAGCCAAGGATCGGACACGATGGCTGAACCCACCGCAGAGACCAGATACAAGACGCCGATCATCAATAGGGTGGCGCGCCGGCCGAGCGTATCGGTGGGCCAGTTGCCGAAAATGGCACCGATGACTGTGCCCCACAGCGCCATCGACATGATCAGCAGGCCATGCTGCAGGTCGCTTAGCCCCCACAGGGATTGAATCGGCTTGTCGGCGCCGGAAATGACCGCCGTGTCGAAGCCGAAGAGAAAGCCCGCAAGGGCGACGGTGATGGACCATTGGACGATTCTGGACATGGCAAGTCCTCGTTGAGCTGTTGTGATTGTCGTCAAAGAGAGCATGATGAAAAGATGAATCGATTCACTGATGCGGCGTCTTGTGCTCTCGGCCAAGTGCCCGCGAAGGTGTTGCCCAGGAGCGTACGCGCGCGTTACAGGCTTGGTTCGTGTGGTGACGATGGGCTGGATGTGAAAAAGTGAATCGTGTCACCTGTCCATCTGATTACAGCAGCCAAGCAGGAATACTTCGAGCTCCAGGGCTTAGACATTGGTCGTGGGCATGGCCAATGCAGGTGATCCATCACCGCGATAACGGGATCGCCTGCACGGTGCAGGGAGCGTGCGGGTCAAGAACGGCGGTTGACAGTCACTGGGCGCTATTGGAATCTTGTGGGTTCCTGACTGCGGGCGCGGCACCATGGGAGACCCCCCAACGCCGCGTGAAGGGTAGGCCTGCGTGCCTCTACCCGCCGAAGGACTTCCAGGTGAGGGTTAACCGCCCCGCCTGGCCAACGCCCCGACGCGGTGACCCGCCGTGATGAGAGTGCAGGCCCCAACCGGGCCGACGGACGCCAGGGTTTGGCATCAGGTGCCGGTGCGCCGGCAGCAGCATATCGCTGCACTCGACTTCGTGCCGATTACCGGTACGAATCGCACTCGAGACCTCCAGGGGAGATACATCTGTGGAATTGCTTTCAGGCGCGGACATGATCGCCCGCTTCCTCCAGGATGAGGGCGTGGAATACATCTACGGCTATCCAGGCGGCGCCGCGCTACACATCTACGACGCCTTGTTCCGTCAGGACAAGGTAAAGCACATCCTCGTGCGCCACGAACAGGCTGCCACCCATGCCGCCGACGGCTATGCGCGTGCCTCGGGCAATCCTGGCGTCGTGCTGGTGACGTCTGGTCCAGGTGCCACCAACGCGGTGACCGGCATCGCGACCGCTTACATGGACTCGATTCCGATGGTCGTGCTTTGCGGTCAGGTCATGAGTCACCTGATTGGTGACGATGCCTTCCAGGAAACCGATATCGTCGGTGTGACCCGCCCGATCGTGAAACATAGCTTCTCGATCAAGCACCCCAGCGAAATTCCCGAGGTGCTGAAGAAGGCATTTTACCTGGCAGCGACGGGCCGTCCTGGTCCTGTTCTGGTCGATATCCCGAAAGATATGACGGCGCCCACCGAGCGTTACGAGTACGTCTACCCGAAAAAGGTAAAGATTCGCTCGTACAACCCGGTGAGCCGCGGCCACACCGGTCAGATCAAGAAGGCGGTGGAGTTGATGCTGAAGGCGCGCCGTCCGGTCTTCTATACGGGGGGCGGTGTCGTACAGGGGCGTGCCAGCGAAGGGCTCACCGATCTGGTCAAGCAGCTTGGCTTTCCTATCACCACCACGTTGATGGGCATCGGTGCTTATCCCCAGAGTGACAGTCAGTGCCTTGGCTGGCTGGGGATGCACGGCAGCTACGAATCCAACATGGCCATGCACCATGCGGATCTGGTGATCGCCATCGGTGCGCGCTTCGATGATCGCGTCACCAACAACACGTCCAAGTTTTGCCCTACGGCGAAGATCATCCACGTCGACATCGACCCAAGCTCGGTGTCAAAGACGGTGCGTGCAGACGTGCCGATCGTGGGCCCGGCCGCCAGCGTGATCAACGAGATGATCAGCCTGGTGCAAGGTCATGAGATTGCCAATCCGGAGGCACTCAAGGACTGGTGGAAGACCATCGATGGTTGGCGCGAGGACCGCAAGGGCAAGCTCTACGAGCCCTCCAAGCCGGGAGAAGTGCTCAAGCCCCAGGAAGTCATCGAGGCCATCTGCCGGGTAACGCGGGGTGAAGCCTTCGTTACCACCGATGTTGGGCAGCACCAGATGTTTGCGGCGCAGTACTACAAGTTTGACAAGCCCAACCGCCTGATCACGTCTGGTGGCCTGGGCACGATGGGGTTCGGGTTTCCGGCGGCCATGGGCGTCAAGCAGAACTTCCCCGAGGAAGAAGTCGTCTGCGTCACCGGCGAAGGCAGCTTCCAGATGATGATGCAGGAGCTTTCCACCTGTAAGCAGTTTGGTGGTGGGGTCAAGATCATCAATCTGAACAACGGTTCCCTGGGGATGGTGAGGCAGTGGCAGGACCTCAACTACAAGTCGCGTCACGCGCACTCTTACATGGAGTCGCTGCCGGACTTCCAGATGCTGATCCAGTCCTACGGCTTCACGGCGTTGAGGGTCGAGAAGAAGGAAGATCTCGAGGAAGCCTTGGCAAGAACCTTTGCAGACACCCATGAGCTGGTGTTCCTCGATGTCGCGGTGGACCCGCACGAGCACGTCTATCCGATGCAGGTGCCCCTGGGCTCCATGCGTGACATGCTGCTTTCCAAGACGGAGCGGACCTGATGCGACATATCATCTCGATTCTGATGGAAAACGAACCGGGTGCGCTGTCGCGGGTCGTGGGACTGTTTTCTCAGCGCAACTTCAACATTGAAACCCTCAATGTGGCGCCGACAGACGACCCGACACTGTCGCGTCTGACGGTGACCACCGTTGGCGATGACCGGGTGATCGAGCAGATCACCAAGCATCTCAACAAGTTGATTGATGTGGTCAAACTGGTGGATCTCACCGAAGGCAACCACATCGAGCGAGAGTTAATGCTGGTGAAGGTGAAAGCGCTGGGTGCCGCCCGCGACGAGGTCAAGCGCACGGTGGATATCTTCCGGGCTCAGATTGTCGATGTGACTCCGAGTCTGTATACCGTGCAGATCACCGGAGATGCAGAAAAGCTCGATGCCTTTCTGCAGGCCATGGGGCCGGTCGGCGTCCTTGAAGTGGCGCGTACCGGGGTGTCCGGTATTGCCCGTGGTGACAAGGTGCTTAGCCTGTAGCGGCGGTCGTGATCGTGTGGCCAGCACTTGGCTTTCGCGCTCACTGCACACGCCTTGCGCCGCCCTTCGGGGCGGCGTTTTCATGGGTGGTGTCAGCGTTCCACGACTTCCTGCCACAGGGCATCGATCAACGGGCTCTTCAGGCGACGCTCCAGTACGCATAGACCCACATCGTAGTAGGGCAGTTCCGGCTTCACCGGCAGCATCCTGACCCGTTCAGCCAGAGGGCTTGCCTCCAGCACGATACGGGGTACGACTCCGATCCCGAAGCCCAGTCCGACCATGCTGACGATGGCCTCGTGCCCGGCAACCTGAGCGTAGATCGTCGGATTTACCCCCAGCGCCTTGAACCAGGTGTCAGCCAGCTCCCGCGACAGCCCACCCTCCGACAGAATCATGGGAACACCCTGCCACTGTGGTTGGCTGGGGCTCATCGGCTGCTGCGGAATCCACGGCTGCGACTCCTGGGGAGCAATGAACACGAGGGCCGAGCGGGTCAGTGACTTGAAGGCGAGCCCTTCCGGCATTCGCCTGGGACGCGAGGTGATCGCCATGTCCTCTTCGCCGTTAAGGACTCGCTGGATGGCCCGAGCCGGATCGCCGGTATGCAGCTTCAGCTCGATATCAGGATAGCGCTGACGGAACTCCGCCAGCAGGCTGTAGAGGAAGCTGTAGCTGGCCGTTACGGAGCAATAGATGCTGATTTCACCGCTCAAGCGCATCGCCGTCGACTGGAGCGACAGCCGTACCTGCTCCCACTGTTCCAGCGCTTCCTTGGCGTAGCGCTGGAAGTGATGCCCCTGAGGGGTCATGACGACGTGGCGGTTGTCGCGTTGGAACAGACTCACTCCGAGCTGGTCCTCCAGCTGTTGAATCGAGCGACTAAGCGTTGATGGGCTGACATGGCACGATTCGCTGGCGCGGCCAAAGTGCAGGGTGTCCGCCAGGGCGAGAAAGTGTTTCAGCAGGCGTAGGTCCATATCGCACCGAGCAAGAAAGAGAGGGAATGTCTGTGTTTCACATATTGGGATGTAGTATTGCAAATATAGCGTTTTACGCAATACAGGTGCGCGGGTAAGGTGGCTGCATGGATGGGCGACCTGGTCATGGCCGGTCGACACTCGCCCAGCGCCGCACAAGACGGCGCGGGTGGCCATCAACGCTGAACACCACAAGACCTATTAACGCCGAGCAGGCAAACGAATCCAGGAGCACCAGATGCGCGTTTATTACGACAAGGACTGTGACCTTCAGCTGATCCAGAGCAAGCAGGTCACCATCGTGGGTTACGGTTCTCAGGGCCATGCCCATGCCAACAACCTGAAAGAGTCTGGCGTTTCCGTGACCGTTGCCCTGCGTCCTGGGTCTTCCTCGGCGGCCAAGGCCGAAGCGGCAGGTCTCAAGGTGGCCTCCGTCGCTGAGGCATGCCAGTCTGCTGACGTCGTCATGGTGCTGGCGCCTGACGAGAATCAGAAGGCCATCTATGAGCAGGATATCGAGCCGAACCTCAAGGAAGGTGCGACGCTGGCATTCGCTCATGGTTTCAACATCCACTACAACCAGATCGAGCCGCGCAAGGATCTGGACGTGGTGATGATTGCTCCGAAGGCACCTGGTCACACCGTGCGCTCCGAGTTCACTCGCGGCGGCGGCATCCCGGACCTGATCGCTATCCATCAGGACGCGACTGGCCAAGCCAAGGAGCTGTGCCTGTCCTATGCGGCAGCCATTGGTGGCGGTCGTAGCGGGATTATCGAGACCACCTTCAAGGATGAGACCGAGACTGACCTCTTTGGTGAGCAGGCGGTGCTGTGTGGTGGTGCAGTAGAACTGGTCAAGGCCGGCTTCGAGACGCTGACGGAAGCAGGCTACGCGCCTGAGATGGCCTACTTCGAGTGTCTGCACGAGCTGAAGCTGATCGTCGATCTGATGTACGAAGGCGGTATCGCCAACATGAACTACTCCATCTCCAACAACGCGGAGTATGGCGAGTACGTGACCGGCCCTGAGGTCATCAACGACGAGTCTCGCGCGGCGATGCGCAATGCGCTCAAGCGTATCCAGACGGGTGAATATGCCAAGATGTTCATCAACGAAGGCAACACCAACTATCCGTCCATGACGGCGCGTCGTCGCCTGAATGCGGAGCACGAGATTGAGCAGGTTGGCGAGAAGCTGCGTGGCATGATGCCGTGGATCGCCGCCAATCAGCTGGTCGACAAGACCAAGAACTGATGCAGCCCTGTCTGGGCGACCGTCAGGTCGTCCAGACTGCCGGCGTATAGCAAAAGGGAGAAGCCGAGGCTTCTCCCTTTTGCGTTTGCAGGCATCGCGCTGTTAGCGCGCCTGAGGTGGGGAGTCCTATCACGAGTCTGGGGTAAGACAAGAGTTGCCTTGACGTCGGCAGGGCGGTGAAGGTTGAGTGGTGTAGAATGCCTTTCATACCCGAAGCCAATGGATGACAGAGATGAGCGAAGACGCAGGCAAGCGTGAGCCGACCCCGCGGGAGTCGCAGGAAGAAGATCTGGCAAGCGCCTTCATGCGGGAGTCCGAAGTTGTGGAGGAGGCAGTGGAGGACGGCAAGAAGGTGCGCCGGCGGGGGATCTACCTGTTGCCCAACCTGTTTACGACCTCAGCGCTGTTTTCCGGCTTCTTTGCTGTGGTGGCGGCTCTCAATGGTGACTTTACTGCAGCGTCGGTAGCGATCTTCATTGCCATGGTGCTCGATGGGCTGGATGGGCGCGTGGCGCGTTTGACCAATACCCAAAGTGAGTTCGGTGCGGAGTATGACAGCCTGGCGGACATGATTTCCTTTGGCATGGCGCCCGGGCTTGTCGCCTTCACCTGGATTCTTCAGGACATCGGCAAGACGGGTTGGGTGGTGGCCTTTCTTTATGTCGCTTGCGCGGCCTTGAGACTGGCGCGATTCAATGTCCAGATCGGCAGTGTCGACAAGAAATGGTTTATCGGGTTGCCCAGCCCCTCGGCGGCGGCACTGGTGGCTGCCAGCGTCTGGACCTTCCACAGCTTCGATGCCACTGCACTCGGGTTCAAGTTGCTGATGCTGCTGGTGGTGGGTGCTGCCGGCATCTTGATGGTCAGCAATATTCGCTATTACAGCTTCAAGGACGTGGACTTGAAAGGCCCCGTACCCTTTGTGGTGCTGCTGGCCATCGTGCTTGGCTTTGTGGTGATCTCCATCGAGCCTTCGGTCATGCTGTTGTTGCTGTTTGGAACCTATGTCGCATCCGGTCCTGCATTGGCGTTGATGCGCAAGCTGAAATCCTGAGTTCCCGTCGATTAAGCGAGCTGGCGGATTTCTGCCAGCTCGCTGCCTGGCTGGCGTAGCCGCTTTCTGCTCGCGATCAGCGGTTCTCGCTCTTTTCTTCTTCTCCCGCTCCCTTCCTTCGCCTTCGGCTCTCCCTCTCTGCTTTTCCCCCTCTCTGCTGTTCTCCCCATCCTTCGGCGCTTGGTACCTGGACTTGAACGCCCTACAGCTTGCCCTTGTGCTCCCCGTTTGGGCGCACGGTTATCCACTGAGGTGTCATGAGGAGAGGGGTGTGGATAAGGACGATGTGCCGGTGCGCACTTTTTTTACGTCAGGCTATTGCCAAGCTGCCTCGAGATCCGTAAAGTACGCATCCGCTGCCGGCGACGAGCAAACGTCACAGGCGGTAAAGAGTGGTAAAAGTAGTTGATTTGGAAAGGCTTTTTGAAGCTTCTCGAAAAAATCACTGCTTGACGAGCAACGAGAAATCGGTAGAATGCTCGCCACTTGATCGGAGTCGCCGACAGGGCATTGAAAGATGCACTGAGGCACGCTTCGCTCTCTTTTGAAGTCTGCGAGCATCGCTTGCGGGACGCAAAAGAAAGCGCTTGACGAAACGCTTCGGTTCTGTAGAATACGCCTTCCTCGCAGGGCGCTGAGCAAAGCGCTCGGCAGCAGCGAGGCGCTCATTGAGCTCACCAGAGTCAAGAGCACGCTCTTTAAAAATTGATCAGGTAATTCATGTGGGCGCTTGCCGATGAGTCAGTGACAATGTCATTGAAATATCAAGGCAAGCGACTCGTCAAACGAGACGTTTGAACCTTGAGCCAAGTTTGGTCCGCTTAACGGACTATCAGACTTTAAACTGAAGAGTTTGATCATGGCTCAGATTGAACG
>NZ_JAHVIO010000008.1:0-161027 GCF_019801675.1 Halomonas sp. DP8Y7-3
ATAGCGCCCCTGGGCCTCGGGGGCGCGCACGAACAGGCCATAGTCACCTTCCGGCAGCCGGAAGGACGGCGTCTGCGCGATATCGACCCGCAGGAAGGGCGCGTCGTCGAAGACCCAGACGCCGCCTCCCGCGTCAAAGCCAGCGCCCACGCTGGCGTCCAGTGCACCGTCAAGACCCCCGCCAGCGGTGTTGGGCGTTGCGCCGATATCCGCCAGCGACGCATCGCGGCTGGCACCACTGCGGTCCACTCGCGATGGCGCGTTCAGTCCCTGGGCACTGGCCTGGTCGGCATCACGGCCCAGGGTCATGGACAGCGTGGAAACCGGCCCCTGGGTCGCCGCATCGCCAAGGCGCCCCTGCAACTGGGCCAGGGTATGTTCCTGGATATCGCCGTTGTGGAGTTGCTCGGTGGCGGTAATGGAGACACGGCCACCGGCGGAAATCACGGCGGGAGCACCACCGGGGAGAATGGTGCGGGTTTCCACCTCGCTGACCTTGACCACTTCATCAGTGAGAAAAGGAAGAGGAAGAAGCGTGTTGCTACTATCAAATCCACTCGTTGTATTCCAGCTATCGAATCGAGAGTTGGATTCATCAATGAACAATCGATAGAAACGTCCACCGCTGCCGCTATAGCCCATGCAGCGATTAAAGTTTTCTCTCTTTGTACAGGCTAGTGCGTCTTCGTCCGTTGCCAACACGGTGGTTTTTTCGACCAAGGTGTTGGACCGGCCGGTATTTTCCAAGGTGTCAGTACGAATCACCACATCGCCGTTGGCAGCGATGATACTGGCATCATTCACCAGTTCATCGGTGAGCAACGTTACATTACCCCCAGCCACTATTTCGGCAGCAGCGGACTCCAGGCTGACACTATTTTCGAAGCGCTCAACGAGCTGGTATTCACCGAAATGATCGATAGTGCCCAGTAGCGTGATGGTTTCTGTCGCTCCGCTCCCATCATGGCCGTCGTGGTCCACCGTTTTGCGATACATACGAACTTCGTACTGAGTGCCCGAAACTTCACGACCTACCAGCTGTTGCTCTGTAGAAAACGCATCAACGGTATTTGTGACATTGCTCACCGCGACCGTCATATCCCCCTCGGCTTCGATGGTCCCGGAGCGGTTTTCCAGCCGGTCCGCCTTGGCCAAGGCGCTGTTGCGTGCCAGGGTCAGGTCGCCCCGGCTATAGATGTCCCCATAGCGGTTAAACAGCTGCTGCGTATGCAGCGTCATGTCGCCACCGGCGAACAGCAGGGTATCGGGGGCATTGGTGATGCTGGCGCTATCAAGGCGCAGGCCGCCCAGGCTGCCTAGGGTGCCCTGGTTATCGAGCGAGGCCGCGCTCAGGGTCATGTCGCCCTGGCTGGTCAGGCGTCCCAGGTTGGTCACATCACCGCTCAAGCGGAAGGAAGCGTCGCCGGCACTGGCGATGCGCCCGCCGTCTTGGGTTAGGCCGGTGGCGGTCACCGCCAGGCGGCCCTGGCTCGACAGCTGCCCGGCATTGTTCAGCGCGCCGTCCAGCGTCAGGGTCAGGCTGTCGTTGGCCGCCACCAGACCGGCATTGACCAGCCCCGCCGCCCGCAGGCTCAAGGCCATGGCGCTGGACAGCCGTTCGTTGCTGCCGACGCTCAGCGCGGCCTCACTGGCGAGGACCAGCGGACCATTGGCCTGCCACTGCCCTACCCCCTCGACACGGCCAAGCTCGGCGCTGACGCCACCGGTTCCCTGAAGACGGCCGTTGAGGTTGGCCAACTGCTCGGCCACCAGCTGCACCACCCCGTCACCATCATGGCGTAGCGTTCCATCGCGGTTGTCGATATCCGCAGCGTTCACACGGGCGTCGCGGCTCCCCAGCTCGATCACGCCGCCACGGTTGTCCAGGCGCTGACGCGCGCTGAGGGTCGTCGTCTGGCCAGACAGGCTTCTTAACGTGCCGCCGCCATTGGCCAGGCCATCGACGTCAACGCTCAGCGCGGCACTGGACTCGACCAGACCTTGCTGGTTGTCGAGCATGCCGGTGGTCAGGCTGAGGCCACGACCGGCCAGCTGACCGCCCAGGTTGGTCAGGGCCGCGCTGTCCACCCCCAGCACGCCATTGGCCAGCATTCGTCCGTCGCCGTTATCCAGCACTCCGCTGAGCTGCACCTCCAGGTCACGCTCAACCGCGGTCAGCGTGCCCTGACGGTTATCGAGGCGCGCCCCGGTCAGGCGGACGCCGTCGCCCTGCAGGCGTCCTGCGCGATTGTCGACGGTGGCGATGTCCAGCGTCAGCTCGCCGCCCTGGGCGGCCAGCAGGCCGGCTTGGTTGTCGAGCCGGTCCGCCGTGATGGCGGCATTGCCCTGCACCGCCGCCAGCTGACCGCTGTGGTTATCAAGGCTCGCGGCGTCCAGGGTGAGCCGGTCGGCGCTGATCGACCCGGCCTGATTGTGGATCGCCCCCTCGGCCGCGACGATGGCGAGCGTGCCATCGGCCACGTCGATCACACCGTCGGCGTTATTAAGCTCAGCGTCCTGACCGGTGAGGGTGATCACCGCGCCGTCGCTCTCGGCCAGAATGGCGCCACCCTGGTTGCCAAGGGTCGTTGCCCTTAGCCCGATCCGGTCCGCCAGCAGCCTGCCCTGGGTGTTGTCGACGCGGGTGGCCGCGACATTCAGCCGAGCGGCCTCCAGCGTGCCCGAGGCGTTGACCAGGTCCTCCTGAACGGTCAGGTCCAGCGTCTCGGCGGCGCTGATCAGCCCTTGCTGCGTGTTATCGACGGTGGTCGCCGCCACGCGGATCCCATCGGCGACGAGCTGGCCCTGACGATTGTCCAGCCGACCGATATCGACGAGAGACAACTGCTGGGCCACCAGCACGCCCTGGCGGTTATCCACCTGGGTGGCGTCGCTCAACTGCAGCTGTCCGTCGGTGACCTGCAGCCGTCCTCCCTGGTTGTCGAGCGCGCCGTTCAGCGCCAGACCCAGCGCCTGCGTGGCACTGATCAGCCCCCCGGCGTTATAAAGTTCCGCCAAGGTCAGCACCAGCGACTGCCCCAGTACCCGCCCCTGGGTGTTGGACAGCGACCCGGCCGTCAGGCGCAGGTCATCGGCCAGCAGCAGGCCGCCGTCGCGATTGTCGATGCCCTGGTCCAGGCCCAGGTCCAGCTGGCCGGCACTCAGGGTGCCACCACGATTGTCCAAACGCCGTGCCGCGACCTGCAGCTCGCCCTGGTCGGCGTCGAGGACCCCGCCCTGGTTGTCGAGGGCGTCATCGATGGCCAGCGTCAGGTAGGAGGCGGTCAGGCGACCGTCCTGACGATTGTCCAGGCTCCCTGCATCCAGGCGCAGCTCGTCGCCGACCAGCTGCCCCTGACGATTGTCGATGGCGCCTTGCGAGGCCACGCTGAGCCGCCTGGCGACCAGGGTGCCTTGCTGATTGTCGAGGCTGCCCAGGCGCGCCTCGAGGCCTCCCTCGACCACCTGAATCTGGCCCTGACGATTGGCCAGCGCCTGGGTCACCGTCAGCGCCAGAGCATCGTCGGCACTGATCATGCCCCGGGCGTTGTCCAGGGTCTGACTGTCGATCCGCACATCGCCTGCCAGCAGCGCGCCATCACGGTTATCGAACTGCCCTGTGGTGAGCACGACCCGCTCGGCGCCCAAGGTGCCGCCGTCGCGGTTGGCCAGGTGACCGCTCAGGGTGGCCGTCAGGTCGCCGTCGGCCACCACCTGGCCCCCTGGGTTATCGAGATGCCGGGCGACGATGGCAAGTTGCCCGGCACTGATGCGACCGTCCGCGTTATTGAAGCTTTCGCTCAGACTCACGTTCAGGGCGCCGGCGGCGTCGACCTCGCCTCCCCGATTGTCGAGGTCCTGGGCGCTGAGGCTAAGCTGGCGGGCACTGAGCCGCCCACCGTCCTGGTTGCCCACGACACCGCTCACGCTGGCCGTCAGCGCCTCTCGGGCAACGGCCTTGCCGCCCTGGTTGTCGAGTTCCGCCGCGGTCAACGTCAGCGAGCCCTGACGGGCCTGCAACGTGCCCCCGGTATTGATGACCTCCCCGTCGCTGGTCAGCGCCAGCGCATCGGTCTCGGCGCTGATCAGACCACTGCGGTTATCGACCCAGGCCGCGCTCAAGGCGATGTCCTTGGCCGCCAGCTGACCCTCGGCATTGTTCCATTGACCGATGTCACCGCTGAGCGAGCCGTCCAGGACAACGCGCCCGCCCTGGTTGTCGAAACGCTCCAGGTCGAGTCGCAGGTCCTGCCCCGGGGCGAACACCAGCGAGCCGCCCAGGTTGGCCAGGCGTCGCGTCTCGAGCTCAAGGGAACTACCGGCGGACAGGGTCGCCTGGTCGCCACGGTTGACCAGGTCCGGGGCCGACAGCGACAGCCGCTCGGCGTAGAGCGTGCCCTGATTGTCGATGCGTGTGGCGCTCAGGCTGGCGTGATCGGCCTGAACACGCCCCTGCTGGTCGATGACATCCGCCGTCAGCGCGACACGCTGTCCCTCCACCAGCCCCTGGTTAGTGAGCTGGGTGGCGTTCAGGGACACCCTGTCCGCCAGGATCTCTCCGCCATTGTCCAAACTCTGGCGCGACGTCAGCGCCAGCTCGCTTGCCAGCATCTGGCCGCGGTTGTGGGTCACGCCGGTGGTCGCGGCCAGACGGTCACTGGCGTCGAGTCGGCCACGGTTGTCCAGGGTGGCGGCGGTGATCGCAAGCTCAGCCCCGGCGCGTCGCTGTCCGCCACGGACGCCGGCCACTACATCACCGGTGGTGGTCAGGCGCTGCGCTGAGAGCGCGATATCCCCGCCGCTGGTCAGCCGGCCAGAGATGTCCAGGGCATTGTCGGCCTGAATGTCGGCCCCTTGGTCGGCATGCACGTCACCCCCGAAGCTAGCGTCACTGGACTGGGTGATCAGGCGCGCAGAGGTCGAGGCGTCGGCAAGCCTCAGCTGGCCATCGGCGGTGATGCGAATGTCGCCGGCACTGGCGGCCATGTCACCGGCCAGGCGCACGCCGACCCCGGCGTCGGTACCGACCAGGCGAATGCGCTCGGCGTACATGCCGCCGAGCGCCGAGGAATCGATGGCCAGGGCCGGACGGGACCCTGTGCCACTGCGAGGCGTGGCGTTCAGGCTCGTGGCATCGATATCGTTGGCGCCCGCGACGATCGTCAGGTCCTGGGCGTGCAGCTCGGCGTTGAGCGCTGCGGCCCGGGTAAGGATCTCGAACTGATCCACCTCACGGGCGTCCAGCCCCAGCCCCTCGATGGCGACCTGCCCCTGGTCCACCGCGTAGTGGTCCAGCCGGCCGTCCTCGATCACCGGCGCACCGGTGGTCAGGGTGACCCGGGGGCTGTTGATGAAACCGCAGCCATCGCAGGAGATGCCGTAGGGGTTGGCCACCACCACCTTGGCGGCCTGACCGGCCACTTCGGTGTAGCCCGCCAGTCGGCTCGGATTGCCGCCGTTGACCTCATTGAGGATGACCTGGGCCGCCTGGCCGCGCAGATTGGCGTTGCCGACCACGATGCCGCCAAGCTGGGTCGACTGGGTCTTGCCGGTAGCGTTGTTGAGGATGAGCCCGCGGGCGTCCACGTTGTAGTCGCGAAAGCGGTTGTGGGAGAGCCCCTTGTCGTTGGGGGTGGCGATGTTGACCACCGGCACGCCGTTGCCCGCCTGATCGAGCCGGGTGTTTCCCCCCGGTGCCACTACGATGCCGTCTGCCAGCACCACCACGGGATGCCAGAACAGGGCGTTGATCATGACGATGGCCAGATGGCGAAACAGCGGACGGCGTGAGTTCATTAAACGTCCCTCCTGGAGGGCATGGCACGTATCTGGCGCGGCCACTAGAAGCGCGCCTGAACGATGAAATAGACGGGACTTTCGCGATGATCGATGGCATCGGCCTGGATGACGCCCGCCTCATAGGCAAGGATGTCATCACGCCGGTCGACCAGAGCACTACCGGAGGGGGGACGTAAAACGTCGTCTTCATCCAAGACATTTTGGCAACGGTTTATCCCGGCATTTACACTCAATGATCAAACGCTATAGCCATAATGTCTCTGGCATGTCGCCGATAAAAATTCGCTGTACCACTGCCTGACTACCATGTATTTTTGAAATAATATTACTCATACCTAAACTTAACTCTACTTGTTACTTTGCCACTTCATACGGCGTAGCAATGGCTACCGCAAGACCTCACTCAACGGCCGTGATGCCTGGATATGGTGACTCTGCTCAACGTTTCCAGACATATATTTATCGCAACCTGGTGTCGCACCGGCTGGCTGACAAGACATGCTGAGTAGACTCGATATTATCGAGATACTACCCCAAGAAAAGGAAGTGAAAAAATGCAGCAGAAATGAATGTCGTAGCGGAAAAGCACAACGATAGGAGAATTGACATAGGAAGGGTGAAGAAAGGAAAGCAGTTAGGAAAAAGAGGTCATTCAACCACATCTTGAATTGTCCAATATTTCCTACAAAGAAAACTCTTATTTCCTAACCTCACCTGATAGGCAGATAGCAAGTGTAGACAGAAAGGGCTGATAGGAAGGGCTGATAAAAAGTGGGGATAGAAAGTGCCGACAGAAAGCGGGAAAAATGAGCAAAAAATCACCACGCCCTGTTTTACGACACGCTCATATGACCCAACCACGACACAGCCACACCCTTCGAAAGGGGGTGATGCAACACGCCCAGCCCTGGCTGTGCCAGCCAGCTTCTGCCCGCCTCGGCATAAAGTATTAGCCCTGACGCATCACAAATGCTATACAAGGGGCGCTCGCTGTATAGTTCTTAAGTCACTGATACTGCAGGCGTTGTAGCCATGGTCGGGAACCTCCTAGATCGGCCGGGCCCTCAGCGCCGCGGAGGGTGAGTGAGCACCGCAGGGAACAGGCGTGTGAAGGCACTACGCCGGAAGGAAACCAACCAGGACGAGACATGAACTACCGATTGATGTTCCAACTCACAGACTCCCTCAACACAAAGTCTCTCGAACCCCTGACGCTGAAACCGTCACCGCTGGACATGCCCGAACATCAGATCGACACCTTGCTGGAAGTACCCGGCACAGACGAGCTGCTTGAACTGCCCTTCACCGCGGAAGAAGAAGGAAAGACAAGCCTGGTCTTCGTCCAGGGTCGTGTTGTATCGACCAAGAAGACCTACACCATCTCTGACGGTGGCGAGAGCGCCAGGTGCCTCGTCACCTGCTTTATCGAACCTAACCGCGTGGTAAAGCAAGGCACTGGCGAGCTCATCCTCGAGCCCACCGTCGACAACATCGAAGAGCTCATCTAAGCGTTACCGCTTGCTCTCCGAGCCACCGGGACGACTCGACCTGTCTTGAGCCCCGGGAACCCCTGAGAGGCCCTGGGGCACAAGGACCGGGGCACAGGAAACGAGGCAAAGAACTCGACCTGCGGAACTCGGAGCACGCAGCAAAGCCCCACTAAAGTGGCCTACCGAAGCGGAAGCTCAGTCCGGTCGCGACTGCGCTTCCTGCTCGCGCTTCCTACTCGCACGACCAGAACCGGTCCTGCTGTTTCGTGGCAGCGGGCCACCCGCCAACGCCGCTGGCCCGGAACCGCTGAGTCCCGTCACGCTGTCTCCAGGCCATGACGCAGGAAGTCCTCTTGCCTGGTGATTGATCGTGACGCCAGCTCTGGCATTATCGACCCCAGGCAAGCGGGCAAACAGCCCCAAGCCATTGCCCCTGGGCAACCTGACGCAGTCCTTCGCTGTTCACGTCACGGATGACGTGAAGACACCGCACAAGGAGCCATGATTCATGCTAGGTGCACTCTCCGACTTCCCCGAATACCAATACACCGATCACGTCCACGACTTCGAAGTGAAGGACGTGAGCCGCCCACACCGGCCTGCGCATGCGGTCATGTGCTACTCTGCCGGCACCTTGTTCAAGGTCATTATCGTCGGCGGCGAGGTGGGAAATGCCTTGAACCTATGCCGCGGGCTAGGCGCACAGCGTAAAACCATGCAAGGCCAGCGCTTTACCCGCTGGATCGAATCGCACTTTCCTCTCGAGGTGTGTCATACCAATCATCGAGAGATACAGCGTGCCTTCCCACCACCTCCAAAAGAGACCGACTAGCGCGGGTGCGAGCATTCTGTGCACGATGGCTGCGGTGCATGACGACTAGGGTGCACAAGGTGCCCCTAGACATGGCAGGAGAATTCTTCAGCCCATATGGATATGACGAGGCGTAAATGCAGGACAAGGCTCCGTCGGTGGTTATCACCGCACTAAAGAAGCTCGCGCAAGGCATCGCTCTCTGCTGGTTCCCCATGCTTCTGCTGTTTCTCTTTGTCAAAAACGACTTTTCCTTCAAGGTACTGGCCTACGGCCTGGCCATTCCCCTCGTAGTCTATCTGGTCGCCGCCCTATGCATCTGGCTCTTCTTCAGCGAACGCCAGCGTCGACGTGACCCGAAGTAGCCGACGATCTGTCGCAGCGTGACTGCCCGCAGATGATCCTTGGCGCTGCATCTATTAGGCTATGCCGAGACAGTCACGACGCAGGCCTTCGCCACAGGCCTTCCCGCGCCGCAAAGAGAGCAAGCCATGACCGATACAGCCGCCTCCGGGATGATTGTCCTGCAGGGCAACCGCATGGAAGACCTGCGCGATCTGACGCTGAAATGGCTCGGTCGCCGTCCCCTCCATCCGCTCGCACGTACACTTTTCCTGGTGCAGAGCAACGGCATTGCACAATGGCTCAAGACCTCTATCGCCGAGCGTCAGGGCGCTCCCGGCTACGGTATCTGTCTGGGAACTGATGTGGCGCTGCCGGCGCGGCTACAGTGGCAGGCCTATCGTGCGGTCATCGAGGATGTCGAAGGACCAGGTACGGTGCCCACGACGTCGCCCTTCGACAAGAGCCGACTGCGCTGGCGTCTGATGGAGCTGTTACCAAAGGCGTTGATGGATCCGCTGTTCGCCCCTCTGGAACGCTATCTGCGCGACGATGATGAGCGCCGCAAGCACTACCAGCTGGCGGAACGCCTGGCCGACCTGTTCGACCAGTATCAGGTGTACCGGGCAGACTGGCTGAGCGCCTGGGAAAAGGGTGACGATAGCCTGATTCTGCCCGGCAATCGTCGCATACCGGTACCAGAAGAGCAGCTCTGGCAACCCGCCCTGTGGCGCATGATCGGCGACTCCCTGGAGGACGGCCTGCGTCACACCCATCGCGGCGCCATTCATCAGCGTTTCAAGGCCGCCGCAGAGACCCTGCAGCAGCGTCCCGACGAGCTGCCGCCGCGTATCGTGGTGTTCGGCATCTCGTCCCTGCCACAGCAGACTCTTGAAGTTCTCGCGTCTCTCTCCGGGGTCTGCGAGGTGGTGCTGTGCCTGCTCAATCCCTGCCAGTTCTACTGGGGCGAGATCATCGAGACCCAGGAAGTGCTGCGTCGCCATGTGCGTCAGCGCCGGCGCGAAGGCATGCCCGCCGATCTGCATCAGTCGCTGGAACACCTGCACCTGCACGCCCACCCATTGCTGGCGGCCTGGGGCAAGCAGGGCCGCGACTACCTGCAGCTGCTGAGCGAACATGACCATACCGATGTCGAGGCCATGAGCGCCCTGCTCGATGGCGCCGTCGACCTGTTTCTCGAACCGCCTACCGAGCACCTACTGGGCCAGTTGCAGGACGACATCCTCAACCTGCGGCCACTGTCCGAGACCCAGCAGACATGGCCGGCACTGGATCCTGAGCAAGATGGCTCGATCCGCTTTCACATCTGCCACAGCCCCCAGCGCGAGCTCGAAGTCCTGCACGATCAGCTGCTGGCAAGCTTTGCCGCAGACCCGACGCTAGAGCCCCGTGACATCATGGTCATGGTGCCGGACATCAACGACTACGCCCCTTACATCGACGCCGTCTTTGGGCAATTCGCCCCGGGCGAATGTCGTCATCTGCCCTACCATGTCGCCGACCAGCAGCAGCGTCACCGGGAGCCCTTGCTGGTCGCCCTGGAAACGCTGCTGTCGCTTCCGCGCATGCGTTTCCGTGCCAGCGAGATTCTCGACCTGCTCGATATCCCAGCGGTGCGCGAGCGCTTTGGCCTGGGTGAAGGCGACCTGCCCACCCTGCAGCGCTGGATCCGCGAGGCCAACGTGCGCTGGGGCCTGGACGCCGCCCAGCGGGCTGAACTGGGACTGCCGGAGCACGACGAACTGCATACCTGGCGTTTTGGTCTTGAGCGCATGCTGATGGGCTACGCCGTCGGCGAGGCCGAGGACAGTGGCGACGACTGGCTCGAGGTGGTGCCCTACGACGAGGTGGCCGGCCTAGACGCGGCGCTGGTCGGCCCCCTGTACCGGCTGATCATGACCCTGAGTGAGCTGCGCCAGTTGCTGTCCGCACCCCGTCCGGCGGCGGACTGGGACCGCGTGCTATCGACCATGCTCGAACGCACCCTAACCCCCAGCACCAGCGCGGAGCAGACCCTAATGGGTCGCATCCAGGCCTCCCTCGAGACCTGGCAGGAAGAGATCACTTCGGCAGCGGTGACCACCGACCTACCCCTGGCCGTGGTGCGCGAAAGCTGGCTATCGCGTATCGATGACCCGCAGTTGTCCCAGAGCTTCATGATGGGTCGCATCACCTTCGCCACCCTGATGCCGATGCGTGCCATTCCGTTCCGGCAGGTGGTGCTGCTGGGAATGAATGACGGCGCCTACCCGCGCCAGGCCACCGCCATGGACTTCGACCTGATGGCCATGCGCGGTCACTATCGCGCCGGAGATCGCTCGCGCCGAGACGATGACCGCTACCTGTTTCTGGAAGCCCTGTTGTCCGCACGGGAGCGCCTGACCATCAGCTGGTGCGGTCGCAGCCCACAGGACAACGGTGAAAAGCCCCCTAGCGTGCTGGTGGGCCAGTTGCGCGACCACCTGGCCAAAGGCTGGCGCCTTCCTGGTCAGCCGCCTCACGCCCAGCGCAGCCTGGCTGACGATGCCAAGATGGCCGACGCCCTGCTCGAAGCGCTGACGGCCCAGCACCCGTTGCAGCCCTTTGGCGCCGCCTACTTCCAGGCGGATTCCCGGCTGTTCACCTACGCCGACGAGTGGCAGGACTTGCACGCCGCCTCTGGCAGCACCATGGACACTGCCGCTGGGACCGCTACTGGCGCGACCGCTGACTCGCCGGGGACGGCAGTCGACTCGACGGACCCCCACGGGCCGCATGGAGCAGATTCCGCGACCAACGGCCTGGGCCCATGGCAACCGGAAGGCCCCCTTCAGCTGTCGCACCTGGCCGGGCTGTTGCGTGACCCGGTCGAAGCGCTGTTTCAGCAGCGCCTGTCCACCAGCATGCGCGATGACAACGTGCTGAATGACGACGACGAGCCCTTTGGCTTTGCGGGTTTGGCCGCCTGGCAGCAGCGCGAAGCCCTGGTCCAGCCCATTGGTCAGCAATTGGCGCACCGGCCAGACGACGCCGCCTCACTGAGCGAGTTGATCGACCGCCAGGTCCTGCGCCAGCAGCGCGCCGGACACTATCCACCGGCCCCGGTGGGCCCGGTCATTCGACAGCGCCTGCTGGAGCGGATTCCCGCTGCCCTGGAGGCCTATCGGGCGCTGCTCGCCCGCTATCCCCATGCCCTGGAGATCGCCCCACGGGTCAGCCACGACAGCGGGCTTACGCTGGAGGCAAGCCGACTGGCCGCTGATGACGACACGCAGGCGCTCACCCTGCGGCTGGAAGACACCCTGACCCAGCTGCACGCCGACCGGCCCCTCTCACTGGGCGAAAAACTGGGCGAAAAACTGGGAGAGAAACTGGGAGAAAAGGCCAGCGCAGATGCCTCTGCCGAAGTGGCCCGCATCGTGCTGTTGACCAGTCAGATCCACCAGGGCGAGCACTTCAACTGGCGCCAGATCCTGCGCCACTGGCCTGCTCACCTGGCGCTGCAAACCCTTTATCCGGGCGCCGTCACTCACCTGGTATCGCCCAGCGGCCAGCTCACCATACCGGGCATGACCCGACCCCAGGCCGAACAGCGGCTGAACCGGTTGATGGAGCGGTGGCAGCATGCCATGCAGCGCGTCACCCCGACCTATCCCGATATCGCCTTCAACGCCCTTGAGGCCTATCCCGCGGCGGATGACCCTGACTGGCCACCACCTGACCTGGCGTCCGATCCCAAGCTTCGCACCTCATGGGAAGACCGCTGGGAACGCCTGGCCGAACGCAGCCCGTTGATGCTGCGGGAGTTCCCTACCCTGGAAGCACTGATCACCGCCCCAGACTTTGCCGACGCCACCCGGGAGCTGTATGCCGACCTGCACACCTGGATCAGCCGCGCGCGTCAGTCCCCCCTTGCGGTTGCCCCTGCAACGCAAGGCAACCGTCACTCCGCCAAGGGGGCCAAAGCATGAGCTCAGCCAAGACCACCGCTGACGGCCCCCTGGTGTCAGACGCACATCAGACGCCGTCAAACAAGGCGCTACCGCTGGCCCTGCCACTGACCGGCTGCCAGTTGATCGAGGCCAGTGCCGGGACCGGCAAGACCTTTACCATCGCCCTGCTCTACGTGCGCCTGGTATTGGGCCATGGCCAGCCGGGGCGCAGCGACTGTCGCGCGGACAACGGCTTTTCACAGCCGCTGGTGCCCCCCGACATCCTTGTGGTGACCTTCACCGAAGCCGCCAGCCAGGAGCTGCGAGAGCGCATCCGGGCGCGCTTGGTACAGGCCGCCGAAGCCTTTCGCGCCGACCCTGCTCACGACGATGACCTGGCCGGCCGCGACCCGCTATTGGCCGAGCTGCGCAATGACTTCGCCCCGGAAGCCTGGCCGATCTGCGCCCGCCGCCTGATACTGGCCGCCGAATGGATGGATGATGCCGCCATCTCCACCATTCACAGCTGGTGTCAGCGGATGCTGAAGGAACACGCCTTCGACAGCGGCAAGCTGTTTCGTCAGGAGGTCATTCAGGACATGAGTGAGCTGACCCAGGAGGCCGTCAACGATTACTGGCGCACCCGGGTCTACCCCCTCAGCGAGCCGCTGGCGGCTTCGGTGGTTGAGCTTTTCTCATCGCCTCAGGAGTTGTATAGCAACGTCCGCAACCTGCTCGCCCGGGATGACGCCGCGCTGATGTTCTGCGGCGAGCCGCTGGTCAGCACCGACCTGACCGCTACCCTGACCACCTTCAGTGACCATCGCGCCAAGGCCGACAGCCTGGAAGCGCAGGCGCGCCAGCGCTACCTGGACGAAGCTCAGGAGGTGCGTAACGCTCTGCAAGCGCTGCGCCCAAGCCTCAACGGCAACAGCTTTCGCGGCAAGGACAACGACGAGACCTTTGCCGGCTGGCTGGAAGAGCTCGACCACTGGGCCCAGGGCGGCATCGCCACCGGCGACACGAAGTTCGTGCAGAAGCTGGCACGCTCCCGCCTGAAGGTGAAGAAAGGCGTAGAGGTCCCGGACATCGCCCTTTTTGATGCCCTGGAGGAGTGGGGCACCTATCAGCAGCACGCCGATGACCTCAAGCGTGAGCTGCTCCCCCAGTTTCTTGCCGATGCCAGCCGCTGGATCAGCCAGCGCCTGCGCGAGCAGCTTGAGGCGAGCGCCCTGATGGGCTTCAACGACATGATTACCGGGCTTGCCGAGGCCCTCGACGGCGAAGGCGGAGACGCCTTGGCGCGGCGGATTCGCCAGCAATTCCCGGTGGCGATGATCGACGAATTTCAGGATACCGATCCGGCCCAGTACCACATCTTCGAATGCATCTACCGCATCGACCAGGCGAACGCGAAGGCGACCGAGGACGCCAGCATCGACGCCGCTGACGACCCTAGTGCGCTGGTCCTGATCGGGGACCCCAAGCAGGCGATCTACGGCTTTCGCGGTGGCGACATCTATACCTACCTGGCGGCCCGCCAGGCCACCCTGGGTCATCACCACAGCCTGGACACCAACTTCCGCTCAAGTCATGCCGCCGTCGACTCGGTGAACCAGCTGTTCGCCTTCGCCGAGCAGCACCATGAGCGGGGGGCCTTTCGCTTTGCCGATGCTACCGGGCAGGCCACCAACCCGCTGCCCTTTGTCACGGTCAAGGCCAATGGCCGCAAGGAAACCCTGATGCTGGATGGCCAGCCCGCCACGGCCCTGACCGGCTGGCTGGTCAGCGATGACGACAGCGACAGCGGCTGCCTGAACAAGGAACGCTATCTGCGCGAGGCCGCCCATCACTGCGCCAACCGCATCGCCGAATGGCTCAACCAGTCCCATCCTGAGGGTGGTGAGCCCCGCGCCGGCTTCGCCCGCCCGGGCGACGACCGCCTGACGCCCTTGAACGCCAGCGACATTGCCATTCTGGTGCGTGACCGGGTCGAGGCCACCGCCATTCGCCGGGCGCTCAGCCAGCGCGGCCTTGCCAGCGTCTACCTGTCCGACCGGGACAGCGTCTTCGCCACCGCAGAAGCCCGTGACATGCTCTACTGGCTAAAGGCCATCGCCCACCCCGAGTCCGTGTCCACCCTGCGCACCGCCCTGGCCACCGCCACCCTGGGGCTCAGTCTGGCGGAGCTGGATCACCTGCAGCGCGACGAAAGCGCCTGGGAGCGCGTTCAAGAGCGCTTCATGGCCTACCGCCAGCGCTGGCAGCGGCGCGGCGTTCTGCCGGCACTGCGCAAGCTGATGCACGACTATCGCATCCCTGCCCGCCTGCTGAATGCCGACCAGGGCCAGCGGCGACTGACCAACCTGCTGCACCTGGCAGAGTGGGCCCAGCAGGCCAGTGATACCCTGGATGGCGACCACGCCTTGATCCGCCTGCTGTCGGAGCATGTGCAGGAGCCCGCCGACGACGAGCAGATTCTGCGCCTGGAAAGCGATGCCGAGCTCATTCAGGTGGTCACCATCTTCAAGTCCAAGGGTCTGGAGTATCCGGTGGTATGCCTGCCCTTCCTGTGCACCTACAAGGAAGTCAGCGGCAAGACCGGGACTCCGCTCTACCACCTTGACGACCGCCCGGTGCTGGAACTGGCGCCCAAGAAGGAGATGGCCAAGGAAGGCTTCGAGCTGGCCGATGATGAACGGCTGTCCGAGGAAGTCCGACTTATCTATGTGGCCCTGACCCGTGCCCGTCACGCCAGCTTTATCGGCCTCGCGCCCCTCAAGTACGGCAATGGCAAGGCCGCGACCCTGCACAAGTCGGCCCTTGGTCACCTGCTGGCCGGTGGCGCGAATATTCCGGACGAACAGAGCCTGCGTGCCTGCTGGCAACAGATGCAGGGGGACAGTGGCGACGTCCTGCTGGAGACCGCCCCTTCAAGCGTGGCTTCTCCCATCATCAACGTCGTGCCCCGGCAGTCGACGCGAGCCCACAAGCCGGCGCTTTCCGCCGCCCACCAGGCCTTTGCACCCTGGTGGATTGCCAGCTATTCGGCACTGGCCCAGAAGGGCGCCACGGCACCAGAAACACCTGCCGCCGAAGTGCTGGAAGAAGAAGACAGCGACCAGCGTCAGGCAGTAAGTCGCGCCGACACCCGCCAGCCCGAGCCCGGTAGCCTGCATGCCTTTCCCCGTGGGCCAGGGCCCGGCACCTTCCTCCACGGCGTGCTGGAAGCCATGGCCGAACATGGTTTTGCCGCCGCCGTGGGCGACACCACGCTGCAGGCGCGCATGGCACAGCGCTGCCGACGGCGAGGCTGGGACGACCACATCGACGCTCTGACCCAAGGCATGCAGCGCTGGCTGACCACCCCCCTGTCGCCTGCGGCCATGGAACCCCCGGGTGCCACCTCGTCCACCGCTGACGTGACGACTGAAGCGACGGCTGAACTCACAGACGGACTGACGCTGTGCGAGCTATCGCGCTACCGGGCGGAACCCGACTTCTGGTTTGCCACCCACAATGCGATTACCCCAGCGATGGACCGACTCGCCCGGGACCATCTTTTCCCTGGCGCCCCACGGCCGCAGCTCGGCTTCCAGCGCCTCAACGGGCTGCTCAAGGGGTTTATCGACCTGCTGGCGGAACACGATGGGCGCTTCTACGTCATCGACTGGAAGTCCAATTGGCTGGGCCCCGACGACGCTGCCTATCACCCCGATGCCATGCGCGACGCCATGCTCGACAAACGCTACGACATGCAGCTCGCCCTTTACCTGGTGGCGTTGCATCGGCACCTGCGCCAGACGCTGCCGGACTATGATTACGAGCAGCACGTGGGCGGCGCCATGCTGGTGTTTCTGCGCGGTATCAATGCCCCCTCACGAGGCGTTGCCGCAATCAAGCCACCGCTGGCCTTCATCGAGGCGCTGGATCGCTGCCTGGCCGGGGAACGCCAAGAGGAGACTCTGGCATGAACGAGACGCCGACCCATGACCGCCCTGGCGCGGATGCCGCCTCAGACAGCCCCAGCGTCAGCGAGGCCCTGGCCGATCCCCAGGCCATGTTGCGCCTGCAGTTCGCCTGGGCCGAACACGACTGGATTCGTGACCTCGACGCCGCCCTGGCCCATCGTCTTGCCGCGCTGGCGCCGGACGCCGACGCCTGCTGCCTGGTCGCCGCGATGCTGGTCAGCCACCAGGCCGGCCAGGGCCATCTGCTGGTGGACCTCGACCAGGCCAGGCGGCACCCTCAGACGCTGATCGCGGTGGAACCCGACGACACCGCCCCAGTCCCACCGGATGAGGTGCTGGCCGCCATTGGCGACGACTGGGCCCAGCGCCTCGGGCAGTGGTCCGCGGTGGGCCGGGGCCCCGGCAGCACGCCGCTGGTACTGGACGGCAACCGCCTGTATCTGCGCCGCTACTGGCGTCACGAGCGCCGGGTCGCCGATGCCATCTCGGATCGGCTGGCAGCGGCCTATCCCGCCCATCCCGGCACGAATCAGACCAGCACGGATCAGACCAGCCTAAGCGAAGAAACAGGCAGCGCCAGCGACGCTGTTCCCCAGGCCAGCCAGCTACGCCCGGTACTGGACAGCCTGTTTCCGCCACAGGCCCCCCGTGCGCAACAGGCAGAGTCCCAGAAACTCGCCTGCGCCCTGGGCGCGCGGACGCCCTTCTCGGTCATCACCGGCGGTCCCGGCACCGGCAAGACCACCACGGTCATTCGCCTGCTGGCCCTGCTGCAGGCCCAGGCCATCGCCACACGAGGCGTGCCGTTGACCATCCGCCTGGCCGCCCCCACCGGCAAGGCCGCCGCTCGCCTGAGTGAATCCATCCGCGACCAGATCGCCGCCCTGGCATCCCTCGACCTGCCCAACGCCGAGCAGGTACGCGAGTCGATCCCCGCCGAGGTCACGACCCTGCACCGTCTGCTCGGGGCGCGCCCGGATACCCGTCACTTCCGGCATCACCGCCTTAATCCCCTGCCGCTGGACATGGTGGCGGTGGATGAGGCCTCGATGGTGGACATCGACATGATGGCGGCACTGCTGGAGGCACTGCCCCCCAGGGCGCGCCTGGTCCTGCTGGGCGACAAGGACCAGCTGGCCTCCGTCGAAGCCGGGGCCGTGCTGGGCAACCTGTGTGCGCGGGCGGAGGAAGGCCACTATCAGCCGGACACCGCCCAGTGGTTGCAGGACGCCACCGGTATCGAGCTACCGCCAGCGCTCTGCCTCCCCCCGGAACAGGCCAGCAGTGGACGCCCGCTGGATCAGTCCATCGCCATGCTGCGTCACTCGTTCCGCTTCGATGACCAGAGCGGCATCGGCCAGCTGGCTCGCGCCATCAATGCGGGAGACAGTCGACGGGCCATGGCGGTACTGGATGCCCCCTCCTTTACTGAGGCCCAGCGCCTGAGTCTACGCCGTAACGATGAACGGGCCCTGATGGCGCTGGTGCTCGACGGCCGTGGCCACGACAACGCCTGGGGCTACCGCTACTACCTTGACGCCATTCGCCCCCGTGAAGCGCGCAGCGACGCAGGACCTGACGCCGCCAGCGGTGGCCGCGAACGCCCAGCGACAGCGGCCGACCGCAGCGAGTGGGACCAGTGGGCAGCAGAGATTCTGAAGGCCCACGCCCAGTTCCAGCTGCTGACACCGCTGCGCAGCGGGCATCATGGGGTCGAGACACTGAACCAGCGCATCGAGCAGGCGCTGGCGCGCCACGGCCTGATCGACAAGCCCGACCTGTATACCCATTGGTACGAAGGCCGCCCGGTGCTGGTCACCGGCAATGACTACGCCTTGAAGCTGATGAACGGGGATATCGGCATCGCCCTGCAAGTACCGGCGGAGTTTGGCAACCCCGAAGCCGGCACCATCTTGCGCGTGGCGTTTCCTGCGGGTGACGGCCAGGGCGGCATTCGCTGGGTGCTGCCCAGTCGTCTGCAGCGGGTCGAAACGGTCTTCGCCATGACGGTGCACAAGTCCCAGGGCTCCGAGTTCGTGCATACCGCGCTGGTGATGCCCGACACCCTCTCGCCTATCCTGACACGAGAGCTGGTCTATACCGCCGTCACGCGAGCCAAGAAGACCTTTACCCTGGCCAGCGCCAACGACCAGGTGCTGGCCCGCGCCATCGAACGCCGGATTCAGCGCCAGAGCCGGCTGTTTCAGTAGGCCAGCAGGTAACCACACAGACACCGCCTCAACCGCCCGCAGCCGGAGAGCCCATGTCGACACAGCGAACCCGCTCACTCATCCTGGAGCGCGCCCACCTGGCGTGGGACCTGGCGATCATCGTCCTGGTGGTGATCAACCTGGGACTGCTGCTGTTCGACAGCCTCTACCTGCTACCGCCCTTGAATGCCGCCTTCGAGGGTATCGCTCCTGGCCTGCATGCCGCCTACGACCGCTACATCCACGCCAATTTCTTTACGATCGACCTGGCCTTCGTCACGGTCTTCCTCTTGGATGTGCTGCTGGGCTGGGCAGTCGCCATCGCCGAGCGTCGCTACCATCGCTGGTTCTTCTACCCCTTTGTGCACTGGTATGACGTGCTTGGTTGTATTCCGCTGGGGGGCTTTCGCCTGCTGCGTGTGCTGCGGATCATCTCGCTGCTGCACCGGCTCCAGCGTCTCGGCCTGATCGATGTGCGCCGCTGGTATGTCTACAGCGTTGTCGCCAAGTACGTCGACATCCTGATGGAAGAGCTGACCGACCGTATCGCCATTCGCCTGCTCGACAATGTCCAGCGTGAACTGACCAGCGGCGAGGGGCTGGCCTCACCCGCCATCGACAAGATCATCACGCCTCGCAAGGAGGCGCTGGTACGGGAAATCAGCCAGCGCCTGGAGAACATGGTGGGCGATATCGCCTACCGTAACCGCTTCGAAACCCTGGCCTACGTGCGCGGACTGGTGGCCCGCACCCTGGCAGAGACCCCAGAACTGCAGCGCCTCAAACGCCTGCCAATGGGTAGCCAGCTGACCCAGGGCCTGGAAACCTCCCTGTCCGACCTCGCCTGCCATATCGTCGATGAAGCCCTTGCCGGCCTGCGCTCCCCGCAGTTCTCGACCCTTGTAGAACATATGGCTGAAAGCGGACTCGACGCCTGGCTGCGCACCGACCCGGAAACCGAACAGATCACCGAACAGGTACTGGTCGATATGCTGGAACTGTTGAAGGAACGCATCGCGATCAAGCGCTGGCAGGAAAGGTATGAGTGAGGGGGCGTAGATGACGGTGCAGCTAGAACGACGCAGGCGCATATGGTGAGCGAGATATGGCCCATAGCCGCTGCCCCCTGTACTGCCTACGTCGTTCTCTGTGAAAATCCCCAACTATATTTGCAAAGATCGTGTGGGCGAAGTTGACGCTAGAGATGATGAAAGCTACCAGTGCTTATCAGTTCTCAGACCGTGTTCGCAGCGAGGCTCCCGAATGACTCAACTCTGGCTACGGCTAGAGGGCGTTACAAAATTCAATCGATTAGAGCTACGGTGCAAGGTCGACTGATATTGCTTTAGAGGGACTGGCATAATAAAAACCGTCAATCACGCCGCCTAAGCGGTGTAATGACCGCTATCGGCCAGAAGCGCACATTCAGCCAGATCAGATATAACATCGACAGCATGGGCGGATACGAAATGGAGGCGAATCCGCAATGTAGTAGACCTCGCCGTGACTGGCATTGTTATACATTCACGATTGCTCGGACTATGCTCTCGAGATCATTTTTTTTAGTTGCGTCAACACCGCCGGAAACATGATTTTTTATGACGTTGATGGGTTTTAAATCAGGTCTATCCGCTGGCTTTGGTATACTCAGGAAATCTTCCAGATCCTCATCAAACTGATGAATTCCCACAGTAAGGTGCGTAGCCGCGTCATTTACTATTTTATTCCATTTCTGATGCTTGCCACGATCATTATCGCCATCAAAGAGAACCGAATGAGGTACTCCGAGCTCCGTCAGCAAATGAATAAACCTGTGTAAGTTGAACTTACCAAGGCAATCCAAGACATACACTCTGGCCTCCCTCAAAAAATCCCACTCATTGTCTGCCAAATAATCCAAATAAACTTTCTCGGATGCACCCTCACAAAGCAGAACATGTCTAGCAAAGAATAGACTCGATCGCTCCGAATCTAACCATAGAAAATACCTTAGCTCCTCATCCGCCATCCTTGCCTGTTGATCGAAAGCGGGATCAGCATCTTCGCCAAACGCTCTCGCGGCAACCAAGTTGTTATCCAAAAGGTCCTGTAGTTTGCTATCCGTTAATTGGTAAATTTCAGTGTGCTCACCAGTTCGGTGTAAACGAACGATTGACAGAATGTCTTTGACCGATTTCCCTACGAATTGCGCAGAGTGCGTAGAGACCAGCACCTGTTGACCTTCGGTATTCGCCAATCCTTTAAGGCTTCTGAAAAGAACGTCTTGTTGAGAAGGGTGAAGGAAAGCCTCCGGCTCCTCGAACAATAACAATGTAAAATCAGGATTGAATTCCTTTTTACTCGGTGGAATAGGATTAGAGTACTGTGCAGACATTTTTATGAGCGTGTAGATTAAATGCCTTTGAAGCCCTTGACCGAACGAACCGATGTCGACTCGCTGCCCATTCAATTTCTGATCTTCTATATGCGGCTTCAACAGGTTTTTGACAAGATCATCGATTTTAATTGGAGTTACTTCAATATCTAATCCGACGCCCCACTGAGAAAGCTCGTTATTTACATCCCCTTTTATTGCTTCTATAGATAGTCCGCTCGATTCTTCTTCTTTAAATCTTTCGTTAAAATCAGAGAATGCCTCATTTAGACTTTCAAAAATTGGGCTCTTGACTATAACTTTCTTCATAACGAGATTGATCAAATCTCTAAAAGGAGAAGGCCCTGTAGTTTTGAGTGTATCTTCAATCTTGCTTACAGCGGGGATGTAAATTATTGAGCCAAGCTTAGAGGACGATATATTTGCGGCACCATAGAAAAGATTTTCAGACAATTTTCCGTTTTCGTAAGCATAGATATTGGACTGTTTTGTTTTAACCTTACCCTCGTCAGATTGGAGATATTTCCGGACTCTCAGAATTCGATCATAAGACCTATAGGCACCTCGCAACCCTTCTTGCTCAATATCTGTTGTCTCAAAATGCAGCTCTACCCATGACTCATTATCACCAGTTGCCACCTTAGGAAAATCCCGAGACGGTTCAAATTTAGCGCCTCCATCTTCATAGAAAACACGCAACGCGCTTAAAAGATTCGTCTTCCCTGAATTATTTTCGCCAACGATCAGTCCATAATTGGAAACTTCAAACTCACCATCCAAAATGGAACGAAAGTTGTGAACGATTGCCTTCCGCAGCTTCATATAAACCTCATGCGATTTTTTTCTGTATAACGCCACGCATAACGGGCCGGTTTGTGGAGCAGCAGCGCAACAAAAAACGGACCAGTTGATGCACTTGTTAGCACTTGGTTAAAAACCGGGGCCATCATTTCTTGGCGTCTTTCTGATGATTGGTTTTGGATCATCCTTTTTAATCCAATGCTCGTAATTATTATTAACGAAAGAATTGTCTAGGTGGGGCTCTAATGTACTTGATAATCCTACTGATGCATTAAGTATAAAGGCTGGCTTTCGGTATGTATCAGCTGATGCTTTAACTTCGGCAACAACTTTCTCCCGAAAGTCCAAATGCAAGCCTAGAAAGTTATCACCCAAAGAAACAACCCAGGGCTCACCATAACAATGCCAATCTCTTCCATAAGTATTGGCAAGTTTCGCTTCAGCTAATTCTTTCACAATTGGCATTGAGACAGATGAGGCAAATGCAGTTTTTTTCTTTACATCTACATCATAAAGCAAAATATTGCTTGCATATGTGTTCTCGCGAATTCTTGAAAGCTGTTCGGTTTTAAGAGAGGAAAATCCTATTGGGAAATCTCCCTCACGGAAAAACTGTCTTTTGGCTTCGTAGAATGCAACACCATCAACATAGCGGTCACTCGTAACCCATACTCTAACTATTACAACAATATCCCCAAACTTGTTCTCAGAGCTCCCTCTGAGCTTGAATCCTTCCCATTTAACTTTCTGGGGCTTGTCGCTCCAGTCAATTTCTAGCCCAATTGATTCAATTGCCTCTAAAATCTTTGTTGTAATGTAATTTTCATTCCAGCCATCAATATGTGTGGTGTTATAGCATTGTGCTAGAGCCACACTAGACTTCATATAAGCATTTTTTATCCATTCTGAATGTTTCATTAATCCTAATACTCGAAATTCATGCCGATGGTAAAGAGCTAACAGGTATTAGACAGCGCGCTCGTTTATTGACTTAAAGAAGCGCGCGTGCTCAACATTCTTATGCTACCAGATCGACCTATTGATTTTTAAGCGTATTTTTGACGTAGCTATATAACACCACTAAACGCGCTCGCTGCCTATCCCGATATGACCGCTTTGAGTCGAAATCAGCCACCTCATACCACTCCTCTACAATCCCACCCCGCATACGTCCGGCTCTCCAATAACCCAATTTCCAGCCAACCTCTACACGTCGAGAGGCAGGTTTTTCAGTACCAACACACCGCCAAAATCAGCACAATCTTTCGAAGACTACTGTGAAACAAACTATGTCGCCAGTTTTCGCAGCCTTCCTTTTGTCTAATTACGACGAAAAAATTTCGGCGCGCCAAAAACGTTAAAACCGCGTTTGTTTGTGGTTTACAGATGTGACACACAGTTACATCTCGTATTACAGACTTAACTCCGTGAAAAAACCCGCAGACCATTACCTTCACAGGTAAGCAGTCGCTTATCCCACACGTCCAGTGTCGACATCAGTTCAGATGATTCCTACCGCTACCCTTTCCCGCCTTACCCATCCTGTCCTGCCATCCGCCTCTTTCCTCCCCATCCGCTCCGCTGGGACACGCTAGGCGGCCACCAAGCCAACTTTGGTCCGGGCGCTGCCTGGCTGGCGGAGGCTTTCTGCTGCTGATACTGTACATACGAACAGTATCTATCCGTTGCGGGAGGCACCATGCACCACATCAACCTTGTTGCTCGTTTGGCTATACCGATGAGGGCGGAACCATGACGGTGCATCTCGAGGTGCTGGGTCGGGTGGATGAGCGGGCGCCGGGGGCTCCGCTGCCGTTGGCGGCTGGCGAGGTTCGCGCGGGCTTTCCATCGCCGGCGGATGACTATCTGGAAGGGCAGCTCGATCTGGTGGCGCACCTGGTGCCCCACCCCAGTTCGACCTTCTATCTGCGCGCCAAGGGCGAGTCGATGAAGGAACTCGGCATCTTCGACGGCGACCTGCTGATCGTCGACCGGTCGCTGGAGCCGCGCCAGGGCGCGGTGCTGATCGCCAGCGTGGACGGTGAGCTGACCTGCAAGCAGCTGGGCAAGCTGGGCGACCGGCCCTACCTGTTGGCGGCCAACGAGGCCTACCCGCCGATTGCCCTGAACGGCCACGACTGCGATGTATGGGGAGTGGTGACGCACAGCATCCATGCGCTGCCGCAAGGGACGTCCCGCCGCCAGGCCGGCTCGGCCTACCAGGGCACGCCATCATGATCGCGCTGGTCGACTGCAACAATTTCTACGTCAGCTGCGAGCGGGTGTTTGATCCGCGCCTGCGCGGCAAGCCGGTGGCGGTACTGTCCAACAATGATGGCTGTGTCATCGCTCGCAGTCAGGAAATCAAGGATCTCGGCGTGCCCATGGGCATCCCCGCCTTTCAGATCGACCAGCGCCTGAAGCGCCAATGCATCCTGCTGTCGAGCAACTACACCTTGTACGGGGACATGTCACGACGGGTGGTCGAGACCCTAAACACCTTCTGCCCCCAAGTGGAGGTGTACAGCATCGATGAGTCCTTCCTGGACTTCGAGGGCTTCGCCAGCGATCGCCTGATCAGCCACTGTGTTGAATTGCGACGCACGGTGCAGCGCCATACCGGGATTCCGGTAGGCGTGGGTCTTGCCAGCAGCCGCACCCTGGCCAAGATTGCCAACCATCGCGCCAAGAAGGACCCCAACGGCCATGGCGTATGCCTGATGGAAGCAGACAGCATAGACACCCAACGCTGGCTGGAGCACTTGCCGGTGGCCGAGGTGTGGGGCGTGGCCGGCCGCAGTGCCGCGCGCTTGGCAACGCTTGGCATCCACACGGCCTGGCAGTTGCGAGAAGCAGACCCGAAGCACGTGCGCCGCCACTTCAGCGTGGTGATGGAGCGCACCGTGCGCGAGCTACGAGGAGAGTCTTGCCTGGCCCCGGAAGACAGCGATGTCCCCAGGGAGCGCATCATGACCAGCCGTTCCTTCGGGCGCCCTACCGGGGACCTGGAGCAGCTGCGCCAGGCCGTGCGCGCCCACGCCACGCGCGGTGCTGAAAAGCTTCGCCGCCAGGGCAGCGTTGCCCGAGCGGTGCAGGTCTTTCTGCGTACCAATCGCCATCGCCCCGACCAGCCCCAGCATCATCCGTCGCTGGTGGTGCCACTCCCTACCGCCAGCGACGACAGCCTGGCCATTGTGGCCACCGCGACCCAGGCGCTGGCACGCATGCATCGCCAGGGCCACCAGTACATGAAGGCGGGGGTGATGCTCCTCGACCTGCAGGACAAGGCCACCCTGCAGCATGACATCTTCGCCAGCGAAAGCGCCGATACCCAGCGCAATGAACGCCTGATGGACACCCTGGACGCGATCAACCGCAAGCACGGACGCGGCGCACTGAGCCTCGGCAAGGCCAGTGACAACGCCGCCTGGCAACTGAAGTGCGAGCACCGCACACCCCGCTACACCACCCGCTGGGACGAGCTGCCGGTCGCCAGGCTATAGGCAGTCCCAGGGGCAGAACACAAGCAGGCCAGGCCTGTTATGGCCTGGCCCGAACGTGCGGCGACAGCGATGTTGGCTTACGCCACCGGTGGAATCACCCGCTCCGCGATCAAGCGGTCGAACAGGTCGAGGAAGACCGCCCGGGTCTCGCGATGCTCGTGGAAGCCAAACTCGCGGCTCTTGTTGATGTCGTTCACGCATTCCTGGGTGCGGCCAAGGTCGCCGTCGGTGTGCCACCAGGACACCAGCTTGCTGACATCGTCCTGGACCAGGTCATGGCGCTTGGCAATGTCCTTCCAGGTGTCCTCGATACCGGCCATCTGCTCGGCCAGAGGCTGTGGGGTCTGGGGGCAATCACCCACCTCGAGGCCGAAGTACTCGCCAATCTCCCGCCACATCCGGCGCCAGCGAAAGGTGTCACCGTTGACCGTGTTGAAGGCCTGGTTGGCCGCACCCGGCGCCAGCGCGGCCCATTCCATCTGGCGGGCCAACAGCAGGGCATCGGTCAGGTCCGTCAGGTAGTTCCACTGCTGCTGGGACCCCGGGAAGATGAACGGCCGACCGGTGGCCCGGCAGATCGAGGCATACACCGCAAGCGTGGTGCCCATGTTCATGAGGTTGCCGGAGGCGTAGCCAATCACCGTATGGGGACGGTGCACGTTCCAGCGGATGCCGTAGCGTTCAGCCACCTCCAGCATGATGTCTTCCAGGGTGTAGTAGAAGTTCGGACCCGGCACCCGCTCAGCGGACTCGCGAAACGGCGTCTCCACCTGGCCGCTGCCATAGGCTTCGAAGGATCCCAGGTACTGCTTGGTGCCCGTCACCAGAGACACGTGCTCGAGGCGCGCAGGGTCCAGCGCGGCGAACAGGTGATTCATCATGGCGCCATTGGCCTCGACGTTTTCCCGCTCCGTGCTGCGCTGTGTCCAAGTGCAGTAGAACACGTGGCTGATCGGAAGCCCTGCCAGGGCGTCGGCGGTGGCCTGCGGATCGAGCAGGTCAGCCGCGACCGGGATGACGCCGCTGGTGGTGGTGCCACTGCGCGACATGCCGTAGACGGTCCAGCCACTGGCGACGAGGTACTGGGCGAGGTTGCCACCGGTGATGCCGGTCGCACCGACAACAAGTGCGTTGCCTTTCTGCATGAAGATATCCCTAGACGGTAGCCGTCGTTGTGGATTGACGGTGTCCCATTGTGGACCTATAAACACTTGCGACAATCGCTATGATGGCAAAGGTTTATTGCATGAAAGGCAACGTTGACCTGAACGCGCTACGCACCTTCCGGCTGGTCGTGGATGCTGGCGGCTTCACCGCCGCGGCACACCGCAGCCATCGTGCGGTGTCATCCATTTCACGGCAGATTCAGACGCTGGAGCGCAGCCTGGGGCAAGCCCTGTTCCACCGTCACACCCGCGCAGTGGAGCTAACCGAGGCAGGCAAGCACTACATCGAGGCGATTCGTCCTGTGCTTGCCGACCTGGACGCCGCCACGGAGAACATCACCGCGGCCAAGAATGAACCGGCCGGCACCCTGACCATCAACGCCCCGGTCGCCTTTGGCGAGCGCCAAGTCGTGCCGTTGATTCGTGGCTTCTCCCGGCGCTACCCCAAGATCACGACAGAACTACGCCTGACCGACCAGTTCGTCGACCCGGTGCGCAGCGCAGCCGACGTGACCTTTCGCGTCGGCCCACTGACCGACTCCAACCTGGTCGCACGCACGCTGGCGCCCATGCGCTATATCGTGGCGGCGTCTCCTGACTATCTTGCGACAACTAGCACCCCGACATCTCCGGCCGCCCTGCTCGACCACGACTGCCTGCGCTACCAGGGTGAGTACGGCCGCCAGCGCTGGTTCTGGCGCCAACCCGGCGCGGCGGACTTTCAGCGCCTGGACGTGGACGGCTCGCTGCACAGTGACGACGCGCCGAGCCTTCGCCACGCCGCGGTACTAGGCCAGGGCATCGTGCTGTTTCCCTCCTGGATGATCGCCAAGGAGCTGGATGAAGGCAGCCTGGTAGCGCTACTTACCGAATGGCAGTGGGAGGTGGCCCCGGAAGAGCGGTCCATTCACCTGCTTTACGCCGCGTCTCGCCTGGGGCCGCGCAAGGTGGCGCTGTTCGTCGACTACGTCACGGAACAGGTCGGGGACCCGCCGTTATGGGACCGCCGCCCCCTGTCCCAGGAGCCGTAGGGCTCGTCTGAAAAGTGCCTGCGCTCGGTAATACAGCGTTAAAAATAGGCTGGTGCGCCAGCCCGGTCAAAATGCTCATTTACACCCCGTAAACTGCGCTTTTTCACCGATTTTTGCCTTGTCTAACCTTCGCTCGCCGACTTTTCGGACATCGCCTAGCCATAGCACGGAATTGCGCATCTTCCGCGAGCAACGCTCGTTTGACGACAGTTAAAAGCCTTCATGGCCGCCATTCTTGCCTAAGATTTACCTGAACTAAGCGCCTGTCGAGCACAGTTTGACGGGCAGCCCCAGGAGCAGGCCGAGGAAGAGGCACCCCTATGAAGACACCCGTCGTAATGACAGCGCTGCTGCTCTCGGTTTCCCTGCCGACCATGGCCAAGGAAGTGACCGGGGGCGTGTACGTCGCCACCAACCATCAGCAACAGAACTCGCTGGTGGCCTGGCGTCAGTTTGATGACGGCACCCTGGAAAAGATCGGCGAATACCCCACCGGTGGCGCTGGCAATGGCATGGATGGCGGCCTTGATCCGCTGGGATCGGCATATGGCGTCTGGCGCTCCGCCGACGACCGCAATGTGCTGGTGGTCAACATCGGCGATGGCACCCTGTCATCGCTGCACGTACAAGACGACCTGACCCTTACCCTCAACAACGTGGTTGACGCTGGCGGGGCCAAGCCCAAGGCCATCGATGGCCATGCCGGGCTGGTGTACGTCGCCAGCACCAATGGGGCCAACGACGAGCCCGGCGTGATCAAGGGCTTCACCATCGATGGGAACGGCCAGCTGACGGAGCTGGCCAACTCACTGCGGGCACTGGACGACTCACCGGTCAGCATGGAATTTACCGAGGACGGCAAGTACCTCACCGTGGTGGGCTTTCTTACCGGTATGGTGCACGTCTACGCGGTCGACGACGATGGCCTGCTGTCGCAGACGCCAGTCTCCAGCCTGCCGTCGCCGCACCTGTCGGAAGATCGCTTCTTCGCGCTGCCCATCGGCACCAAGCTGATCACTCGGCCCGATGGCCACAGTACCTTACTGGTCACCGAGACCCGCTACATCACCCAGGGTTATCAGTTCCATCCATCCTCGGAAGAGAGCAAGGCCAAGTACCCCTTCCTGCAGGAGTACGAGGGCCAGACCGGCTCGATGTCATCCTACGACATCGACCCCGACGGCAAGCTCACCATGGTGTCGGCGGATGTGATGACGGGAACCGACATCTGGGGTGGCGAGCAGGCCGCCTGCTGGGTCACCACCTCGGCGGACGGACGCTACGCCTGGACCACCAACTCCCACACGTCCAGCCTGTCGACCTACAGCATCGACCCGGAAGATGGCAGTATCGCCCTGCTCGAGGAGGCGGCCTATCGGGCCGAGGACTACAACGAGTACTTCGCCGACATGGACCTGAGCGCCGACGGCCACTATGTCAACGTCATCAGTGGCAACACCGGCAAGACCTGGGTGTTTGAGATCGACCACGACGATGGCAGCCTGTCGGTGGTCGACGCCTATCCGGGCAGTGCCGAGGTGCACTCCTACGGGCTGGTGACCATACCGGTACCGGGTGAAGAGACGCTGGCCAGCAAGGAGTAGATTGGCGCTGAGGCCAACGGCCTGACGCCAGCGGGACGTGACGGAACGACACTATCGACACACTATCGGATAGGGTCGGATGGGGTCGGATGGGGTCGGATAGGGGGCCGTAGAGGTACGGCCCCTATCTGCACGCGTAGGTTGGCCAGGCGATGGGCGTCTTAAGCAGGATGCCAACAGCGTCAGCGGCGTTTATCCACGAACACTCACCCACCAGCACTCATTCACTAATAGTCCGCCCGGAAACCTTAGCCCTGATCGTCGTCGCCGCGACTGGATACCGCCGGCCACAGATCCAGCAATCGATGCAGCACGGCCATGGCCACCAAGGTCGCCATCAGGGCGACGCACATCGAGCTGAACCGGTACAACGCATCCACCACCAGGTCCTGGTTGGGGCGAAGATACTGGCCAAACAGGATGCCCAGCGTCGTCAGCCCGCCAAAGCCGATACCCGACCCGGCCTTTTCGATAACGTGCTCGCGAGCAAACAGCAGCAGGCCAATGCCGTAGGCCAGCAGCACCAGCGGCAGGTGACTGCTCTTGGTGAACAGGACCAACTGCAGCAACAGCGCCAGGTTACAGCCAAGCAAGGTCCCTATCGCCCGACGATGAGCAGACGCCTTGGCGCCGTGATAGCCAAGGGCGAACAGAATCAGGATGGTAGCCATCTGCGCCGACAGGGAATCGCGCAGATCGAGCAGCTGAAACACCAGAAACGACAGCGTCGCGGTAATCGCGCCAATCAATGCCTGATGACGCTGCAGCGACACGCTCTTGAGCTGGGGCGGAGGCGGCTGGCGCGGGTCAACGTCAGGAAAGACGCTATGCATCAGCGCCGCGATCGCCACCGCCAACAGGCTGGCTACGGTATTGCTGGTCAGCAGGTCGAACAGGTCGAGATCGGGATAGCTGGAAAAATGCAGCATGATGCTGAGGGTCAGTACACCATTGGCACCAAACACGAACAGCGGCCCGCGCGCCATCAAGGTGAAGCGCCCCAGAAACATCAGGAACACCAGGCCGGTCATCACCGCGGGAAGGTGCTGGGTCAGGCCCACCACCAGGCTGATCTCCACCACGTTGAGACAGGCATTGCCCAGGAACTGACGCACCACATGGGCATTGAACACGGGAATGATGCCCAGCAGAAACATCGGAAACACGGTAAAGAAGACGCCGTAGTTCCAATGCATCAACTGGCTGACCAGAAAACCGATCCAGGCGCCTACCGCGATGCGCAGGCATTGGCGCAAGTCGTTGCGGCTGAGTTTCGACGGCCGCGGTGCGGGCTTGTCGCTCCGCACGGGCGTATCGGACGACCGTGCGCTGTCAGAGGATCGAGAGCGATCAATAGACATAGTGAAGCCAGGACATCAGCCGCACTTGCAAGGCCCCCAGCGGATGGGCGATGGGGTGGTCACCGGGAAACAGCTGCACGGTGGCACGAGCCCCTGTCGGCAGCCGTTGAGGCACGTCGTCGGTCAGCGTCAGATGCAGGCGCAGACGCTGCGCATCGCGCAGCCAACGGTCGGTGGTCGGTATGTCCGCCAGGTTGCCATCGGCGCTGACCTGGCCATCGCGGACACCGGCATCACGCTGTTCGACCCGGGCACTGAACACCTGGCCGGGCAGGCCATCAAACACGATCCTGGCATCATCACCGGCCGCGACCTTGCGCAGACTCTTTTCGCGAAAGTCAGCGATCACGTCCAGCTCATCGGAAATCAGCGCCACCAGCGGCTGCCCCTGGGTGGCGTAATCGCCCACTTCCAGCTGCAGGTTACTGATGATGCCGGAATGCTGGGCGCGCACCACGGTGTGCTCCAGGTCCAGGCGGGCCTGTTCCACCGCGTTACGCGCCTGCCGCAGGCGCAGGTTGGCGTCGCCTTCAGCCCCCAGCTCCACCTCCAGGCGCGCCACTTCCGCTTCGGCTGCCTTGACCTCTGCCTGCGCCTGTCGATCGGTGGCCACCAGGCCATCCAGCCGCTGCCGCGAGATACTGCCCTGGCCAATCAAACGCTCACCGCGACTGCGCTCCTGGCGGCTCTCCTGTGCTCGCGCCCTGGCGGCATCCAACGTCGCTCTGGCGGAGGCAATGCTCGCGCTCAGGGTGTCATTTTCCTGGCGCGCGGCCTCCCGCTCTAGCTGCGCCTGCTCCAGCGCCAGCTCGAACGGCGCGGGATCCAGGCGAAACAGCACATCGCCAGCCTCGACGTGGACATTGTTGGACACATCGACACGGGCCACCGGGCCACTGACTTCCGGCGCAATACGCACGACCGGACGCATGACTCGCGCTTCCGGGGTCATCGGCATGTAGGTATCGGCCACCACAAAATAGCCAAACATCAGGACAAACAGGCCCAAGGCCAGGCGCACTAGCCACTTGAAGCGCTGATCGGGGGTCATGGGGTTCCTCTTGCTCGAAATCGCTCACTTCGCCGTCATCCTTCCCTGGGGGGCGGCGGTGATGCGCCATGCACAGGTCAACGTGCCCAATGCTTCGCTCGATGAGCGCCCAGGGCGGCCGCGAAGACTAGCATTTAATTAGCATGGTAACAATAACAGGCACATTTGCCCCGCCATCTTTCCCCCGCCATTTTTCCCCCGACGCCTTTCCCCTTCGCTGCCTTTCCCCTTCGCTGCCTTCCCCACGGATCTATGGACGCATCGGCTGCTGGCGGTCACCGCGTCGACGATCTTCCCATCGGTGAACCTTTGCTGATTCGAGCAGTCGTAGCGCTGGATGCTCGGGTCTTCCCTGGCCCGTACCGCGCACTTCACAGCAGCCACCTGCTGACACGGCATTTGCTCACCACAAGGATGATGGACATGCAGCGACGTGATTTTCTGAAGGCCGCCACCGCGCTAAGCGCCTATGCCCTGCCGATTTCCCCCCTGCTCGCGGCGATGGACCAGCGCCTGAACACCACCGGCGACAAGGTGGCCTTTGACTACGCCTGGCTCAAGGGCTTTGCTCGGCACCTGTCACAGCAGCCCCACGACGATCACGAGGGCGAACTGCCTGAAGAGCTGAAGTCGCTGTCCTGGGACGATTACCAGTCCATCGGCTATCGCGCCGACCACGCCCTGTGGAAGGACAGCAATGGCCCCTACACGGGACAGCTGTTTCATCTGGGCAGGGGCTTTACCACGCCGGTGAGGATCTACCAGGTCAGCGAGGGGCAGGCCCAGGAGCTGGCCTACGACCCCGAGCTGTTTCGCTTTGGCGGTGAAGACGACAGCCCCGTCGTCGATACCGACGCGCTGTCGCCGCAGCTCGGGTTTGCGGGATTCCGCCTGCACCATCATCAGGACCCGGAGCGCGATATTGCCTCGTTCCTTGGCGCCAGCTATTTCCGCGCGGTCAGCCAGAGCATGCAATACGGCTTGTCGGCCCGCGGCCTGGCCATCGATACCGCCCGCGATACGCCGGAGGAGTTTCCGGACTTCACCCGCTTCTGGCTGGAACAGCCAGACGGCGACAATAGCGTGATCGTCTATGCGCTGCTCGAGTCGGAAAGCACCACCGGGGCCTACCGCTTCGACATCCGCCGCAATGTTGAAGGTGTGGTGATGGATGTCGCCGCCACGCTGTATCCACGCAAGGCCATCGAACGACTGGGCATCGCACCACTGACCAGCATGTACCTGGTCGGCGAGAACGACCGCGACGTCAACTACGACTGGCGCCCCGAGATCCATGATTCCGACGGCTTGAGCATTCACACCGGCGACGGCGAATGGCTGTGGCGTCCCCTGGTCAACCCCTCCAGCCTGCGCTACAACGCCTACGCCGCCACCGATGTTCAGGGCTTTGGCCTCGCCCAGCGCGATCACGACTTCGACCACTATCAGGATGACGGCGTCTACTACGATCGCCGTCCCAGCGTCTGGGTCGAGCCCACCGAAGGCTGGGGGGAAGGCAGCATCGACCTGGTGGAGTTGCCGGCCAAGGACGAAACCTTCGACAACATCGTAGCCTACTGGCGCCCACAGACACCGGTGGAGCCGGGCCAGGAGCTGCGCTACTCCTACCGCCTCAGCTGGTATGACCTGCCCGCCCGCCAGCCCAGTCTGGCCCGCTGCGTCGCCACCCGCACAGGGCTTGGGGGCGTTGTCGGCCAGCTGCGCGAGTACTTCAGCTGGCGGTTTGCCGTCGACTTCCGTGGCGGGCCTTTCCCCTTCGACGGCGACCAGGAGGTGGACGTGGATGCCGTGATCGAGGCCAGCGCCGGCGAGATCGAAATCACCTCGGCCCGCCCGCTGGCTGAGATCCAAGGCTACCGCGCCATGTTCGACGTCGTACCACCGGACGACGGCAGCGAGCCGATCAACCTGCGCCTGTACCTGCGTGACAAGGACGGCAATCCCCTGACCGAGACCTGGATCTATCAGTGGACACCGCCCCCCGCGGATCAGCGTGAACTGCACAACGCCGATCACCTCAAGGGCTGATGGCACCTCTCCCCCCGAATTGACCGCGTGGCGCCGCTTCCGGCATGATTCCTTGTGGCTGAAGACCTTCAGCCTCTAAATAAAAGCCCTTAAAAATCAAGGTGCGTTATCTTCCCGTCCGAATCATCTCGATGATTCGGCTCGGGATGAGGCGCCCTGCTTCGCTGAACACGACTCCAAGGAAGTGTCATGACACGCCATCTCGCGTCACGCCGGTCCTCGCCCTTCGCCCTCGCTACCCTCACCGCTGCCATCGCTGCGGGTTCTGTGCTCGCCGCCCCTGTCGCCCTGGCGGACGACTTCGCCGACATGGACCCGATCACTCTGCGCCTGGCCCACGTGGTCAACGAGCAGGATGGCTTTCACCTGGCCGCCACCAAGTTCGAGGAACTGGTGGAAGCCGGTACCGATGGCAAGGTCGATGTAGAGATCTTTCCCAACGCCACCTTGGGTGATGAGCGCACGCTGCTGGAAGGCATGCAGATCGGCACCGTCGACATGGGCGTGATCACTAATGGTCCGGTCGCCAACTTTGTCGAGCCCATGGCCGTGTTTGAACTGCCGTTCCTGTTCGCGTCACCGGAAGAGGCCTACTCGGTGTTGGACGGACCGATCGGCAAGGAGCTGCTCGACAAGCTGGCGGACGTCAATCTCAAGGGCCTGGCCTACGCTGAGCGTGGTTTCCGCAACCTGACCAACTCCGAGCGTCCGGTAAAGACCCCGGAAGACATCGAAGGCCTGCGCATCCGCGTGATGGAAAACCCGGTCTACGTCGACACCTTCCGCGAGCTGGGTGCCAACGCCGTGCCCATGGCCTGGACCGAAGCCCTGACGGCCATGCAGCAAGGCACCATCGACGGCCAGGAAAACCCGATCAACGTGGTCCACTCGTTCAAGCTCAACGAGACCCAGGACTACATGACGCTGTCACGCCACACCTATGCCCCCGCCATCTTCGTGATGGGCATGCCCAGCTGGCAGAAGCTGCCCGAGGCCGCCCAGGAAGTGGTGGCATCGGCCGCGCAGCAGGCAGCAGAATACGAGCGCGAACAGAACGCGGCCATGGCGGAACAGCAGTTGGCCGAGCTGCGCGAGGCAGGCATGACCATCGAGGAATCGCCGGATATCGCCGCCTTCCAGCAGGCGGTAACGCCAGTATACGAGACCTACGGCGACCAGTTCGGTGACTACCTGCCGCGCATTCAGGAAGCGCTGGGGCAGTCTGCACAGGCGCAACAGGAGTCAAACTAAGTGCTGTCCCTGCTCGAACGTCTTGAGCAGGGACTCGACGCCGGCACGCGCCCCGTGGTGTTTATCGCCATGGCGGCGCTGATTGGCGTCATTTCCCTGCAGATCGTCTCACGGGTGGCCTTCACCGCCGTCGGCTGGACCGAAGAGGTCGCCCGCTTCCTGCTGGTCTGGATCACCTTCCTGGCCGCCACCCTGGCCTATCGCTCCGGCCGCCACATCGCCGTCACTTTCGTTGTGGATGCCCTGCCCGGCGTCAGCGGCAGGGCGGCTCGCCTGTGCGCGCACCTGTGCGTCCTGGTGTTCCTGGTGGCGCTGGCCATCATCGGCTGGAACTACATGCAGCTACAGAGCTTTCAGAAGTCAGCCTCACTGCGCCTGTCGATGACCTGGGTGTATGCGGTGATGCCGCTGACGGCGGTGCTGATGGCGTGGACCACCCTTGTCGCGATACTCAACGAGATCGCCGGACGGACGACCGCCCACCATGGGGGTGACGCCTGATGCTGCTATTGCTCATTGCCTTCTTCGTGCTGATGCTGCTGGGCGTGCCCATCGCCTTCACCATCGGTGCCAGCACCCTGGCCACGCTGGTCATGCAGGGCACGCCGCTGGCCGTCGTGCCTCAACAGATGTTCCAGGGCATCAATACCTTTGCGCTGGTGGCGGTGCCGATGTTCATCCTGACCGGTGACCTGATGGCACAGGGCGCGGTCAGTCGCAAGCTGGTGGACTTCGCCGACAGCCTGTTCGGCTTCCTCAAGGGCGGTTTGTCCCTGGTCTCGGTACTCGCCGGCATGTTCTTCGCCGCCATCTCTGGCTCAGGTGCTGCCACCACCGCAGCGGTGGGCTCCAGCCTGGTGCCCGAGCTCAAGCGCAAGGGCTACGATCCGGCCTCTGCGGCCAGTCTGATCGCGGCCAGCGGCACCATCGGGGTGGTCATCCCGCCATCGGTGCCGATGATCATCTATGCGGTGATCGCCCAGGAGTCGGTGTCCGATCTGTTTCTGGCGGGCTTCCTGCCAGGACTGGCGATGGGACTCGGACTCGGCGGGATTGCTCTGGTCCAGGCCCATCGACGTCAGTATCCCCACGGTAGTCCGCTGTCACTGGCGACCATTGCACGCACCTTGCGCGCCGCCAGCTGGGGACTGATGACACCGGTCATCATCCTGGGTGGCATCTTCTCGGGCATCTTCACCCCCAGCGAGGCGGCGGTCGTCGCGGTGGTCTATGCGCTGCTGGTGTCGCTGTTCATCTATCGGGACCTCAGTCTCAAGGACGTCTACCGCGTGATGATCCAGTCGGCCATCACCACCTCGGTGATCATGCTGGTCATCGCCACCTCGGCGGTGCTCAGCTGGACGCTGTCGAGTGCGCAGATTCCGGCCCAGATCGCGTCATCGGTGCTGTCGCTGTCGACCAACCCCTACGTCGTGCTGCTGCTGGTCGTGGCGGTCATCCTGCTGACGGGGGTGTTTATCGAGACCGCCAGCGCCTTGATCATCCTGACACCGGTACTGCTGCCGTTGGTCACACAACTCGGCATCGACCCGGTGCACTTCGGCCTGATCATCGTGGTGGGGCTGGCCATTGGCATGATCACGCCTCCGGTGGCGATCAATCTGTATGTCGCATCGTCGGTAACGCAGCTGCCGCTTGAGCGCATCACTCGGGCGATTCTGCCCTATCTGCTGGGGTTGATCGGCGTGCTGCTGCTGGTGGTCTATGTACCGCTGCTGATCTAGCCCTCAGCAGGTATACTGATGCATCACGAGCCGTCCCAAGGCCTCGTCGCCTCTGACAGGGAGTCAACATGCCCGATTTCACACCGCTACACCTGGCCAGGTCAGGCCACAGCACTGACCGCACGCCTGCAGCGCAAGGCCGTAGCGCGCGCCTGGTGCTGTCCTGCTCGTTGCTGGCCTGCGTGCTGCTGGCCAGTCTGAGCGGGTGCACCACCTACTCCTACGATGACGGCCGCAAGGAAACCGTCTGGGGGGTGCCGCCAGTGGATGAGCACAAGTCCGAGCAGGAGCGCCAGCGTGAAGGGGTGATCTACCGGGAGCCCGGGGTGGTACCGGATAACTGAGCAGCGCCTCAGGTACTGCCCCCTTCCACCAGGGTGAAGCCCAGGTCCCGCACAGGCTCCGCTGGTGTCATTCCCTCCAGTCGCTGCAGCAATAGCTCGGCTGCCTGTCGTCCCATGTCACTGCGCGCCACCGCCAGTGTCGTGAGTGGGGGCGACAGGTGCTCGGCCAACGGCAGTCCCAGATAGCCCCCTACCGCCAGCTCGTCCGGAATACGGATGCCCTGCTTGCTCGCCGCCAGCAAGATGCCGCTGGCCAGGATGTCGTTGGAACAGGCCACCGCGTCTGGCCGGGGAGTCATCGCCAGCAGATCTGCCAGCGCCCTCGCCCCCACCGCGTAGGACGCAGGCTCGGCGTATTCAAGTACCTGCCCTTGTGAAAGCCCTGCCTCAGCCAGCGCCTGCTGGTGTCCCTCGAGCCTCTGGGCTGCACGATAGTCATGCCCCAGATGGGACCCGGCAAAGACGATCCGGCGATAGCCCTTGTCCAGCAGGTGGCGCGCCATGGCACGCCCCAGCGCCAGTCCATCGACGCCCACGTTCATGTCGATGGGATCTTCCCCCACCTCCATGATTTCGACCACCGGACGCCCCCATTCCTTGAGGCGGGTGATCACCCGAGGGTGATGGCGCAACCCGGTCAGGATGACACCCGAGGGTGAATAGCCCAGCACGGTGTCGACCAGCCCTGCCTCGCGATCCAGATCCCAGTCGGTGGTGGCCAGCAGCATCTGATAGCCGGCGGCCTCGAGCCGTTTCTGGATGGCGTCGATGACTTCGATAAAGGTCAGGATGGCCAGCGATGGCACGATCACCGGAATCACCCGGGTACCCGCGGCGGCCAGCCCCCCCGCAATAAGGTTCGGTACATAGCCAAGCGCCTCTACCGCCGCATCCACCCGCGCCTTTACCGCTTCTGAGACCCGCCCCGGCGTGTTCAGCGCTCGCGATACGGTGATGGGCGCCACGCCAGCCTGGCGCGCCACATCCGCCAGGGTGACGCGGCCCTGACCACGATGACGCTTGCGTGAACGACCTTCCTGTCTGTCCATGGGGTTCCTCGATCTCGCTTGTCGTGCCCGCGACCGTCCGCTTTGCGGGAAAGCGGCCTCGGGCTGTAAAACACATAAGGACATCATCCCCGTCCTGCTGCGCAGTGTAACCCAAGACCAAAGTATGGGTAGCGCTACCATCAAAATGGTAGCGCTACCCAAAGTCCATCGACTACCTTGGTGGATGACGCCAGGGCATTCCCTCGTTTGCCCGACTTTCCCGCTGAGCCGTCACGCCGCTCACGTCCCGAGGAGATAATCACAATGAACCCACGCCGCCTCACCCCACTTGCGCTTGTCACCGCCATTTCTCTGGCTTCCGCCGGCACCGCCGCAGCCGAGGATCTGGCTATCGCCATCCATACCGATCCTTCCCATGCGATGTTCAAGATCGGTGAACGCTTGAAGGACACCATCGAGTCCAATACCGATGGTGAGCTGACCGTCACCTTGCTGGGTACCGAGGTGGGCGGTGAACGGGACCACCTCGAGGGAGCCAGCTACGGCGAGTACGCCATTGCCCTGGGCGGTTCCATGCCCATGACGCTGTACGCCCCCGAGTTCGCTGCCGCCGACCTGCCCTTCGTCTATGACTCCAGCGACCAGGCGCGCAAGATCTATGAGGGAGCGATGGGCGAAGCGCTCAACCAGAGTCTGATCGCCAAGGGCAACATGCGCCTGGTCGGCCTGTCTGCCCGCAACCCTCGCAACCTGACCGCCAAGACAGCGGTCGAGACCCCGGAGGATGTCAGCGGCGTGCGCATGCGGGTGCCGGAGATTGCGCCCTGGGTCGCGGTGTGGGGTGAGATCGGTGCCCTGCCCAGCCCCATCGCCTGGCCAGAGGTGTACACCTCACTGCAGACCGGCGTCATCGAGATGCAGGAGAACCCGGTCGACAACATCTACGCCGGTAAGCTCTACGAGGTGCAGGACTACGTCAGTCGCACCGAGCACGTTTATTCCTTCTTCCACTGGCTGATGAACGAAGACCTGTATCAGGAGATGTCCGACGAGCATCGCCAGGTGGTACTGGATGCGGTAGCCGATGCCACCGCCTGGGGCGACCAGCTGGTGGCCGATGGCCAGGCCGAGCTGTATCAGAAGCTTGAGGAAGAAGGCATGCAGATCGTGGAGCCGGATGTGGCCGCGTTCCGCCAGGCGGCACGTCCAGCGGTCGAGCAGATCGCCCAGGAATACGACCCCGCCGTGCGTGACTACGTGCTCTCGCTGATCCAGTAATCGGGGCAGCGGCCGTCTCGCCCCGGTACCTGAAGGCTGCCAAGGCCTGGGGCGGGACAGCTGATACACCGCCTGCTGCCGCTGTCATTCGTCAGCGGCCCACGGAGATATCCATGACGACCAATTCGACCCTGGCCAAGGCGCTGGGAGCCTTCTGGTGGCTGTTGACCGCTGTCGTGGTCGGCGCCTTCGGCCTGATGCTGCTGGTCATGGGCATTCAGGTCATCTCCCGCTACGCCCTCGGCGTGGCCGTGCCCTGGACCGACGAAGTCTCGCGTTACCTGTTCCTGGCCGAAATCTTCCTGGGCTCGGTACTGGCCCTGCGCTATCAGGAGCACATTCGCATCACCATCGTCACGGACCTGCTCTCAGCCAGGGCGAAACGCGTGGCGGCGATGCTTGCCGACATCGTCAGCATCCTGGTGCTGGGCATGATCATGGGCGGCGCCTTCAACATGATGGAGCGTACCGCCGGCGTGTTCGCCAGTACCTTCGACATGAGTTTTTCCTACCTCTACCTGATGCAACTGATCGCCGCCGGACTGATGGTGCTGCTGCTGGTAGAGGACTTTATCGAGCGTCTGACGACACCTGACCCTCGCGACGGCGACAAGGAGTAAGCACCATGGAAATTTTCGCCATCATGTTCATCGGCTTGATCGTGCTGCTGATGCTCGGCGTGCCGGTGGCCTTCGCGATGATTGCCTCCTCGGCTGCGGTGCTCGCCTACACCCGTGGCTTCACCGAGATTCCGCTGGAAATGATCGCCCAGCGCACCCTGTACGGGGTCAACAGTTTCACCCTGCTGGCCATTCCGGCGTTTCTGCTGATCGGCAGACTAATGAACTCGGCCGGCATCTCGGACCGGGTGTTTGACGTCGCTCGCTGTGCCGTCGGCCATCTGAAAGGCGGCCTGGGCCACGTCAACGTGCTCGCCAGCATGCTGTTCGCGGGCATGTCGGGCTCGGCGGTGGCCGATGCCGGTGGCCTGGGCGCCGTCGAGATCAAGGCCATGGAAGACGATGGCTTTCCTACCGACTTCAGCGCCGCGGTCACCGCCAGTTCCGCGACCATCGGGCCGATCATTCCGCCCAGCATTCCTGCGGTCATCTATGGGGCGCTGGCCAATGCCTCCATTGCTGCGATCTTCCTTGGCTCGATTCTGCCGGGGCTGTTCATGGGAGCGGGCCTGATGGTCATGGTCGCGGTGATCTCACACCGCCGCGGCTACCCGACCCGCGCCCGCGCTACCCTGGCGGAGTTCATGCGCGCGCTGTCCCGTGGACTGCTGCCGATGCTGACGCCGGTGATCATCCTGGTGGGCATCCTGTCTGGCCTGTTTACCCCGACCGAGGCGTCGGTGGTGGCGCTGCTGTACTGCCTGATCATCTCGTTCTGCGTCTACCGCTCGATCAGCCTGCGCGAGTTTTTCCAGATCCTTCGCGATACGGCCATCGATACCTCGGTGCTGCTGCTAATCATCGCCGGCAGTGCCTTGTACAGCTGGATCCTGGCGCGCTATCAGGTCACCGCGCTGGTGGCGGACTTCCTGCTGGCCACGGTCAGTGACCCGGTGGTGCTGTTACTGCTGCTGAGCCTGTTCATTCTGCTTATCGGCCTGTTCATCGACTCGGTACCGGCGCTGTTCCTGCTGACGCCGCTGCTGGTGCCGGTGGTGGTCCAGTACGGCATCGATCCGGTGCACTTTGGTGTGGTGATGATCTTCAACCTGATGATCGGACTGATCACGCCACCGGTAGGCACGGTGCTGTTCGCCATCCAGAAGATCACCGGCCTGCCCTTTACCGCCCTGGTGCGCGCCACCCTGCCGTTCTACATCCCGCTGGTGGCGGTGCTCATCATCATCACGCTGTTCCCGTCCATCGTGATGTTCCTGCCCAACCTGATGCTGCAATGAGTCAACCGCGGGCCTGGCCTGTGACCTGACCGGTCACGGGTCGCCGCCCTGGCCTCAGTTCTGGTTTCAATTCTGGTTTCAGTTCTGGCTTCAGCCTTCAACCTCATTCATCACCCCCAGTCCGCACCTTTGCGAAGGAGTTCTGTCATGGCTATTTTGATCACCGGTGGCCTCGGTCACGTCGGTTCCTGGGTCGCCACCCTGCTCGCCCGTCGCGGCACCAAGGTCATCATCTGCGACATGGCCGCCCCTCACGTTGACCGCATGGGCCTCGACTATCTGGATGACGTTCGCGACAACATTCACTTCGAGGCGGTGGATGTGCTGGATACGCACACACTGTTCGAGACCTTCCTGCGCTACAAGGATGAGCTGGAAGGCGTCATCCACGGCGTTTCCGTCATCGCCGGCCCGTTCTTCCAGACTCGTCCGTTCAAGCACCTGTCGATCAATGCCATGGGCACCCTCAATGTCTACGAGACCTGTCGGCTACTGGGCATCAACAAGGTCGTCAACATGAGCTCCGGCGCTGTCTACGGAGACGCCGCAGGCCCCCAGGTCGAGACCATGCCCTACAAGGCCACGGACCTGTACGGCGCCACCAAGATTTCCGGCGAACTCTACGGTGACCAATACAGCGAAACCTTCGGCATGGACATTCGCCAAGCCAGGCTGTTCTTTGTCTATGGGCCCGGCAAGCGTCCCTCGCACATGCATGCGGTCTACCAGGCCATGTTTGGCCCGCTGGAGGGGCTCAGCAACGTTACCCCCGCCAATGGACGCGACCAGACCACCGACTGGACCCATGTGGAAGATACCGCCAGCGGCATTCTGGCGCTGTTCGACGCCCCCAGCGTGCCGCACCGCCACTACAATATTTCCTGTGGTGTGCCGGTGGCTCATCAGCAGATTGTCGATACGGTGACAGAGATGCTGGGGCACGACAGCGGCATGCGCCTGGGGCCTGGCCCGTTCGTGGTGCGTGGAAGCCCGCTGGATATCACCCGCGCCCGGCAGGACCTTGGCTTCGAGCCCCGCTTCACCGACATCCGCGAAGGCCTCGAGGACTACCACCGATGGCTCAACAACGCGGGTTGAAACGCCGCTTGCGCTGCGCGGACTGACCCGCATTGTGAGCGCTGCATGACAGCTGAACGTGACGAGGCCACCGCGTAGGTGGCCTCGTCTGTCACTGCCCTCGGCTGACGCGGGCGCTTATCCCCGCCGAAAGACCAGCGCCAGGTTGTTGGCCGGCAACGAATGAAGCCCCTCACGGCTCAGCCCTGCACTCGCGGCCAGCTCAGTCACCGCTTCAAGGTCGCGAATCCCCCACTCGGGATTGCGCCGCTTGAGGTCCTCATCGAAGGCGACGTTGCTCGGCGCCGTGTGCTCGCCATGAAGCCGATAAGGGCCATACAGCAACAGCACGCCACCCGTGGCCAGATGAAGAGTCGCCTTCTCCATCAGCGCAGCCGTCACCACCCACGGCGAAATATGGATCAGGTTGATCGCCACCATGGCGTCAAATTGCTGCTCTGGCCATTCACTCAAGACGTCACGACGCTGCGCCGCCAGCAGGTTGTCACGACCATCGGTCAGCGATGCACGCCAGGCCTCGATGGACGCCAGCGCCGGCTCGGAAATATCGGTAGGCTGCCAGACCCAGCCAGGCCGGCGCTGGGTCATGTACAGGGCATGCTCGCCAGTGCCGCTGGCCAATTCAAGTACCCGCGCCTGTGGGCCAAGGTAGTCCTTAAGGACCTCGAAGATGGGTTCACGATTGCGCAGGGCAGCCGGTCTGGAGAGCCGAGCATCGGTCATGCAGAGATACCTCAGAGAAAATCGATGACAGGTAGGCAGGATGTACGAAGGCCGGTGCCAACGAGGCCCTGCCTCGGTACACTAACGCCATGTACTCTTGTTCACCACCAAGGACGGCACATGGCGCGTAACCAGCCCCGCTACCTCGAGATTCAACAGCACATTCTCGCCAAGATCCAGCGGGGCGAATGGCCAACGGATCATCGCATCCCCGGCGAAGAGCAGCTGGCATTGGATTTCAATGTCAGCCGCATGACCGCCAACAAGGCCATTCGCGAGCTGGTCCAGCGCGGTTACCTGACGCGCCAGCCCGGTGCCGGCACCTTTGTCACCGAGCGCAAGGCCGAGTCCTCGCTGATGGAAGTCCACAACATTGCCGAGGAGGTTCAGGGGCGCGGCCATCGCTACCACGCTCGGGTAGAGGCGGCGGAGGCCATCGACGCCAGCGAAGATGTGGCGCTTCAGCTGGGCATGCGCCATGGCAGCAAGGTGTTTCACACTCGCATTGTCCACCATGAAAATGACGTGCCGATCCAATTGGAGGAGCGCTTCGTCAATCCACGCCATGTCCCCGACTATCTGGCCACCGACTTTACTAAGCTGACGCCTCACCAGGTGCTGATACAGGCCTGGCCGATCACCGATATCGAGCACGTGGTAGAAGCGGTGTTGGCGACGCCCGATCAGGCGGCCGCCCTGTCCATTACCACCCAGGAGCCCTGCCTGCGCCTGCGCCGTCGCACCTGGTCCAACGAGCTGCTGATCAGCTACGCCGTGCTGATCCATCCAGGGGACCGCTATACGCTGCGCTCTGCCTGGAAGGACTAGGGCACCACTGCATACAGGCCTCTACGGCTGTTGGCCGCTCCCCCCAATGACGAAGGCCGGATGCATGGCATCCGGCCTTCGTCATTTTTGAGCTACACCCTTGATTGACGACTACTGAAGCAACATGCCCATGGGGATGGCCAGCACCAGCGTCAGAGCCACGCGAATGGCCCATACGACCACCAGTTGCCACAGGGTGATGGGAATGCGGGTCGCCACCACGCAGGGAATCGACGCAGAGAAGAACAAAATGGACGAGATCGAGACCACGCCGGCGGCAAAGCGCGCGACGAAATCGATCCCGGCGTCGCCACCCAGCAGCAGCGCCGGCAGGAACATTTCAGCAAGTCCTGCGGCGCTGGCCTGGGCCAGTTCCTGGGCATGCTCGATGCCGAAGAGGGCAACGATCGGATAGAACAACCAGCCCAGCCACTCGAAGACGGGGGTGTACTTGGCGACCAGCAGGCCAAGCAGTCCCACCGACATGATCGACGGCAGGATGCTGATCGCCATCACCAGCCCTTCTGCCAGGTTCTTGCGCACGCTGGCGCTCAGCCGCGGCGCCTGCTCAGCCACCTTGATCCCGGTGCGCCAGGCAAGGCCCAGGCGGTCGCCCTTCTGGGCCTCCGGTTCGCCATCGGAGGCGTGATTGTCCATGCGCGACAGCGGCCACAGCCTTGCGGTCACCGCCGATACGATGAAGGTGATGACCAGCGTCAACCAGAAAAAGGCGTTCCACACCTCCATCAGTCCCAGGGTCTTGGCCACGATGATCATGAAGGGTGCCGATACCGTGGAAAAGCCGGTCGCAATGATCGCTGCCTCCCGGGCGGAATACTGCCCGCTGGCATAGGCACGACTGGTAATCAGCAGTCCAATGGAGTAGCTGCCGACAAAGGACGCCACCGCATCAATGGCGCTGCGTCCAGGCGTCCGCCACAGCGGTCGCATGACCGGCTGGACCAGGATGCCGATCAACTCCAGTAAGCCATAGCTAAGCAGCAGCGCCAGAAAGATCGCGCCAATGGGTACGATCAACCCGACCGGAATGACCAGCTTGTCATACAGGAACGGCAGCATGTCCGGCTGATGCAGCAATGCGGGGCCAGCGGAGGTCATGGTCAGCACCGCCGCCACGACGCCCAGGAGCTTGAGCACGGTAAACACGATATCGGTCGCGCTGCGCCGCCACTCGCCCTTGATCAACGGATAGGCGGCGCCAGCCACAATCAGCGCCAGCGCATAGTACCTCGCCCCATCGCCGAGACCCGCGCGAGCCGCCGTCACCAGATGATCCAGCGGTATGGTTGTGCGCCCTGCCCAGGTCACCGGAATGAAGAAGATGAAGATGCCGATGGCACTGGGTACCAGCAGCTTGAACAGCAGCAGCCCGGGCGATTGCCGGCTGGCTGAAGAGTGTGGAGTCGTCGCCATGGAGGAAGCCTCGCAGGAGTGTCGTCGACGTCGCGATGCGTCACGTAGTTTGTATATACAGCTATGACGCTATAGTGGCAAAACACCACCAAAGACCGCCTTTAGACTATAGTCCAATAAGATCCATAAGCCGCCCATGATTCACGTCCTCTCCTAGCGTTCTTGCGCCGTTCTTGCGCCGTTATGGCGCCGCTTCCGCCCTGCCGATTATTCGCCCCGCAGGGACCATTGTTTCGCTCTAGACCATGGTCTAAGCCAACCCATAAGTCGCACCCATCAGATCTTCCAGAGCCTGCCTTTCTCTTACGCTTTCCGTGACTTAGCGCTCTACTCCTAGCCAAAGGACAGGACCTGACAAGCGAACGCCTGGCTTGACGAAAGACTCCAGACCGCTTATTTGTATATACATTACGACACGGGAGCTCTTCATGGCTACTACATCCCAACCCCAACACCCTTCACGCCTGTGGCGCGACCTCAGCCTATTTGATGGCCTGACCACCCAGCCAGGACGCTACTGGGTCAAGGTCGAGGACGGACGCGTCGCTGCCATGGGCGCCATGGATAGCCTGGATCAGGCACAACAGGCTGACTGCATCGACATGGGCAGTGGCGGTGTGATGACGCCAGGCCTGATCGACTGCCACACCCACCTGGTCTACGGCGGCCAGCGTAGCGACGAGTTCGAGCTGCGCCTTGAAGGCGCTTCCTATGAGGAAATGTCGCGACGTGGCGGCGGTATCCTTGGCACCGTAAAGGCCACCCGAGACGCCGATGAAGCGGCACTGTTCACGACAGCCGCAACGCGCCTTGGCGCCATGATCGACGACGGTGTGACCAGCGTGGAGATCAAGTCCGGCTACGGACTGTCGACCGACGACGAGCTGAAAATGCTGCGGGTCGCTCGCCGCCTTGGCCGCGAACTGCCGGTACGGGTGAGCACCACCCTGCTGGCGGCCCACGCCCTGCCGCCGGAACATCACGGCAATGCCGACGGCTACATCGACCTGGTATGCAACGAGATTCTGCCCGCGGCCCGCGCCGAAGGCCTGGTCGATGCGGTGGATGTCTTCTGCGAGCGTATCGCCTTCTCGCGGGAGCAGTGTCTGCGCGTGTTCGAGGCGGCTCGGGCACTCGGCCTGCCGGTCAAGGCTCATGCGGAACAGCTATCGCTGTCGGGCGGCGCATCCCTGGTCGCCGAACACCACGGCCTGTCTGCCGACCACATTGAATACCTGGACGACGCCGGCATCGCCGCCATGGCCGAGGCCGGCACGGTGGGCGTCCTGCTGCCGGGGGCGTTCTACACGCTACGTGAGACCCAGCATCCGCCCATCGATGCCATGCGCCGCGCGGGCGTTGCCATGGCGGTGGCATCGGATGCCAATCCTGGCACCTCCCCCATCATGCTGCCGACCTTGATGCTCAACATGGCCTGCACGCTGCTGCGGCTGACACCCCAGGAAGCCCTGGCCGGCATGACCGCCCACGCCGCCACGGCCATCGGCACGGCGGGTCTTGGGCGTATCACCGTAGGGGCCATCGCCGACCTGTGCGTGTGGGACGTACAACGACCCGCGGAACTGGCCTACGCCGTTCAGCCAGGAAGACTCAGGCATCGCGTGCTGGAAGGAGTGCTGACCCATGGATGATCAAGCTGCCGTGATCAAGCCAGACCATGCCACGCCGGACATGAGCCTGTGGCAAGGGCGTATCGACCCGGAGCCGAATAGCGAGCGCTGGCACCAGCGGATAACCGCCTATCACACGGATGCCGCTGCGGGCACCGTACTGACCGGCTTTGCCAGCGACGCCGGGGTGGCGCGCAACAAGGGCCGTATCGGCGCTGCAGCAGGCCCGACCGCCATCCGCCAGGCGCTGGGCCCCATGGCCTGGCACCATGACACCCCCGTCTACGATGCCGGCGACGTGGCCTGCCACGGCGACGGGTTGGAGCATGCCCAGCAGCGCATGGGAGAGCACCTGACCGAGCTGCTTGATCGAGGCCATCTGCCGGTCGTGCTGGGCGGTGGTCATGAGGTGGCCTACGCCAGCTGGCGTGGGCTGTCGGATCATCTGGCACAGCAGCAGCGTCGGTCCTGCGTGGCGATCATCAATCTCGACGCCCACTTTGACCTGCGCGATCCCAGCGAGCTGACGTCCTCGGGCACCCCGTTCGCCCAGATCGCCGCCGATTGCTCCAACCGTCGATGGCCATTTCGCTACGCCTGCCTTGGCGTCAGCCAGGCTGCCAACACCCGCGCCCTGTTCCATACGGCGTCTCGCCTGAAGACGCTGGTGGTGGAAGACCGCGAATTTCGCGATAGCCGCATTGCCTTCATCAAGCGCGATGTCCAGCGCCTGGTCGCCGACTGCGATCACGTCTACCTGAGCATCGACATGGATGTGTTCCCGGCTAGCGATGCTCCCGGGGTCAGTGCTCCCGCCTCACGCGGGGTCATCCTGACCCACCTGGAACCGATCCTCGAATTCCTGCGCCGTTCACGCAAGCTCCGCCTGATCGATATCGCGGAGGTCAACCCGGCGTATGACATTGACCAGCGCACCGCACGCCTTGCCGCACGACTGGTCCACCAGCTGACCCGGTCGGACCACTGACCGAGCCATCGTTTCCCCCTATCTGTCCACATTCAAGGTGACCCCATGAACCAGATCACACCCCCCAAGAACGATCGTCACGACCCGACCCGCAAGATCGCCGCGCCCACCGGCACCGAGCTGTCCTGCAAGAGCTGGCTGACCGAAGCGGCGCTGCGCATGCTGATGAACAACCTGCATCCGGACGTGGCAGAGCGTCCTGAAGACCTGGTGGTCTACGGTGGCATTGGTCGCGCGGCACGTACCTGGGAGTGCTTCGACAAGATCGTCGAGGTGCTCAAGCGCCTGGAGAACGACCAGACCCTGCTGATCCAGTCCGGCAAGCCGGTGGCGGTCATTCCGACCCACAAGGATGCCCCACGCGTCCTGATCGCCAACTCCAACCTGGTGCCGGCATGGGCCAACTGGGAGCACTTCAACGAGCTCGATAAGAAAGGCCTGATGATGTACGGCCAGATGACCGCGGGCTCGTGGATCTACATCGGCTCCCAGGGCATCGTCCAGGGCACCTACGAAACCTTCGTCGAGGCAGGCCGCCAGCACTATGGCGGCAACCTCAAGGGCCGCTGGGTGCTGACCGCTGGCCTCGGTGGCATGGGCGGCGCTCAGCCGCTGGCCGCCACCCTGGCCGGCGCTTGCTCCTTGAACATCGAATGCCAGCAGTCCAGCCTAGACTTCCGCCTGCGCACCCGCTACCTGGACGAGCAGGCGAGCGACCTGGACGACGCCCTGGCACGCATCGCTCGCTACACCAGCGAGGGCAAGGCGGTTTCCATTGGCCTGTGTGCCAACGCTGCCGAGGTGCTGCCGGAACTGGTCAAGCGTGGCGTCAAGCCAGACATGGTGACCGACCAGACCAGCGCCCATGACCCGCTGCATGGCTACCTGCCTGCTGGCTGGACCTGGGACGAATACGTCGCCCGCGGCAAGTCCGAGCCGGACGTGGTCGTCAAGGCCGCCAAGGCGTCCATGGCGGTGCATGTTCGCGCCATGCTCGAGTTCCAGAAGATGGGCGTGCCGACCTTCGACTACGGCAACAACATTCGTCAGATGGCCCAGGAAGAAGGCGTCGACAACGCCTTCGACTTCCCCGGCTTCGTACCGGCCTATATTCGCCCGCTGTTCTGCCAGGGCATCGGTCCCTTCCGCTGGGCAGCCCTGTCCGGCGACCCGGAGGACATCTACAAGACCGACGCCAAGGTCAAGGAGCTGATCCCCGACGATGAGCACCTGCACAACTGGCTCGACATGGCCCGCGAGCGCATCAGCTTCCAGGGACTGCCCGCGCGTATCTGCTGGGTCGGCCTGAAGGACCGGGCTCGTCTTGGCCGCGCCTTCAACGAGATGGTCAAGAACGGCGAGCTCAAGGCCCCCGTCGTGATTGGTCGCGACCACCTGGATTCAGGATCCGTTGCCAGCCCCAACCGCGAAACCGAAGCGATGATGGACGGCAGCGACGCGGTATCCGACTGGCCGCTGCTGAACGCCCTGGCCAACACGGCCGGCGGCGCGACCTGGGTGTCACTGCACCACGGCGGCGGTGTCGGCATGGGCTTCTCGCAGCACGCGGGCGTGGTCATCGTTGCCGATGGCACCGATGACGCCGATGCTCGCCTGGCCCGCGTCCTGCGCAACGACCCGGCCAGCGGCGTCATGCGCCACGCCGACGCCGGTTACGAGTCCGCCAAGGAATGCGCCCGCGAAAACGGCCTCGACCTGCCGATGCTCAAGGACTGAGCACCTGCGGCGCGGCACCTATGCCGACCGCCAACATGCAAAAGGCCGCCCGAGTGCGGCCTTTTGCGTTGCTGTGGGATAGTTGCTGTGGGATAGAGACATGCAGCGGATGCCTTTAGCCGAAACGCCCAACATGCCGCCGCAGCGAGCACCCTCGATGCAACGACCATGGAGGTCAGGCGCAGCATTGCTTGAACTTCCGCCCACTGCCACAGGGGCAGCTGTCATTACGTCCCGGCTTGAGTCTGGTGACACTGGGCTCACCATCCAGGTAGACCCAGCGCTGCTGGTAACGAACGAAGCGTGAGCGCTCTTCCAGCACTCCCCAGCGCTGCCGTGCACGCGGTCCGTCTGCGAAGGTGGCACGAAAGTGCACCCAGCCCGCATCGCCCTCTTCACCGCTGTCCAGGACCTCAAGACGCTTCCAGCAGGTGTCTGAGGTGCCCATCTCCTGTGGGCAGCAGTCCGGGTGCCAGCTGTGGCGCAGATAGTCATCGAGCCCCAGCGAGAAGGCACTATAACGGGAGCGCATCAGCGCCTCGGGACTGGTCGCCGTACCTCCCTGGTGCAGTGGCTGACAGCAGTCGGCGAGTGCCAGGCCGCTTCCGCAGGGACATGCAGAGGCATTCGATGTGGCCATGTCAGGCTCCTTGTAACGATGGATCTTGGTCCATGGGGCCATCCTTCAGGCAAACACGGACCAGCCGGTCGCCTTCGACAGGCCTTCCAGTGCGGCCGTGCCCTTGAGCGAATTGCCATAACGGTCGAGCCCGGGAGACCACACCGCAATGGACGCAACGTTAGGGACGACCGCCATGATGCCACCGCCGACGCCGCTCTTGCCCGGAAACCCGACGCGATAAGCAAAGTCGCCGGAGCCGTCGTAGTGACCACAGGTCATCATCAGCGCGTTGATGGCCCTGACCCGCTCGATACCGATCATCCGCTGACCTTCGAAGCCGCCGCACAGAAATCGGGTCGCCCGCGCCAGCTGGGCGGTGGACATCTCGATCGCACAGTGGTGGAAATAGGTGCCGAGCACCCGGTCACAGTCGTTGGTGAGGTTGCCGCAGGAACGCAAAAAATAGGCCAGCGAGAAGTTGCGGTCCCCGGTGGCGTGTTCCGAGCGGGCCACCTGCTCATTGATATGGATGTCATCGTCGCCGGAGGCTTCGCGCAGAAAGCGCAGAATCTCTCCCAGGGTGTCTCGAGGCGCATTGCGCCCGAGCACTGCGTCGGTGGTGACGATGGCACCGGCATTGATGAACGGGTTGCGCGGGATGCCGTCTTCCATCTCCAGCTGGACGATGGAGTTAAAGGCACGCCCGGAGGGCTCCCGCCCGACCCGCTCCCACAGGCCTGCCCCCAGTCGTCCAAGCGCTAGGGCCAGGGTGAAGACCTTCGAGACGCTCTGGATCGAGAAGCCGGTGTGGGCATCACCTGCGTGATATTCACGCCCATCGCAGGTACAGATGCTGATGGCAAACTGCTGGGGGTCGATGCACGCCAGTTCAGGAATGTAGCTGGCGACGTTGCCCCACTGGTCACTGGCTCTAGCCTCGCGGTCGAGGGTCTCGACCAGTGATTGCAGTTGCTTGGGCGTCAGGGTGTTCCCCATGGGCATGACTCTTGGTGACTGGGCTTGTGGTGACTGGGCGTATGCTGACAGAGCTGGTGATCACGTGGCGCATGATCGCGAGACGTCGATACCGATGCCACTTCTCGCCACGCCAGGCAGGACAGATTCGGCAAAGCCGGCGATGGTGGCGACAGGGCGCACGACTGTCAACGCCTCAGCGCTCTCTTGCGACCGTGATCAAGGTCGTGCCAGGTGGCTACCGGGTGGATGACGGAGTGGCGCCCATGCGACCAGGCATGTACATTTCCTGTACACATACTATGCAAAAAATCACTTGAATCCCATTATTGGCTGTCGCTGACAGCCTCTACCCAGCCCATGGCCATCCACCAGCCCAGCCCCGGAGCCCTTCATCGTGACAAGGCCGGGACAGTATCACCAGGCGACAGTGGAACAGGTCGACAGTAAAAGAGAGATACCTCAACGCCGGGCGCGCACAAGACGCCAGCCACGCACGACGCCACCCACGCACGACGCCACCCACGCACGACGCCACCCACAGAGAGAGAGACGATCATGCCATTCTCCGAGGACCGCACCAGCGATCTCCCCGCGGACGCCACATCCGCCGTCCACTCGCTTCCCGACACCCTGACCCTGACAGGCCTGACGGCGCTGACGGACCGTTCCCCCACCATCGAGATCCATTCCATCGATATGGGCTTTTATCTGGTCAGGATTCACCTCGACGATCAGATGGCGCTGCTGGTCGATGACGCGGGTGACCCTTGGCGTTTTACCGGCACCGCGTGGATCAGTCGCACTCTCGCTCCACTGGGGTTCACCCACGCCACCCTGACCTGGGCAGAGGTCACCGACGAAATGGTCGGTCAGACGACGTCCCCGGCGCCCTTGGCGGAGGTCATCGCCCACGGTACGCGGATTGCCCTGAGCACTCACCATTGACAGCTCCTGCGGCCATCGGGCCCTCTAGCCCTGCCCACCGACGTCAGCCGCCAGGTGGTGCCTTCACGTCTTGCCCAGGCGTGCCTTGGTCAGCGAGGTCGCCTGAGCCGTCAGCGGATCCTCAGGCCAGGGGTGCTTGGCATATCGACCGCGGTTCTCCTTGCGCACCTCGGGATAGACATTGCGCCAGAAGCTCGCGAGATCCATAGTCGTGGCGAGGGGGCGACGGGCCGGGGACAGCAACTCGACACGCACCGGCACCCGTCCTTCGGCGATCCGTGGCGTCTGTTGCCAGCCGAACAGCGCCTGGAGTTTTGCGGCGAGCACCGGCACCACACGATACGCCTCGCCAGACCCATCATCTGGCTGTTGCGCAAGGTGTTGAGAAGACGGTTGAGACGGGTTCGCCTCAGCGGCTTGCCCGACCCATCCCTCGCATTCATAGCGCAGGGAAGCGCTGTCGCCACTGGGCAGCGTCAACCTGGTCGGCGCCAATTCGTCCAGACGACTGGCCAGCGGCCAGGGCAAGCGCTCGCGCAGTAGCTGCTCCCACGGCAAGGCATGCACCTGCTCCATCCGCGTCAGTCCCTCCAGATGGGGCCCCAACCACTCGTCCAGCTCAGCTTTCAAGGTTTCATCGTCCAGCGCAGGCCACTGACCATCGTGGCTTTGACGCAGCAACGCCACCCGCCGCCGCAGCGCCTCGGCGGCGTCATTGAGCGGCAGGCGTTCGGCGTCGTGGATGGCCTGCAGCAACGCCTGACGACAGGCAGCGGGGCCTGGGGGGCCCTGCATCGGACGGCGCGCCAGCACCAGCGCGTCGATACCCCGTACCTGTTCTGCCTCGAGGCGCCCCGCGTCCGCGTTCCATTCGACCCGTTCACGCCACTCGGACAGTATCGGCCACTGGGCCACCAGGGCCGACTCATCGGTGCGCACTGCCCGATACAGCCTGCCCTCCCGGGCGCGACCGTCAAGCTCCACCGCGATTAGCCAGGGGGCATGGGCCAGGGGCTGATCCTGGGGCAACGTCACCAGCCCGCCAGAGCGCAGTCGAAACCGCCCCGCCGCCACCTGCTGAGCCACCCGATCGGGAAACGCGTGCAACAGCATGCGAGCCAGCGCGCCGTCACCCGCCCGTTTCGCTGCAGACAGCGAGACACCCGCGCGAGCACACAGCCGCTTGGCTTCTCGCTGCCAGTGGGGGTCTGGGCGTGAGTCATTGAGTAACTCGGCGAACACCGCTTCGAGGTCCACCTGACGGCCGTTACCCTGACGCCCTTCAAGCCAGGCGGCTAGCGCGCAGGCAAGGGCCAGCGAGGCCTCGTCACGCTGGCTCGCCCGCTCCAGCATCCCCGCTAGACGGGGCGACGTGGGCCAACGGCCAGCGGCACGACCCAGCGGCGTCAGCCCATCCCGCTCATCACTGAGCTCGAGCTGTCGCAGCAGCTGGCGACCGGCCTTCAGCGAGGCGCGCCCCGGCGGCGTGACCCAGGCAAGCTGGGTCGCGTCCTTCACTCCCCAACGGGCGAGCTCGAAGGCCAACGAGGATAGATCTGCCTGCAGGATCTCCGGCTCACCGTGGGGTGGTAACGGTTGCTCTTCCGCCCACAGGCGATAACAACGCCCTGGCCCCTGGCGCCCCGCTCGTCCTCGCCTCTGGTCGGCGCTGGCCCGATTGACACGCCGGGTCTCCAGCCGAGTCAGCCCCGTGCGAGGCACAAACACCGGCACCCGCTGCTGCCCGGCATCGATCACCGTGCGCACGCCGTCCACGGTGACGCTGGACTCGGCAATCGCGGTGGCGAGCACCACCCGGCGCAGGCCGTCCGCCCGTGGTTTTAGGGCAGCCCGCTGAGCATCCAGCGGCAGCCGTCCATGGAGCGGCACCAGCGCGACCTGATCGAGCCGCTGGGACAGCCAGCGAGATAGCCTCTCGATCTCCGCCACGCCGGGCAAGATCACCAGTATGTCCGCCGCCTGGTCCGCTGCGCCCTCTTCGCCCGCCGCACTCTTTGCCGCCAGTGCTTCCAGCACGACACGCCCCTGGTGCTCTTCCGCCGACAGCCGCGACGGGGCCTGCCGATACAGGGTCGTGACCGGGTACTGCCGTCCTGGGCAGTCAACCACGCTGACGTCGTCGCCCAGTACCCGTGACAATGCCGTGACATCAAGCGTGGCCGACATCACCAGCAGCCGCAGGTCTTCACGCAGCCCCTGCTGGACGTCCAGAGCCAGTGCCAGACCGAGATCCGCCTCGAGGCTGCGTTCGTGAAATTCGTCAAACACAATGCCAGTCACACCGTCGAGCAAAGGATCGTCCTGCAACATTCTGGACAGCACCCCCTGGGTCACCACCTCGAGCCGCGTATCTGGACCCACGCAGCTCTCACCACGCATGCGATAGCCTACGGTCTGGCCAGGCACCTCTCCGAGCAGGTCTGCCATGTGGCTGGCGGCGAGACGGGCTGCAACCCGCCGGGGCTCCAGCAGCAGCAGCTTGCCCCGACCGCTGTCACCACGACACCAGTCCGACTCCAGCAGCGCCAGCGGCACCCGCGTGGTCTTGCCCGCCCCGGGCTGCGCGACCAGCATCGCGCGGTTATCTGCCTCCAGCGCGCGACGCAGCTCGGGCAGACGTTCGTCGATCGGCAGTGGCGGGAGCAAGGACATCAAGACAGCTCCGTCGGCAGGGGAAGTGGCTCAGCGGCTGGCTCAGCGGCGTGGCGCCGCGCGGACGCGGATCATAGCACGACAGCCTTGCAGCTCTCTTCGGCAAGGATTTTGTATACATTTACGCCCAGAGTTTGTTGCCATGACGGCGCATCTTTGTCTACGCTTAGCGCCTGACCGAACGGTCAGATTTGCACCCCATGGCCATGACAACGACAAGAGGACCCCGCCATGAGTGATCCCGGTTCATCGCCCGCAGAACCATCAATCGCAGAACCCCAGACAACAGACCGCGAAAGATCCTGCCCTTCCGACTCCAGCGGTCTGGGGGCGTTGCTCGACCGATTCTTCAACGTGACCCGACGCGGTAGTTCGGTTAAAACCGAGATTCTGGCCGGTATCGCTACCTTCCTGGCCGGGATGTACATCATCGTGGTCAACCCGGCGGTTCTGTCAGACGCGGGCATCCCCTTTTCCGCTGCCCTGTCAGCCACCGTGGTCATCAGCAGTCTCAGCAGCCTGGCGATGGCGCTGTACGCCCGTAACCCGATTCTGGTCGCACCGGGTATGGGCATGAATGCGCTGTTCACCTACACCCTGGTACTGGGAGCCGGCTTGTCCTGGGAGGTGGCACTTGGCTGCGTCTTCTGGTCCGGCGTCATGTTCGCGGTCCTGGCCATGTTCAACGTCCGCGAGGCCATCATCGACGCCATTCCGGCGTCACTGCGCTACGCCATCACCTGTGGCATCGGCCTGTTCATTACCTTCATTGGTTTCAAGAATGCCGGCTTCATCGTGGCCAGTCCGGCCACACTCGTGAGCCTGGGACACCTGGATGCGCTGCTGGTCACCTTCCTCGCGGGCCTGATCATCACTGCGGTGCTGGTCATCCGGGGCTTCAACGGCGCCTTGATTCTTGGCATCGCGGCCACGACGTTGCTGGCGCTGCCCCTGGGCCGCTTGTGGGGAGACGAGGTCGTGGTGGTGTGGCAAGGACTGGCGGCGTGGCCGGACTTCTCTGCCCTGGGCAAGGTCGATGTGCTCGGCGCTCTCAAGGTCGCCTATCTGCCGTTTATCTTCGTGATGCTGTTCACCAACTTCTTTGACGCCCTGTCCTGCTTCATGGCGCTGTCGGAATCGGCGGGCCTCAAGGATGCCAACGGCAATCCTCGTAACCTCAAACGCTCGATGACCGTCGATGCGTTTGCCTCGATGATCGCGGCACCACTGGGCACCAGCGCAGCCCAGACCTTTATCGAGTCAGGCGCTGGCGTCGCCCAAGGAGGACGTACCGGGCTGGTGGCGCTGGTCATTGCGGCGCTGTTTCTGCCCTTCCTGTTCCTGTCGCCACTGCTCTCTCTGGTTCCGGGCATCGCCACGTCGCCAGCCCTGGTTCTGGTCGGCCTGTTCATGATGGCTCCCATCGGCAAGATCGACTGGAGTCGCTTCGAGGACGCTTTTCCTGCCTTTCTGGCCATCATTCTGATGCCGCTGACCTACTCCATCACGCTCGGAATTGCGTTCGGCTTCATGAGCTTCGTTCTGATCAAGCTGGCCACCGGCAAGGCCGCTCAGATCAAGCCCGCGATGTGGGTATCAGCGGTACTGTCGGCGATCATGCTGGCCACCGCGCAGTAACCATCGCGAGTCACCATGCCGGCGTCCCAGGGCACGCAGCCATTCAGTGCCCTGTGGGTGCCGACACCACTCCACACCCTTTCAGAACGACCTGGACGAGAAAGTCGGTAACGCGCTGCATGTCGTCGTCGGTGAAGTGCTCATGGCCGGTGATACCGGCCACCTGAGCTTCGAAGTCCGCGTAGTGCTGCGTCGCCGACCAGATCAGAAAGATCAGCGACACCGGGTCCACGGGGTCCATCAGGCCGCGCTCGGCCCACTGACGGAACACCTCGGCCCGGCCCTCGACCCAGTCACGCAGCTCGCCACGCAGGAAGTCCTGCAGAAAGGGAGCCCCTTGCAGGATCTCACCGGCAAATAGCCGCGAGGCCTCGGGATAACGGCGAGACATCTCCATCTTGGAGCGAATAAAGGCGCTGAGCACCTCGGCGGGATCGTCCTCGACAGAAATATCGTCGAGCATGGTGTTCCAGCGCTCCATCACGCCTTCCAGCAGACGCACGTAGAGTGCCTTCTTGCTGCCCATGTAATAGAGGATATTGGACTTTGGCAGCCCCGCCTCTTCCGCGATCAGCTTGAGACTGGCACCCCGGTAGCCGTGGCGAGAAAACACCCGCTCGGCTGCGTCGAGTATCTCGCGCTCGTTGCGCTGGCGTATGGCGCCGCCTTCGGTGTCGAGCGCCCTGTCGAGCGCTGCATCATCCAGCTGTGATCCCATGCTCATCCCGGTCGTTGACAAACCGCCGCCCTTGGCGTGAACCCACGTCACGCCTGATCAGGACAACGCGCCGTAAAAGAGTGCCTGAAGGGTCAGGGACTGGCAATTCGACACAGGTCTGTGGGTGATGCATGGCTGCCCTGTCATGTCGTTGTCGAACTAACGCCAAACGGCAGTCCTAAGCAAATTTCACTCCTTCACCTTGAAGAAGCTGACCGATTGGTCAAGAATAACAACATTGCTGCTGACAAGACCCGGCTCAGCCATCTCCTTTGCACCATTTCCCTATACACCACTTTCTTTACATAGGGGCGCAAGGGACCCCGATCCACGAAAGCAGGGTCTAGGAAAGCAGAGTCCAAGGTTGATACACCAAAATGTGATGCATCGAAGATTGATACATCCAAGAGTGATACATCAAGAAGTGATGGCCCGAAGCCAGATAGGCAGACGCCAGACAGACCCGAGCTAAACAGACCCGGGCTAAACAGACCTGAGCTAAACAGACCGACGCTAGCAACACCAAGGCGACATCGACCGAAGATCGCAAGCCCCACGACAGGACGCCTCGTGCGCCCTACTGTCCAACGATAATGACAACGCCAAAGCGGGACCTCTAGCCATGATCAGTTTCTACCTCAATGGCCGGATGCAGCACGTGGATGCCGAGCCCCATCTCAGCGTCCTTGATCTGCTGCGCGAACGGCTGAACCAGACGGGCACCAAGGAAGGCTGTGCCTCCGGAGACTGCGGTGCCTGTACCGTCGCCATCGGTGAAGTGGATGCCGACGGCCGCCTGCACTATCACAGTGCCAACGCCTGCATCATGCCGGCCCATCAGCTGTCCGGTCGTCACCTGGTGACCGTCGAAGGAATCTCCCATGGCGACGAGCTCCATCCCTGCCAGGCGGCCATGGTCGAGCACCACGGCAGTCAGTGCGGCTTTTGCACGCCGGGCATCGTCATGTCGTTGTTCACCCTGCACGAGCATCAACGCCAGCAGCCCGCCCCGCTGACCCCACAGCGGCTGGAAGCCGCGCTGGGCGGCAACCTGTGTCGCTGCACCGGATACCGGCCGATTCGAGATGCCGCCCTGGCCATGCACGACACTCCGGGCTTCCGTCCTGCCTGGCTCGACGACCTGACCCTGGCCGACGCCCTTGCCACCGACGTGGGTGGCCCTGGCGCGACTCCCAACCAGCGCAACGTTGCTTCAAGCGGTGCTGAGACAAGCGGGGCTGAGACAACGAACGCCTCCGGCTTCTACCAGCCCCGCAGCCTGGCTGACCTGGTGGCTCTGCGTCAGCGCTTCCCCAAGGCACGGCTGGTCGCGGGCGGTACCGATCTATGGCTCGAGGTGACGCAACAGCTCAAGGATCTTCCACAGGTCATTGATGTGACTCGCGTTGCAGAGCTTCTGACCGTCGAATCTGCGGCCGACGACTTGGGTCGCAGCGGCGTGTGGATTGGCGCTGCGGTGACCTACTCACGCCTGGAGCCACTCTTTGCCGAGCACTACCCCGCCTTTGCCCATCTGCTGCATCGCCTGGGCTCTGGCCAGGTGCGCAACCGCGGCACCCTCGGTGGCAACGTCGCCAACGCCTCGCCCATCGGCGATACCCCGCCGGTACTGCTGGCGCTGGATGCACGACTGCGGCTGACCGGGCCCGGCGGCAGCCGGACCCTGGCCGCCAGCGAGTTCTTCCTGGGTTACCGGGATACCGCCCTGGGTGACGATGAGGTGCTGGAAGCCATTTTCCTGCCCCATCTGGCTAACGATCAGCAGTTGAAGGTGTGGAAGCTGTCCAAGCGTCGGGAAGATGACATCTCGGCAGTGTTGGGCGCCTTTTCCTGGCGCGTGGTCGGCGGGCGCCTGGCCGATGTTCGCCTGGCCTTCGGTGGCATGGCCGCCATTCCCGCCAGGGCCACGGGCGCCGAGGCCGCCCTTGAGGGTAAGCCTGCGGACAGCGCGAGTCTTGGCGCAGTCAGCGAGGCCCTGGCCCAGGACTTTACGCCCATGAGCGACGTGCGAGGAAGCAGCGAGTATCGTCAAGATGCCGCCGCCGCCCTGCTCGAGCGACTGCTGCTGGTGATCGCATCCTCTGCCCAGGGGGCAGCCCAGGACGCGACGTCCCCGGATCCGTCATCCACTGATGCTCGTGACCATTCCGACACCCTCGCCACGGAGGTGATGCTTCATGCGTACGCTCACTGATCTGCCGACACCTCCGTCCGATACGACGGAGCGCCACAACGCCGATGCCACCGCTGCCCACGGTTTTTCTGGCTCGTCCGCCCGTCACGAGAGTGCCGTGAAACATGTCACTGGGCGAGCCGCTTATATCGATGATCTGGCATTGCCTTCCGACGCCCTGCACCTGGCCGTGGGCCTCTCGCCCAAGGCTCACGGGCGCATCACCGCCATGCACCTTGACGAGGTGCGGCGGGCGCCTGGCGTGGTCGATGTCATCAGCGTTGCCGACGTGCCGGGTCACACCGATATTGGTCCGGTCTTCCCTGGCGACCCGATCATGGCAGACCAGGAAGTGCTCTACGCCGGCCAGGTCATGTTCTGCGTGGCTGCCACCAGCCATCGCGCTGCCCGACAGGCCGTTACCAAGGCCCGCATCGAGATCGATGAGCTGCCAGTGTCTCTCGATCCGATGGCTGCGGTCGACGCTGGCGATCTGGTGCGCCCCACCCATCGTCAGCAAAGCGGTGACTGGGAAGCGGCGCTGGCCGACGCCCACCATGTGGTAGAGGGCGAGCAATTTATCGGCGGCCAGGAGCACTTCTATCTCGAAGGACAGGCCTGCGTCGCACACCCTACCGAAGACGAAGGGGTAATGGTCCACACCTCCAACCAGCATCCCAGCGAAACACAGAAGCTGATCGCGGAAGTGCTGAATATTCCGTTCCATGCGGTCACCGTCGAGGTGAGGCGCATGGGCGGCGGCTTTGGCGGCAAGGAGACGCAGGCGTCTCCCTGGGCATGCCTGGCGGCCCTGGTGGCGCGAAGAACCGGCAAGAGCTGCCGTATTCGCCTGCCCCGTGGCGATGACATGAAGGTCACCGGCAAGCGCCACCCCTTCCATAACCGCTATCGCCTGGGCATCGACGCCGCGGGAGTGATCAGCGGGGGGGACATCAGCGTTACCGGCGATTGCGGCTACTCCCCGGATCTGTCTGACGCCATCGTCGACCGTGCAATGTTCCACGCCGACAATGCCTATTCGCTCGGACAGGCCAGAGTCACGGGCCATCGAGCCCGCACCCATACCGCGTCCAACACCGCGTTTCGCGGCTTTGGCGGCCCCCAGGGCATGATGGTCATCGAGGCCGCCATGGAAGACATTGCCCGGCAGGTCGGGGAAGACCCGCTGACCGTGCGCAAGCGCAACTTCTATCGCCAGGGCCGCGACACCACCCACTATGGCCAGACGGTAGACCAGATCGCGCTGCTGCATACACTGGTTGAACGGTTGGAGGCGGACAGCGACTACTGGGCCAGGCGCCGCGCCATTGCCGACTTCAATGCGCGAAGCCCGGTGATCCGCAAAGGACTGGCGCTGACGCCGGTCAAGTTCGGCATCTCGTTCACCGCCCAGCACCTCAATCAGGCGGGTGCCCTGCTGCACGTGTATACCGATGGCAGTGTGCTGATCAATCACGGTGGCATCGAGATGGGCCAGGGCCTGCACACCAAGATCTGTCAGGTGGTCGCCCGCGAGCTGGGCCTCGAGCTGTCCAGCGTACGTATCAGTGCCAGCCGCACCGACAAGGTTCCCAATACCTCGCCCACGGCAGCGTCCAGCGGTGCCGACCTCAATGGTCAGGCGGCGAGGGACGCAGCCGACAAGCTCAAGCAGCGCCTGTTTGACTTCGCCGCCGAGCACTACCAGCTCGACCGCCAGGGAATGCGCCTGGAGCGGGGTGAACTTATCGCGGGTATTGCCGGCAGCGAGCAGCGAATCGCCTGGGGCACGCTGATTCAGGACGCCTATCTCGGACGCGTCTCGCTGTCAGAGAAAGGCTTCTACGCGACGCCGCTGATCCACTACGATCGCCACAGTGGGCAGGGTCGGCCCTTCTACTACTTTGCCTTTGGTGCCGCCGTGGCCGAGGTATCGGTCGACACCTTGAGCGGGGAATACCAGGTCGACCGGGTCGACATCCTGCATGACGTAGGCGACTCCTTGAACCCGGCCATCGATGTCGGCCAGGTGGAAGGTGGTTTCATCCAGGGCATGGGCTGGCTGACCAGCGAAGAGCTCAAGTGGAATGACAGTGGTCAGCTGACCTCATTCGGCCCTGCTACCTACAAGATTCCCGCCTATGGAGACCTGCCCGCCACCTTCAAGGTACAGCTGATGGAGGGACATCCCAATTCCATGGCCAGTATCTACCGCTCCAAGGCGGTGGGTGAACCTCCCTTCATGCTTGGCATGTCGGTGTGGTGTGCCCTGCGCGACGCCCTGGCGAGCCTGACCGACTACCGCCATGCGGTGCGCCTGGACACCCCGGCCACACCGGAGCGGGTCATGCAGGCCGCGCGCAAGGCACGTCACATCGCCGCTAGCACAGCCCTGCGAACAGCCCAGGCAAGTCCAGGCGCCCCGTCAGGAGACACATCACCATGACCGCCCACGCCGGACCGGACAAGGAGCCCTGGTACCACGCCCTGGCAAGGCTCAAGGCGGCTGGCCAGCCCTTCGTTCTGGCCACCCAGGTCACCAGCCTTGGCTCCACACCGCGGGAGCCGGGCGCCAAGATGGTGATCACCCCGGACAGCCTGCATGACACCCTGGGCGGCGGCACCTTCGAGTGGCAACTGATCGCCAGCGCCCGCGAGCGGCTGGCTCAGGGTCAGGCAGGCATGAGCCTGGAAGCCTTTCCCCTGGGCGGTCGCAGCGGCCAGTGTTGCGGCGGTTTCGTCAATGTACTGCTGGAGACCGACCTTGGCAGCATGACCCGTCTAGCGCTGTTCGGCGCGGGACACGTGGGCCGTGCCATCGCTGAACTGGCGGCGCCGCTTGAATGGCGCATCGACTGGTTCGACAGTCGCGACGCGGCCTTCGAAGGTACCGGTGCCCATGCTTGCGTTCATCAACACCGCTTGAACGACCCTGGCGAGGCTGTCACGGGCCTGGCGCCACACAGCCATGCCCTGGTGCTGACCCACGACCACGGCGAGGACTACGCCCTGATCGCGGCACTGTTGGAAAGAGACGACCTTGCGTCAATTGGGCTGATCGGTTCACGCAGCAAGTGGGCCAGTTTTCGCGGTCGACTCGAGCGTGCCGGCGTGGCGGCGTCACGCATCGACCGCGTGCGCTGCCCCATCGGTGACTCCGGCGGCAACAAGACGCCTCACGCCGTGGCGCTGGCCGCCTTGGCAGAACTGCTACCGTTGGCCCACCCACGACGTGACACAACGAAACGTGACGACACCTCAAGAGGTGTCGATAGCGCGACGCTGAAACGCCTGATGCCCTGATGCCACCAACGCCCTTTCGGGCGTGCAACGTCCCCAGGGATGGGGCCCACCGCTGATCCTTCCGGCCGCGCCGGCGACGACACTGACAAGAGAGTTTTCCGATGGATGCCCCTGACTCCTCACTCGGCCATGCCGCCGAGTCCATCCGCCCTGCCCGGCAGCCAGACGTTGCGGCACAGCCATCTGCCCATCACGTCATTCGCGCGCGGCTGCTGAGCTTCAATGCCGACCCAGGCGATGACGACACACCCGCCGAAGGCAGCGTCAGCTACATCGAAGATGGCGCACTATGGTGGTCCGGCGGCGTCATCCAAGCCGTCGGAGAGTACGCCCATATCGCCCCGCGTCTGCCGGCCGACACCACCCTCATTGATCATCGCGACAAGCTGGTGATGCCTGGCTTCATCGATAGCCACGTGCACTATGTCCAGCTCGAGATCATGGCCTCCTACGGGCGACAGCTGCTGGACTGGCTCAATGAGTACACCTTTCCCGAAGAGTGTCGCTTCGCCAAGCGCGAGCATGCCGAACATATTGCCGACGTCTTTCTGGATGAGCTGATGCGGGTCGGCACCACCACCGCCCAGGTGTTCTGTTCGAGTCACCCAGGCTCTGTGGACGCCTTCTTCAGCGCCGCCAGGCGCCGGGATCTCTGCATGCTGGCTGGCAAGGTGCTGATGGACCGCCACGCTCCGGACGCGCTGACCGATGACACCCTGGGCGGCATCCGCGACAGCGAACGGCTGATCAGCGACTGGCACGGCACAGCACGACTTGGCTACAGCGTCACTCCGCGTTTTGCGCCAACCTCCACGCGGGCCCAACTGGATGCCGCCGGCGGCCTGCTGCGCAACGACCCGAGCCTATGGCTGCAGACCCATCTGGCCGAGAATCTCGGCGAGCTGGACTGGGTCGCCGAGCTGTTCCCCGGAAGCAGAGACTATCTACATGTCTACGAAGCTTCTGACCTGGTTGGCCCTCGCAGCACCTTTGCCCACGGTATTCACCTGGACGATGGCATGCGCCAGCGGCTGGCTGACCGTGGTGCCAATATCGCCTTCTGCCCCAGTTCGAATCTGTTTCTTGGCAGCGGCCTGTTCGACCGTGCCGGCGCCAGGCAACAGCGCCTCAAGCTGACCCTGGCCAGCGATATCGGCGCCGGCACCGACCTGTCGGGCCTGGCCACCCTCAAGGCGGCCTATCAGGTAGGCCAGCTGCGTGGCACGCCACTGACCGCCTGGGCTGGCTTCCACGACCTGACGCTGGGCAATGCGGTGTCGCTGTCGCTGGATGACCGCATCGGCAGCCTGACGGCAGGCAAGGACGCGGACTTCGTGGTCATCGACCCGATGGCCTCACCGCTGATGGCGAGGCGCATGGGCCGCACGCGAAGCCTTTCCGAAGAGCTGTTCACGCTGATGATGATGGGTGACGATCGCGCCATCTATGAGACCTGGGCGGGAGGACGCCTGCAGCATCGCCGCCAGGGGTGACACCAGCAGCCACCACAGGGGGCCGCCAGGAGTGGCGTCAAGGATGACATCAAGGCGGACGTCAGGGGTGACCTCGAGGGTGATGCAAAAGGATCAACTTTCGCTCCTGGCCGAGGCAGCCCGCTGTCGGCCACCGGGCATGGCTTAGAAAATCGTTGGCAAGTGAGGTAAAATCCCGCCCCTCCGATTTTCCCCCATCCTGCTCCGGATTTACGCTCCGGTTCGCACGAGGCCCCCATGACGACCGATAGCACGACTTCGACCACCAGGATCACCACTTCTACCACCGCTACCACCACTGGCGCTTCGGATTACCAGGCCGACAGCGGCAAACTGGTGGTGTGTGCCCTGTACAAGTTTGTCACTCTGGAAGACTTCGAAGCGCTGCGCGAGCCGCTTCTTCAGGTCATGCTCGATCACCAGGTCCGCGGCACCTTGCTGCTGGCCCGCGAAGGTATCAATGGCACCGTGGCTGGCCCGCGTCAGAGTATTGATGCCCTGCTGACGTGGTTGCGCAGCGATGCGCGGCTGGCGCAGCTCGACGTCAAGGAGTCACTGACCGAGCGAGCTCCGTTCATGCGCACCAAGGTCAAGCTCAAGCGCGAAATCGTCACCATGGGGGTCGAGGGTATCGACCCACGACACACCGTCGGCACCTACGTCGAACCGAAGGATTGGAACGCGCTGATCGAAGACCCGGACGTGCTGGTCATCGACACCCGCAATGATTACGAGATTGAGGTAGGCACCTTCAAGGGCGCCATCAACCCTTCCACCGAGGCCTTCCGGGACTTTCCGGACTATGTCAGAAATACGCTGGACCCTTCACGCCACAAGAAGGTCGCCATGTTCTGCACCGGCGGCATCCGCTGTGAAAAGTCCACCGCCTATCTCAAGGAACAGGGCTTCGAAGACGTCTACCACCTCAAAGGCGGCATTCTGAAGTACCTGGAAGACGTGCCCAAGGAGCAGACCCTGTGGCAGGGTGAGTGTTTCGTGTTCGATGACCGCGTCACCGTCGACCATGACCTCAAGCCAGGGCGCTACGATCAGTGCCACGCCTGCCGCATGCCGATCACTGAAGATGACAAGCAGAGTGGACACTACCAGCAGGGGGTCTGTTGCCCGCGCTGCTATGACAAGCTCAGTGACGAGCAAAAGGCGCGCTTTGCTGAGCGGGAACGCCAGATGCAGCTGGCGCGGGAGCGCGGTGAGTCGCACCTAGGGGCCGACGCCGTCGCCCGAATGGCGGAGCGTCGTGAGGCCAAGCAGCGTGCCCGCGAAGCGGCCCGACAGGCCAACAGCGAACAGGGCTAAGCCGCTGGGACTGGGGCTGGGTCGGCAAGCGACCCAGTCCTTTCCTCGCCTTTCCTTTTCTTTCATTTCCCCACCACGCCTCGGCACGTCGGCCATATCACGACGTGATCAGCTAGGCGTCCGGTCTACCGGGCGCCTTTTTCATGAGCGCTCGACAGCACCGTCTGCAGCCCTTTCCGTATCGCTTGCTCCCCAAGCCTGCGTCATTTCAATCGCGTGGCTTATCGCCAGCGACGCTGGTCCGCAACGTCGCAACTCTCTTCACACTACCGACAAACAGCCAGTCAATCTCGACAGATGCGTGCCCTAGCAGCCATTCGGGACGATCGTTGCCCCAGTGGCGGTGGTCTTCACGTTAGAAATAACAGGCGTGGGCGGGCGCGTTCGACTCGACACTCTGCTCGCCCCGTTGGGCTCGTGCGCCGCCGTCGGTTCGCGCCCATGTTCTTTCGCAGCGTGACCGCCGGACCAGCGGCTGCACTGCGGGACACAACGACGGTTACCCGTGACGCAGTAACGAGACGAGAACATGCCAACAACCCGATACGCCTCCCCGTCGCTGCTGGTTGGCGCCCTTGTGCTGACGCTGACGACCTGGGCCAATGCCGCTTCATCCGCCGACGCCCAGGCCGCCACCGAGTCATCCAGCGCTGGCACCACCGCAGACGACTACCGCAAGTACTTCAGTCCGCTACCCGCCCTTCCGCCGATCCCTTCGAACAATAGCCTCACCGCGGAGAAGATTGCGCTGGGCAAGATGCTGTTCTTCGAACCCAGGCTGTCACAGAGCAGCAACATCAGCTGCGCCTCCTGCCACAATCCGGCGCTGGCCTGGACCGACCGTTTGCCCACGGCGGTGGGCCATGATGGACAGGTCGGCAACCGAAACTCCCCGACGGTGCTCAATACCGGTTTCCTGACCGCGCAGTTCTGGGATGGCCGCGAACCCGACCTGGAGAGCCAGGCCCTGGGTCCCATCCAGAACAGCGTCGAGATGGCCCATGACCTGGATGGCGCACTGGCGCGACTGTCATCCCTGCCGGGATACATGGCACCATTCCGCAACGCTTTCCCTGACAGCGACGAGCCGCTTTCGGCCGATCATCTCGCTGCGGCCATCGCCAGCTTCGAACGTACCCTGAACACTCCCAACGCACCGCTCGACCGCTATCTAATGGGGGATGATGAGGCACTGACGGACGAGCAACAGGCAGGCATGATGGCCTTTGTGGACCAAGGCTGCATCGCCTGCCACCGAGGACCCAATTTCAGCGACAGCGGATTTCATCCGATTCAGGTGCCTGGCTCCGATGACCCAGGGCGCTTTGCCGTCACCTCGGATCAGGCGGACCGCCAGGCCTTCCGAACGGCGTCACTACGTAACGTGGCCTTGACCTACCCCTACTTCCACGACGGCTCCGCTGCCACCCTTGAGGAGGCCGTCTCGGTCATGGGGCGCGAGATGTTGGGTAAGGAACTCGACGATGCCACCATCACCCAATTGGTGGCCTTCCTTGGGTCGCTGACCGGCGATCAGCCAACGGTCACAGTACCGGCGCTGCCCTGAGGATCGTCAGCCACCGTCAGCCCACACCCCCGCCGGATTGGCGGGAGTGTGGTGTCGTACTACAGGTTCAGCAGTCGCTGGCGCAGTTCTTCCCGGCGAGCATCGTCCATAAAGGCTGCCTCGATGGCGTTGCTGGCCAACCAGGTCAGTGTCTCGTCGGACCAGGCGAAGGCCTTTTGGCAAGCGGCGAAGTTCTCGCGCATGCCGCCGCCAAAATAGGCGGGATCATCAGAGTTGATCGTCACCACCAAGCCAGCGTCGATCAGCGCCGGTAGACTGTGGTGCTCAAGCTGCTCCACCACCTTCAGGCGAACGTTGGACAGCGGGCACACGGTCAACACTGTCCCTTCATCTGCCAGCCGCTCCACCAGCTCGATGTCCTCGATGGCGCGAACGCCGTGATCGATACGACACACCTGCAACTCGTCCAGGGCTTCGCGAATATAGCTGGGCGGGCCTTCCTCACCGGCATGCGCCACGCGCTCGAGGCCCAGCTCCCTTGCCCTGGCGAACACTTCACGGAACTTGCTCGGCGGATTGCCCTGCTCGGCGCTATCCAGGCCGACGGCACTGAAGTGTTGAAGATATGGCTGAGCGTCCTCCAGCAGCTGCATCGCATCTTCTGCGGGCTGATCCCTCAGGAAGGCCAGGATCATGGCGCTGGACAGGTCCAGCTCGGTGCGGGCCCTGGCGCAGGCTGCCGTCAGCCCCGTCATCACCTGGTCAAGGGTGACACCACGGGCGCGGTGTGCCTGGGGATCCACGTGCAGTTCCACATGCACGACTCCCTCGGCGGCAGCGCGACGAAAGTAGTCCATCGCCAGGTCTTCGAAGTCCTGAGCGCTGACCAGTACGCTCATGCCCTGATAGTAGAGGTCGAGAAAGGACTGCAAATCGCTGAAGTCGTAGGCCTTGCGGGCGGCCTCGATCGACGCATAAGGCAGCGTCACGCCATTGCGCTCGGCCAGCGCAAACATCAGCTCGGGCTCGAGGGTGCCTTCGATATGTAAATGCAGCTCCGCCTTGGGCAGGCGGGTGAGAAAGTCGTCGTTCATGAGGTCGTGGCCCTGTTCTATAGCACGGTGTGGCGCGGACACGGAGTGATGCCGGTCACATGAGGTCCATGGTGCCGGATTGGCGAGCCTTGCGCCATGCTGATGCTGCCTCCAGGGGGATCACCCGGCCGACAGCCTGCATGCCCGGAGCAGGGTCGCGAGGGTCGTGGTGGTGCACCAGCATCAGTACGGTGCGCTGGCTAAGCCAGGGCTCGATTCCGCGCGCCACCCTCGAGGCGGTGGCAGCATCCAGCGCCGCGAAGGGTTCGTCCAGGATCACCAGTCCTGGGTCGGTCAACCACAGCCGGGCCAGGCCCAGTCGCCGAGCCTGTCCCCCAGACACCTGGCGCCCGCCCTCACCCACCCGAGTGTCCAGTTGGCGCGGCAAGGTTTCCGCCCAATCGGCAAGATCGACCGCCTCCAGCGCCTGCCATAGTGCCTCATCGGAGGCATCAGGCCGACCGATGCGCAGGTTTTCCGCAAGGCTGGTATCGAACAGCTCGACCCGCTGCGTCAAGCAGCCGACACGCTGGGCCAGCGCCTTGCGTGGCCACTGGACGAGGTCGGTGCCGTCCAGGGTCAGCCGGCCACGATACCCCGTCAGCTCACCCGCCAGCAGCGCCAGCAGCGTCGACTTGCCTGCCCCGGAGGCACCGCACAGCGCCACCCGCTCGCCACGGTCGACATAGCCGCTGACAGGTGCCAGCGCATCATCCAGTGCGGCGGGATAACGAAACGCCAGAGCGTCGAAGGCCACGCCAGCGGGCCCACCACTCCCCGACGTGGCATGATCCGCCGCCATCTGACGGGCATCGGTGCCTGCCTCCGCCGGGGGTGTCGCGGTCGACTCGATCTGGTTCAGGCGCTCAGCCGCCACCAGACTCGCCCCGGCGTGGCTGAATGCCGCCGGCAGGCTTGCCAGCCCTTCTGCCAAGGCCAGCGCTGCCAACGGCAACATGACCAGTACCGGCGCTGACAACTGCCCGCCCTGAAACGCCAGCAAGCCACAGACGAGCAGCCACCACCAGGCCGCTCCCATCACCATGACGGATACGGCATTGCCCCAGGCGGTGACCACACTCAGCCGCCACTGTGCCTTCAACACGTCGTCTTCCAGGGCTTCCAACTGCTGACGGCGACGATCCAGCGCCCGATAGGCTTCAAGTTCGCACATTCCCGTCACGCTCTCCATCATGGCCCCGCGCAGACGCTCCAGCGCCACCATACGCTGGCGACAGGCCTGCATACCGGCACGCGCTTGCCCCAGCGTCAGCCAGCCCCATCCCAGCAGCAGCAGCGCCGATAGCGCCAGCGCTGCCTCAGGCAGCCATATGGCCACCAGACCGACCACCGCCAAGCACAGCATCAGCGCCATCCCCGCTGGTGCGAAAAGACGCAGATACAAGGCGTCCAGGGTATCGATATCGGCGGTCAGACGGTTCAGCCAGTCACTCGCCCGCGTCGTGGCGAGACGCCTGCCATCCATGGCCACCAGGCCAGCAAAGCAGCGCGCGCGCAGCTTGGCCAGCAGGCGCAAAATAGTGTCATGGTTGTAAAGTCGCTCGACGTAGCGCGACACCGTGCGGCTGACCGCGAACAGGCGAATCCCTGCTCCCGGGGTATACACATCCAGCGCGGCCGCGACACCCGCGGCGAGGGCGACTCCGGTAAGGGCACTGGCGGTGATGAACCAGCCCGACACCGCCAGCAGACCCAACGCCGACAGAGCGGTCAGCACCATCAACGCCAGGCCGACCAGCAGCCGACCGCGCAGTTCGTCGTGCAAGGCCAGCCAGCCCTTCAGCGTGCGCCAATGGGCCAGCATAGACGGCTGTTGCGAGCTCATGGTTCTCTGCCTGCAGCAGTCTTTCACAAACACCCCGCCTCACGTTGATGTCGGACCGCCAGAATGGTCACAGCATCTTCATCTATTCGATATCGCACGACATACCCACTGTCACCAAAGTCGATAGGCCACTCGCGGAACACTTCGGGAAGGTCATCCACAAGTCGACCGAGTCGGGCGTGAGCACCCAGCACCTGCACGCCCTGTCGGATGGCTTCACCTGCGCGACGTGCGGCATCCGGGTTCCTTGCGCGCAAAAACTCACGAAGACGCTGTAAATCCCGGATCGCTGCCGGGGCAAACTTCACTTGTGACATTCAGGAGCGGGAAGTTCGTCATCCCCTCCCCAGCTCTGCAGCCACCGCTCAACCTCTTCGGCAGTCGCGTGTACGCCAGTCTCCTGAAATTCCGCCCAGGCCTGCAGGGTGTCGCGCCGCAAGGCCTCACGCTGCTCTTCGCGCTCAACATACTGGGCAATGGCTTCCCGCATGATCCAGTGCGGCGACCGTTGCCGGACTTCGGCAAGCTTGCGAACGCGCCCCTTCATATCCTCATCCAGCTTGATGGACGTTGCAGATGCCATATAAACCTCCCAACCAACAGGTAATACCTTTGACTACTATAGAGTACCCATCGCGACCCTGCCCCGGGGCAATCCCCTCTATGCCCCTATCAGGGTCTACTCTCTATCTCTGCACTTTCCACCAGAACGCTCTCTGTGTTGGCACTTGGCGAGTACGCTGCCAGCTGCAAATGTCGCCCCCCCAGGGCTAGAAGCTGCGGATGATGGCTCGCCACCAGCAAGGTTCGGCCTTCTGCCTCCAGGCGTCGGAAGCCCTGGATCAAGATGGCCTCGGTATCCCTGTCGAGGCTCGCCGTGGGTTCATCCAGCAGTACCAGGCGAGCATCGCTCAGAAATACCCGTGCCAGGGCCAGACGCTGGGCCTGACCGCCCGACAAACCGACTCCATGCTCGCCGATGGGCGTGGCAAGTCCCTGCTCCAGGGTGTTCATCAAGGTGGCCAGACCGGCATCGCCCAGAGCTGACCACAACGCCTCGTCATCCGCTTCGGGAGCGGTCACCCGCAGGTTGTCGGCGATACTGCCATGCAATAGCCAAGGACGCTGGTCCATCCAGGCAAGAGACAAGTCACTGCGCACATGGCGAGTCCCGTCACCAGGCCCGGCAAAGCCGGCCACCAACGCCAGCAGGCTCGACTTGCCGGAACCAGAGGGACCACTGACCACCACCGTCTCACCCTCATGCAGGTCCAGGTCGAGGGGCCCTACCGCGCGGCCGCGTCCCGGATGGTCAAGACAGGCGCCGCGCAGGCGCACCAGGACACCTGGCTCGGTGACTTGCCCCGATGCCTCCATGACATCCCTGCCAGACGCTAGCTGGGAGCGGCGACGGCCCGGCGGCGCAGGCTCATCAAGCAAGGCGGTCAGGCCCTGGGCTGCGGCCAAGGCTGAGGCTCGATCATGATAGAACTGGGACAGCGTACGCAGCGGCTGAAAGAAGTCCGGCGCGAGCAGCAGGATGGTCAAACCACTGGCCAAGGTCAGCTGGTCGGCAATCGCCAACGGCAGATCACCCAGCAGACCGAAGCCGATGTAGATCGCCAAGGCCGCGATGGCCACGGAGGAGAAAAACTCGAGCACGGCGGATGACAGAAACGCCAGGCGCAGCGGGCGCAGGCTCCGCCGACGATAGTCGTCAGCCACCTGGGCAACGTCGTCCGTGGCACGCTGACCAGCCCCGAACAGACGCAAGGTCTGAATGCCGCGCACGCGATCGATGAAATGCCCCGAGAGTCGACTGACCGCCTCGAACTGATCACGGTTGAGCGCCTCTGCGCCCATGCCCACCAGCGCCATGAACAGCGGGATCAGTGGCGCTGTCACCGCCAGCAGTACCGCGGCCAGCCAGTTGGTCCAGGCCACGACCACCAGGATCACCAGCGGCACGACCAGCACCACGCGGCTCTGAACCCAGAAGCGCGCCACGTAGCCGTCCAGCGCATCGACCTGTTCGACCCATTGATGGGCCAGTCCTGCACTATGGTGGTTGGCCACCCGCAGGGGGCCAAGCGTGGCCAGGTGATCCAGCAACTCGCGGCGCACTGCGCGACGCAGGCGTTGGCTTGCGGCTTGGGCCAGCAGGTCCTGGGCGATACCGCAGAGCGCTCGCAACAGCACCAACACGGGCAACCCCAATAGCCATGGCCACAGTCTGTCCATGGAGGCGTTACCCTGAATGGCCATGGCCAACACCTGCGCCAGCACCAGCCACTGCGCGATACCGATCAACCCTGACAGGATGCCACAGGCCGCCGCTCCTCCAAGCCAGGCCCGGTGCTGGCCGACATGAGCTGCCAGCCAGCGCCGCGCCCGCGTGCCAGGGCGGTGTGTGGACTCAGTGATAGCCCGCCCCCCGCACCTTGCCGCGGAAGACCCAGTAGGACCAGGCGGTGTAGCCCAGCACCACAGGAATGACGAACAGCACCCCAAGCAGCAAGAACAGCTGACTTTCGGGGGCTGACGCTGCCTCCCACAGGGTGATGTCGGGGGGAATCAGATACGGCCACTTGCTGGCGACCAGACCGAGGTAGGTAAACAGGAACAGTCCCATGGTCGCCACGAACGGCTGCCCCTCACGGCGCTTGGCCACGGAGCGCCAGATCAGGCCGGCACACACTAGGGCGAGGAAGGGGAAGATCCAGAACAGGGTCAGATGATCGAACCAGCGCTCGCGCACAAAGTCATCGACGAAGGGCGTCCAGATGCTGATGATGGCGAAACCGACGAGCACCAGCAGCAGCAGCTTGGGGGTAATCCGATAGGCCCATTCTTGGACGTGACCCTCGGACTTGAGAATCGTCCAGGTTGCGCCCAGCAAGGCGTACCCTGCCATCAGCGCCAAACCAGTGATCACGGTGAACGGCGTCAGCCAGTCGAAGGGACCTCCCACGTAGACGTTATTGGCCACTTCGAAACCCTCGATATAGGCCCCTACCACGACGCCCTGGCAGAACGTGGCCACCATCGATCCCCAGCAGAACGCCCGATTCCACCAATGACGGTTGCGCCGCGACTTGAAGCGAAACTCGAAGGCAATTCCCCGGAAGATCAAGCCGGCGAGCATCAGGAACACCCCCAGGTACAGGGCCGGCAGCAGAATGGTATAGACCAGCGGAAAGGCTGCCAGCAGCCCGGCCCCACCCAGCACCAGCCAGGTCTCGTTGCCGTCCCAGATGGGCGCCACCGAGTTCATCATCACATCGCGAGCGTGTTCGTCCGGGGCAAACGGATACAGAATGCCCACCCCCAGATCGAAGCCGTCCATCAGGATGTACATCATCACACCGAACCCGATAATCAGGGCCCAGATGGCAGAGAGGTTGATCAATTCCATGTCATCAGCTCCCGAACTGGCGGCCGGCATCGGCCTCAAGGGTGGCGTGGGCGGCGGACAGCGGGCGCTTGGCCGTCTCGACCTCGTCATCATGGGGCTCTTCCGCCAGCATTCCCTGACGCACCACTCGGGTCAGGTAGTAGCCGCCGGTTAAGAACACCACCGCATACACCAGCACATAGCCAATCAGGGTCGCGAGCACCATCCAGCCGCTAAGCGATGGCGTCACCGCTTCGGCCTGGGTCATCATGCCGTAGACCAACCATGGCGCGCGCCCGGCCTCTGTCACAAACCAGCCGCCAAGCACCGCGATAAAGGGAGCCACGCTCATCAGGCGCAGCGTCTGCAGGAACGGACGGCTGCGGTAAAGCCGGCCACCACGACGCAGCCACAGCCCGACGAAAGCGACCGCAATCATCAGCATGCCCATCGCTACCATGGCGCGGAAAGACCAGAACACGAACCACACCGGCGGCTGTTCTTCCTTGGGTACCGCCTTGAGCCCCGGCACCTCGCCGTCGAGATCGTGGGTCAGGATGAGGCTGGCCAGCCGTGGAATACCGATCTCGAAGTGGTTTTCCTGAGCCTCCTTGTCCGGCCAGGCGAACAGCAGCAGAGGCACGCCGGACTGGGTCTCCCAGTTGGCCTCCATGGCCGCCACCTTGGTGGGCTGATGTTCCAGGGTATTGAGGCCATGGGCATCGCCGACGACGGCTTGCACCGGCGCCAGTACCAGCAGCAACCACATGCACATGGACAGTGCCTTGCGATTGGCCTCTACATCGCGGCCAATCAGCAGATACCAGGCGCTGACACCAGCCACCACGAAGCCGCCCGTGAGGAAGGAGGCCAGGGCCATATGGGTAAAGCGATACGGGAAGGAAGCGGTGAACATCGCCTCGGCCCAACTGGTCACATGAAAGCGGCCATCCACCAGTTCCACCCCGGCGGGGGTCTGCATCCAACTGTTGGTCGAGAGAATCCAGAACGCTGAGATGAAGGTGCCTACCGCGACCATGATGGCGGCAAACAAGTGAACGCCTTCAGGCACCTTGCCTCGGCCGAACAGCAGCACGCCTAGGAAGCCTGCCTCGAGGAAGAACGCCGTGACCACCTCATAGCTCAGCATGGGGCCCAGGAAGTTGGAGGTGGCCTGGCTGAAATTGCTCCAGTTGGTGCCGAACTGGAATGCCATGACGATACCGGACACCACCCCCATGCCGAATACCACGGCAAAGACCTTCACCCAGAAGGCGGCGAGCCGATCCCAGGCAGGGTTGCCTGTCTTGTAGAACAGCCCGTGCAACACCGCGACATAAGAGGCAAGGCCAATGGTGAACACGGGGAAGATGGCGTGGAAGGAAACAACGAAAGCGAACTGTATGCGTGACAGAAGCACGGGATCCAGTTCCATGAGCGACTCCTCGAGGCAGAGATGATCGGCGTTGGTGTCCCGCCATCCACCCAACCACTGCGGACCGGACCCCAGCTGAACCGAGCTGGATCAGACGCCGAGGGGCTCACCACATCCCTGGTGGCCCATCGTCGCACGCAATATGCAAAAGTTTGCACATTCGATCCAGCGCTGCACCCAGCATAGAATGCAGATCGGCCTCTGTCGCATGGCTAATTGTCGCACGCCGCAGTCGTCAATCGCCTACTAGCGCGTCAGTCAACGACGACAACGGCGCAGCCTGCCTGTTCTTCGCCTCCAGGCATCAAGCGCCCGAGGTCGTGCTCAGCACCAGCGATACCAGGTAGCCGGTATACACGGCGTAGACAGCCACCAGCACGCCCCCTTCCAAGCGGTTGATACGCCCCGCGCGCCCTTTCCAGCCGAGCGCAAATACCGCCATGATCACGGTCATGGCGGTCATGATCGACCAGTCGCGCAGCAGCACTTCACGTCCGGCCTCGATGGGCGCAATCACGGCGGCCAGGCCGACCACGCCAAGGGTGTTGAACAGGTTGGACCCGACGACGTTGCCGAGCACCAGATCATGCTCCTTGCGCCGCAGGGCACTGATGGACGACGCCAGCTCCGGCAAGGACGTGCCCACCGCCACCACCGTCAGACCGATGATCACGTCAGACACGCCCAAGCCCTGAGCGATGTCGACGGCGCCCCACACCAGCAAGCGCGAGCTGACAACCAGCAGCGCCAAGCCACCAAGCGTCAGAGCGAGTCCCTTGCCCAGCGACATGGCATGGGCATCGAGTTCCTGTACCGTGTCCATCGCCAAGGCATCGGCCCTGGCCGCCGCCTCTTCACGGCGACTCTGAATGATGCTGACGACCATGAACAGCAGCAAGCCGAGTAGCAGCAGGCTTCCTTCCAGCCGGCTGATCACGCCGCCCCACATCATCAATGCAGACACCAGAGTGGCCGCTCCCAGCACCGGCAACTCACGCCGGATCACCGAGGAGTGCACCGCCAGCGGAGACACCAGGGCCACCAGCCCCAGGATGAGGCCGATATTGGCAATATTGGAGCCGTAAGCATTGCCAAGCGCCAGGCCGGGGTTCCCCTGGGCGGCAGACAGTGCTGAAACGGTCAATTCAGGGGCAGACGTACCAAAGCCGATCACCAGCATACCGACCAGCAAAGGTGACAGACCCAGCCGATTGGCGGTGGCTGCCGCCCCCTCGACGAAGCGCTCTGCGCTCCACACCAGTACGACCAGACCGCCCACGACGGCAGAAACCGCTAGCAACATGTCAACTCCTCAGCCCATGATATCGGTCGCATCTTTGTCTATGGTGTCACCCACGTCAACGTGCCACACTATTTTAATTCGCAGGATCAGCTTGTTACGAAAGCGCTGACGTCCAGTACCCGCACAGCGCCTCGCTGCTGCCACCCACGGGAGGATATTGACGACCGTGCCTACATCCCTTCGCGGCCATATTGATCGGCTGCGCCAGACATCCGTCACCCAGCATCTTCCACCCGAGGCACACGTCAAGTCGCGCCGGCGTCTGCGCGCCTGCCACGAGTGTGACTGGGTGATGGCACTCCCCCCGCTGAGCCCCGGTGAAGAAGCCGACTGTGTACGCTGTGGCCATGATCTGGTCAAGCGCCATGCCTTCCCCGCACAGCGCAGTCTGGCGCTGGCGATCAGCGCCTTGGTGGCCATGGCGGCGGCCCTGGCCTTCCCGTTCATCGGCTTTCGTGCCAAGGGCGTCGGCAATGAGATCGAGGTCGCTCAGACGGCGACCCAGATGCTCGAGCATCATCAGCCGATCGTCGCCATGATGGTGCTGATGTCGATCATCGTGCTGCCCGCTCTCTATCTGATCACCGTCGTCTATCTTCAGCTCAGCCTGACGCTGCCTCGTCGGCTGCCTTACAGTCGCACGCTGGCACGGGGACTGTCTCACATCGCCCCATGGCTGATGGCCGACGTCTTTATCGTCGGCACCATGGTCGCGCTGATCAAGGTGGCGGGGCTTGCCGAGATCACGCTCGGAGTGTCGTTCTGGGCCTTCATCATCTACGCCGTGCTGCTGTTGGCCACCACCCTGTCGCTGGATCAGGACTGGCTGTGGTTTTCGCTGACCGGGGAGCCGCTGGCGCCGGAAGGCACTCGCACCGGCGCCACTGCGGCCTCCCAGGGTCTGACGGGCTGCCACACCTGCGGTTTGATCAATCGGCTGGATCGGCACGGCCACGGTCGCTGCCGACGCTGCGGCGAGAAGCTTCACGCCAGGCGCCCGCGCAGTCTGCAGACCACCTGGGCTCTTCTACTGACCGCAGCGGTGCTGTACATTCCGGCCAATGTCTACCCGATCATGTACACCACCAGTCTCGGCTCGGCGGAACCTCAGACCATCATCGGCGGGGTGATCTACCTGGTCAGTCACGGCTCCTGGCCTGTCGCCCTGGTGATCTTCGTGGCCAGCGTGATCGTTCCCATCGGCAAGCTGCTGGCGCTGGTGTGGCTGTGCCTGGTCGCGCCAAGGGCACCTAATATGCGTTCCGTGGTTCGCGCTCGGCTGTATCGTCTGACGGAGCTGATCGGACGCTGGTCGATGGTTGACGTGTTCGTGGTGTCGATCCTGGTCGCCCTGATCAGGGCAGGCGCCTTGATGTCAGTGGACCCGGGCCCGGCGTCGCTGGCCTTCGGCGGCGTCGTGATCGTGACGATGCTGGCCGCGATGAGCTTTGATCCACGTCTGCTATGGGATGGCGACAGCAAGACGCATGCCCCTTATACACCGGCCAGCCACCATCCCACCGACGCCATCCACCATCCCGCCGAGGATGGTGAAGAAACGCCTCCATCGATGACACGCCATACGCAGGACGAACAAGGAAGCACATCATGAGTGACGCCGATTCGCGCCACCCGGAAGATCATCAAGTGCCGCCGGACCAGGACATGCACCGTGCCGCACCGACCCAGCAGAAACGCCTGTCGCCGGTATGGATAGTGCCCTTCGTGGCACTGCTGATCGGCGGCTGGCTGGTCTATGACAACTATGCCAGCCGTGGCCCTCAGATTTCGCTGCATCTGCCCACGGCCGACGGCATTGAAGCCGGCAAGACGCTGATCAAGACCCGTAACGTCGAGGTCGGCAAGGTGACATCCGTCTCCCTCAGCGAAGACCTGTCCGGCGTCGAGATCACCGCCCAGATGGAGCCCCAGGCCGAGCAGATGCTGGTCGAGGACACCCACTTCTGGGTGGTCAAGCCGCGTATCGGCCGCGAGGGCATCAGCGGTCTTGGGACCGTACTGTCCGGCGCCTATATTCAGCTGGAGCCGGGGCGCAGCGAGGTCGATGCCCGGGACTTCGACGTCAGCGATGAACCTCCGGTCGCGCCGCCAGGCGCCGAGGGGCTGCGCCTGAACCTGGTCAGCCAGGTCGGCAACTCACTTAGCGTGGGCGACGCCGTCACCTTTCAAGGCTTCAGCGTAGGTCGCGTGGAGAAGGCCGAATTCGATGTCTCGACCCAGAGCATGCATCACCGTATCTTCATCGAAAGCCCCTACGACACCCTGGTCACCGAGAACACCCGCTTCTGGGGTACCAGCGGCATCGACGTAAGCCTGGGCTCCGAAGGCTTCCAGGTGAAAGTCGAATCCCTTGAGGCCCTGCTCGGCGGCGGCGTGACCTTCGGTGTGCCAGATGACATTCCTGCCGGCCCCGAGGCCGAGGAAGACGCCACCTTCGAGCTGTATGCCGACGAGGAGGCGGCGCGTCAGGGTACCTTCAACCGCTACCTGGAGTTCGTACTGCTCAACGAGGACACCGTCCGCGGTCTGTCCCGTGGCGCCCCGGTCGAATTCCGTGGCGTGCGCATCGGCACCGTGGCCGCGGTGCCCTGGAACTTTACCGCCAAGCAGCCTCCCGGGCGTGAGCGCCTGGCCATTCCGGTGCTGATCCGAATCGAGCCACAGCGCCTTGGCATCGGTGCTAATGACCTTGACCTGGAGGAATGGCGCGAACGCTTCAACCGTCTGTTCGAGCGCGGCATGCGCGCCACCCTGAAGAGCGGCAGCCTGCTGACCGGTGCCCTGTTCGTGGACCTCAAGATCGACGAAGAGCTACGTGGCCAGTACGTGGCGGAGAGCTTTGCCGACCGCCCCGTCTTCCCCACCGCCTCGGCGGGCCTGGCGCAGATTCAGGCGCAGGTCACGGCGCTGCTCGACAAGCTCAATCGTCTCGAGATCGAGCCGATCCTGTCGGGGCTGGACCGCAACCTGCAAGTGTCGGAAGCCATGCTGACCCAGGCCCGCACGCTGGTGCAGAGCATGAACAGCCTGCTGGATAACCCGGAGACCCAGGGTCTGCCGGGCAACATCAACCAGACCCTGGACGAGCTGCGCCAGACCTTGAGCGGCCTGTCACCGGAGTCCAGTGCCTACCAGGACCTGACCCGCACGCTGAACGAAGTCGAGCGCCTGGTTCGCGACCTGCAGCCAGCGGCGCGCAAGATCAGCGATGACCCAAGGGCCCTGCTGTTCGACAGTATCCAGACGGAAGACCCGATTCCGCGGGCACCGCGCTGACTCAGGCGGCCCGGGCCATGCCGGCCCGGGCCAGCGAATGTGATGACATCACTGACCTCAACGGAAAGGAGTTCTCCATGAGGCCAATCAGACACCTCTGTGTTCCCCTGCTGGCACTTTGGCTGGGTGGCTGCGCCACCGCCGAGACACCGGTCACCCAGTACGTGCTGCCCGCCGATGCAGGCAGCCAGGACGCGCGAATCCCCTCCTCCAGCGATACTCCACTGGTGGTGGCTCCTCCGCGCCTGGCCAATTATCTTGAGGCCGAGGGCGTGGTCCTGCAGGTCGACGATATCTCCCTCAATCAGGCCAAGAGTCACCAATGGGCCGCCCCCCTGGTGCAACAGCTGGAGCGCGGATTGCGTGATCGTCTTGCCGACCGGCTGACGGGACGCCGAGTGCTGTTGTCGAGCGGACCGGCAGAGGGCGCCATGACCCTGGAGCTCAGTATCGACCGCTTCCAGGGGCACTACGATGGCTACGCGGTGACCTCCGGGCAGTGGCTGCTGCGCGATGCCCGACGCCAGGTCATCGACAGCGACAGCTTTGAAGCTAGAGAGCCGCTGGACAGCGACGGATATGCCGCTCTGGTGCGCGCCCTTGGCCGCACCTGGGACGGCGTTGCTGACACCATCGCCGCTCGGGTTCGCCAAGCATCCTGACGGTCAGCGCCTGATACCCGCCCCCTGCATCACCACCGACGACCGCTGGAAGGGCGGTTGCCGGTGCGCTGGCGCAACAAATCTGGCATCATGCCGGCAACGGTGACGGGGGGTCCCCCGCCGAATTTATCCCACGCCTTGTCCGGGACCGGCGCCAGCCGTCAGTTGGCGTCCTGCGAGTGCGTGCGTGTTGGAGTTTGCATGAGTTTTTCCGATCTCGGCCTGCGTGCCGAATTGCTCCGTGCCGTCGAGGCACAGGGCTATGACACCCCGACGCCCATTCAGCGCCAAGCGATCCCCGCGGTGCTGAAGGGCGGCGACCTGCTGGCCAGTGCCCAGACCGGCACCGGCAAGACAGCAGGCTTCACCCTACCCATGCTCCAGCGCCTGGCCGAAGGCCCCCGCCCCGCCAAGCGCCAGATACGGGCCCTGGTGCTGACACCCACACGGGAACTGGCCGCTCAGGTCGGGGAAAGCGTCCGCGATTACGGCAAGCACCTGTCACTGACCCATCACGTCATCTTCGGCGGTGTCGGCCAGCAGCCGCAGATCGACGCCATTCGCCCGGGCCTGGACGTGCTGGTGGCGACACCGGGTCGCCTGCTCGATCTGCATCAGCAGGGCCACGTCAACCTGTCCCAGGTGGAAATCCTGGTGCTCGATGAAGCCGACCGCATGCTCGACATGGGCTTCATCCACGACATTCGCCGCGTGCTCAAGCTGCTGCCGGAGAAGCGCCAGAACCTGCTGTTCTCGGCCACCTTCTCCAGCGAGATCCAGGCGCTGGCGGACAAGCTGCTGGACCGCCCCGAGATGATCGAGGTCGCCCGCCGCAATACCACCGCCGAGACGGTGGATCAGGCGGTCTACCGGGTGGATCGTGAGCGCAAGCGCGAGCTGCTTGCCCATTTGATCGAGAGTCATCGCTGGTACCAGGTACTGGTGTTCACCCGCACCAAGCACGGCGCCAACCGCCTGGCAGAGCATCTGGACAAGCGCAACATCACCGCCATGGCGATCCACGGCAACAAGAGCCAGTCAGCCCGAACCCGCGCCCTGGGCGCCTTCAAGTCGGGTGATCTGCAAGTGCTCGTGGCCACCGACATAGCAGCGCGTGGGCTGGATATCGATGAACTGCCCCACGTCGTCAACTTCGAGCTGCCCAATGTGGCCGAAGACTACGTCCACCGGATTGGCCGCACCGGCCGTGCCGGCAACGAAGGCCAGGCGGTATCGTTGGTGTGTGTCGACGAGCATGGCCTGCTGAAGAACATCGAGCGGCTGATCAAGCGTGACCTCGAGAAGCGCATCGAGCCCGGCTTCGAACCGGACCCCAACGCCAAGCCGGAACCCATCGAGAACGGGCGCAATCGCCGTGGCGGCGGTCAGCGCCGAGGTGGCAACACCAGCAGAAACAGCGGTGGCGGTAACAGCGGTAATGGCGGCGGCAACCAGCGCAACGGCGGCCAGCGTAGCGACAATGGTAACAGCCACAACCGCAATGCCAGCGACCAGCCCGCTCGCCGCAGGCGCCGCCGCGGTGGACAAGGCAACCGCCAAGGCCAGGCCTAGGCGACGCGACTGAACGCACGCTACTGAACCTATGCCACTGAAACGGAGGGGCGCTCAAGCGCCTCTCCCACCTGAGCAGGAACGCGACATGGCTACCCCAGAACTGATCAAGGAATATCGGCGCTTCCGGGCCTTCCAGAAGCAGGCACAGCTCGACAGCGAACACCGTGGCGCTCAGGCCAAGATAGATGAGGCCAGGGTCAGCGCCAATCGTATGACCGAGGCCTATCGCAGCATGGCCGACAAGGCCGCCGAGCAAGGTGCCTGCTACCGCACCCTGTACCTGCGCAACCACGACGGTGTCGCCCTGGCCTGCGAAGGCTGGCTGTTCGTCCGGCGTGTGCTGTCCGAGGGTGGAGCGACCCGCGTGCGCGCCAGCCTGCTGGAGACCTTCCGCCTCGAGAATGGTCAACAGGCCCCCGGAGAGACCCCGGTAGAAAAGGTCACGCTGGAAATCTACGACCAGCTGCTGGTCGACAAGGGCATGGCCACGGCAGTGCGTATCGACGGCATCGACGGTGACCGCCACAGCCAGTTTCTGACCTTCAATGACCAGGTGCGTGGCGACCTTCGCCGCTTCCTGAAGTAAATTAAAGGCCGCCAGTGAGGGGTTGCCGCCCCTCGCTGGCGGGCTCTCCTGCACGTCGGCCATCTTTCAGGAGTTCTCATGAAGGCCTCGTCGCTGCCCTGGCGCTTTCTTCTGCTGATGGTTCTGGTCGGCCTCAACCTCAGGCCCGCGCTGTCTTCACTGGCACCACTGCTGTCGCGAGTACAGCAGGACACCAGTCTGTCCCCCACCGCCATCGGTGCCCTGACCACCCTGCCCGTGCTGTGCCTCGGTCTGTTCGCGCCGCTGGCCCCCCGCCTGTCTCGCCAACACGGCCCCGAACGTGCGCTGTCCATCGGCCTGGGGGTCATCGCCGCCGGTCTGCTGCTGCGTGGCCTGGGCTCCCCCGTTGCGCTGTTCGCCGGCACCCTGATGGTCGGCGCGGGCATTGGCGTGAGCGGAGCGCTGCTGCCGGCACTGGTCAAGCGGGAGCTGCCTCGGGGGGCGGACCTGATGACGGGTGTCTATACCATGGCCCTCTGCCTGGGCGGCGCGCTTGGTGCAGGCCTGGCGATTCCGCTGACGGGTCTGCTGGGCGACTGGACGCGCAGCCTTGCCGCCTGGGCCCTGCTGGCGGTGGCGGCGCTGATCGCCTGGGAACGTTACATGCCGCGCACGCCAGCCACACCAGGCGCCCGCGCGGACGTGGGAACCGGCATGACCAAGGGACTGCTACGCCAGCCGCTGGCCTGGCAGGTCGCCCTGCTGATGGGGACCCAATCCTCACTGGCCTACATCGTGTTCGGCTGGCTGCCGACCCTGTTGATGCAACGTGGCATCGGCGAGGCCGAGGCTGGCCTGCTGATGGGCATGTCGGTCATGGTCCAGCTGATTTCGGCGTTACTGGCACCGTGGCTGGCACGCTTCGGGCGTGATCAACGGCCTGCGCTGCTGCTGGTGATGGGCGCCACCGCCAGTGGGCTATGGGTGCTGCTGATGGCGGATACCTCGCTGCGCTATCTGGGCGCACTGCTGTTGGGCCTTGGACAAGGCGGCAACTTCAGCCTGGCACTGACCTTGATCGTGTTGCGCACTGCCGACGCCCGCCTGGCGGGACGCCTGTCAGGGCTGGCCCAGGGTGGCGGCTATGCCCTCGCGTCACTTGGCCCCCTGAGCATTGGCATCCTGCTGGACCACCAGGCTCCAATCAGCGTGGTGGCCTACGTGTTGATGGGTATCGCGGCGGCCGCCGCCTGCTGTGCCTGGCTGGCCGGGCGCCAGCGCCAGCTGACCTTCGATGACAACGGCACCGTCATCACCCGACAGGCATCTCGCCGTCGCTAGATGACATGGCCTGCAGGCCTCGTTTCACCGTTTCACACTTAGGACATCGCCACATGAACTCCCAGCACGACGCAGCGGTACTGGTCATCTATACCGGCGGCACCATCGGTATGGTCAATACGCCCCATGGCCTTGCTCCTGGCCCCGATATGGAGGCCAGGGTCCGCCGTGCCGTCGACGAGCTGCCAGCGCAGCGGCGCGCCTCATTGCCCGCCTTCGAGTGGCTGGAGGTGGCCACACCCATCGATTCGAGCAGCGCTCAGCCGGAAGACTGGGCAGCGCTCGCCCGGCTGGTGGCCGACCACTACCTGGCCTATCGCGGCATCGTGGTGCTGCACGGAACCGACACCCTGGCCTGGACGGCCTCGAGCCTGGCCTTCCAGTTGCAAGGAATCGACCGGCCAGTGGTGGTGACCGGCTCCATGGCGCCGCTGGCCGCCGCCGAGAGCGATGCACTGGACAACCTGGTGGACGCGCTCGGCTTCGCCGCGATGCCTCAGCTGCAGGAAGTGGCCGTGTGCTTCGCCGGCAAGCTGCTGCGCGGCTGCCGCAGCCGTAAATGGCACGCTCGTGACAGCGACGCCTTCACCAGCCCCAATGCACCGCTCCTCGGCGAATGCGTCTCCGGCCATTGGCAGCTGCATGAGGCACGCGGTCTTGATGCCGTGCAGCGCGGCGCCCCGCGGTTCGAGCTCGGCGACTACCGTGGGCTTGGCGACAAGGTCGTGCGCATTCCGATGTGGCCGGGCATTCGCCCCTGGCAGCTGGCGGCCTGGCTGGATGATGACAGAGTCGAAGGCGCCCTGCTGGAGGTGTGGGGAGGCGGCAATATGCCTGACGATCCGCAGCTCGGCGCGGTGCTTGCTGAAGCCAGCGGCCAAGGCAAGTTGCTGGTGGCCATCAGCCAGTGCCCTCAGGGGACCATCGCTATCGGTCACTACGCCGCCGGTCAGCTGCTGGCGGCGGCGGAGGTGGTCTCAGGGGATGACATGACCCCGGAGGCGGCCTTCACCAAGCTCGTCCATTTGCTGTCTCTCCCTCTCGACTCTGCCCAACGGCGCGAGCTGTTCCGCACGCCGCTGGTAGGCGAGCGCGGCTGAAGGGCAGACCGTGACAACTTTTTTGTGCTCATGGTCTTCCCCAACGAGAACGATGGAGTAAGGTTAGGGAGAACCGTGAGGATGAGGAGACGTCCATGGAACACCCGGATCACCCGTTCAGTGAATTGTTCGAACAGCTGGGACTGGCATCGGAACCCGAGGCGATCAAGCGCTTCATCGACCGCAACGCGCCAATCCCCGAGGATGTCGAGCTACCGGATGCCGCCTGCTGGAACGAAGGCCAAGCCGAGTTCCTGCGCGAAGCCATCGAGGCGGACGCGGACTGGGCCGAGGTCGTCGATCACCTGAATGCGTCGCTGCGCAAACCGTGACGCTCATCACCCCCGGCATTCGGCCTTGGTAGTGGCCAACGGGACAGCGATGGCGGTCATGGAACCGCCATCATCTGTCATTCATCCCACAGGCACTGCTCCCGCAGAAGGGGCATGCCTGGGTGGTACTATCCCCTTCAACGAACTTGACTCGGCGCCCCTGTGAGCATGCTTTCTCCGGATATCGAAGCACGACTTGAAACTGCACAGCGACTGCCGTCGCTCCCCTCCGTCGTGGGTGAACTGCTGACATTGGCCAACGATCATGACGCCCCACTGACAGATTTTGTCGAGCTCGTCGCCAAGGACCCGGCCCTGTGCCTGCAGCTGCTCAAGCTGGCCAATTGCCCGTACTACCGCCGGGGCGGCAAACCGCTGAGCTGTCATGCCGACGCCGTGGCGCGACTGGGTATCGATGGCACCCTGACCGCCCTGCTCGGCTTCACGCTGGTTCGTGACGCCGTCCGCGGCCCCTTGAAGGACTACTGGCGCCAGACCCTGGCAACGACCCATCTGACCCGAGCCATTGCCACAGTGCTGCGGCCGGAACATGTCACGGAACTGACCACCCAGGCACTGCTTCAGGACATCGGGGTGCTGGTCCTGCACGGGGTCGATCCTGACTATTTTGCGCTGATCGCCGAGGCCGACGACAAGGGCCAGCGCCAGTCCATCGAGCGCACGGCATTGGGCTGCACCCGCGAGCAGGCTTCACGCTGGCTGGTCGAACGCTGGCAGCTGCCCCACGCCGTGCTGGCAAGGCTCGAGGAAGATGTCGATAACGAGATGACGACCCATTGGCTGGACGTCTGCTGCCTGCGCCTGGCCAATGACCTATCCCGTCATTGCCTGGCAGGCGATAGCGCGGCGATCGATGCCAGTCTGCACCGGTTCAGGCTGACCACGGGCCTGGCCGATGAGACGCAGCTGGTGCTGACCCGACAGCTCGACGACGCCATGGGCACCCTCCCCGGCTTCCTGGCCGCACTGTTGTCACCAGAAGAGGACATTGAACGCCTGCTGCTCGCCGGGAAACAGCAGCTGCATGGACTGACGCTCCACCTGGTCGAACAGCTGCATCATCGTGAAACCCAGCTGACCGCGCTCAAGCGTGACAACGAGGCCCTGGACGTAAAGGCGACCACGGATGCGCTGACGGGACTTGCCAACCGAGCCGCCCTGGAGCAACGCCTCGGCACCATGCTGCATGAAGCCTACTCCACGAATCGTCCACTGTCGCTTCTGTTTATCGATCTTGACCACTTCAAGCAGCTGAATGACCAGTATGGCCACCGCATCGGCGATATCGTGCTGGTCAACGTAGCCGCCACGCTGCGCGATGCCGTCAGGGCCAACGACCTTGCCGCGCGCTACGGTGGCGAAGAGTTCGTGATCGCCCTCGCGGGCACGCCAGCGTCCGGCGCACTTGAGGTCGCACGACGCATCGAGCAATGGCTGGCTCGACAACCGATGGCCAGCGTGGAACAGCGGCCGCTGCAGGTCACCGCATCGATCGGCGTCGCGCAGTGGCTACCCGAGATGCCGCGCACCGATGCAGCGGCTCTGATCGCCGCAGCCGACAAGCAGATGTACGGTGCCAAGGCGTCAGGGCGCGCCCGCATCCAGCACGACAGCGAGGCCAGCGACCAGGGGGTCGAGGAGCAGATCTGACGTCACAGGCGAGCCTCGACACGCTCGAGGATCTGGGCGCTGACCTTGCTGACCAGCGGCTTGGCGGCTCGGTTGACCGCCTTCTCGAGAAGGCGATTGCGTATCCGATAATCGATGGTCAGGCTGACCCGGGTGCCCTCTTCCACGCGCTCAAGGTCATAACGCCCCTCATTGCTGACCCCATCGACCGATTGCCACGCCAGCCGGTACGGTGCCGACTTCTCGGTCACCTGAACATCGAAGGTCCAGTCCATCGCCACCGCGTGAACGTGCCAGCGGTAACGATCATCTCCCAAGGCTTCGATCGAGGTGATCAGGTCGGAGTAATCGGCGAAGTCCTCGACGTTCTCGAGCAGGGCGAACACCCGCTCCGGTGGCGCGGCGAGAACAGCGCTATGTTCAATGGTGGCCATGGCAGCATCCTGAGCCAGAAAGTCCCGGCGCCCGCTCGATCCGTGGCGCCACTTGAGCCCGAGGCTTTGTCCGAAAAGTCGACGAGCGAAGGTTAGACAAGGCAAAAATCGGTGAGAAAGCGCAGTTTACGAGGTGTAAATGAGCATTTTAAGTTGATTTTTAACGCCGTATCACCAAGCGCAGGCACTTTTCGTACAAGCCCCAGCATCAGGGTTGTACGTCTTCCTGTAAAGGTACGGCACCCTGGCGAGCAGCGGGAAGATCCCTCAGCAGCAGCCCAAAGCCAAGTGCCTCCTGGCTGCGCGCCGCAGCGCTCAATGACTCGCCCTCCAACGCCAGGCGCACGCGGTGCCCGTCGCCAGGCGCCACCTCCAGGGGACGACCGCTGGACGACATCATTGCCTTTAGGGTAAAGCGCCGATTGCCGGTCGGCAGCATCAACTCCACCCCATCCCCGACTTCGAAGCGGTTCTTGACGGCAACCTCGAGCCACCCTTCACGCTCCATGCCCAGCACCTCTCCCACAAACTGCTGGTGCACGCCAATCGAGTGCCCGCGCTCGTAGTTCTGATACTCGTCGTGTACGTGACGGCGGTAGAAGCCTTCTGTATAGCCGCGATTGGCGAGGTTCTCGAGCTCATCCATCAGTCGCCTGTCGAACGGCCGTCCCGCCACGGCATCGTCGATGGCACGACGATAGACCTGGGCGGTGCGGGCAACGTAATAGGGAGACTTGGTGCGTCCTTCGATCTTCAGCGAGCTGACGCCCATCTCGACTAGCCTTGCCACGTGCTGCACCGCTCGCAAGTCCTTGGAATTCATGATGTAGCTGCCGTGCTCGTCCTCATGGACCGGCATCAGCTCCCCCGAGCGCTGCGGGTCCTCGATCAACACCGACGGCTGAGCGCTGGTGGATACCAGGTCGCCACAGTCATCCGTGGTGGCCGCGTGAGTCTGGTACTGCCAGCGGCAGGCATTGGTGCAGGTCCCCTGGTTGGGGTCTCGACGATTGAAGTAACCGGACAACAGGCAGCGACCTGAGTAGGCGATGCACAGCGCCCCGTGAACAAAGGTCTCGATGTCGAGACTCGGACACTCGGCGCGAATCTCGGCGATTTCCTCGAGGGACAGCTCCCGTGACAGGATGATCCGGGATATCCCCTGGGCCTGCCAGAACCGGGCCGCCGCGTGGTTGACCACGTTAGCCTGCACCGACAGGTGAATGGGCTGTTCGGGCCAGCGCTCCCGCACCATCATGATCAGGCCTGGATCGGACATGATCAGCGCGTCGGGTGACGCCTCGACAATCGGCGCCATGTCATCGAGGTAGGTTCGCAGCTTGGCGTTATGCGGGGCGATGTTGGATGCCACGTAAAAGCGTTTGCCCCGGCTGCGGGCGTGTTCGATACCACGCAGCAGATTATCCAAGCCAAAGTCGTTGTTGCGCACCCGCAGCGAATAGCGGGGCTGGCCCGCGTAGACCGCATCCGCACCGTAGGCAAAGGCGAAGCGCATATGGCGATAGGTGCCGGCCGGGGACAGCAGTTCAGGGGCATGCATGGTGGCGATTCTCGTCAGGGGTAATGGTCAAGGCAACACGGCGGAGCGTATGTCTAGCCAAGACTGGCTGGACATCCTGCTTCCTTCTAAAGCTCAGACACCACAGCGCAGACGCCGCAGCTTAGACATCACAGCTCAGACACCGCAGTGCGGGCCCGGCAGCATGCCATGCCAGGGAACGTGCGATATTGACGAGGCGCAAATGATCGGCATCAAAGGTGCCTGGCCTTGTTCCCCACCTTTCGGTACCCTATGCGGCGCCACAGGCAGGTGCTGGCGAGAGAATGCTCCAGCGCCGGCGTGTCTCGCTGACACTTGAGCCGCCAATGCACTTAAGCAACTTAAGCACTTAAACGACTTAAGCCTTTAAGCCACTCAAGTCAGACAGCGACATTGCCCATGGCATCTAGCCGGACCGGACCCCGGCCCCTGGCGACAGCGAGTCGCCTCCCCCAAATTCTCCGACTCGAGATATTCAGCATGAGCCCTACTCCCGCCACCACCGTGGTGATCTACTCCGGTGGCATGGATTCCTATACCGTTCTTCATCGCGCCCTTCGCGAGGGCCTCAAGGTACATGCCCTGTCCTTCGATTATGGGCAGCGTCACGCCCGTGAACTCGAGGTGGCGCGGCAGGTGTGCCAGGAATTGAAGATTCCCCATCAAGTGGTCGACATCACCGCCATCCACGGCTTGATCGACAACTCCGCCTTGACCAATGCGGCCCGCGCCATGCCCGACGGGGACTACGCCGACGACAACCTGAGTGCCACGGTGGTCCCGAACCGCAATATGGTGTTGCTATCACTGGCCATCGCCAAGGCGGTGAATATTGGCGCCAGCCGCGTGGACTACGGGGCTCATGGCGGTGATCACGTGCTCTACCCCGACTGTCGCCCGGAATTCGTGCACAAGATGAACGACGTGGCCGCCATCGCCAACTTCTCCCCGGTGGCCATACACGCGCCCTACCTCGATGCCAGCAAGAGCGACATCCTCGCCGATGGGCTTGCCATGGGCCTGGACTATCGCCACACCTGGACCTGCTACGAGGGACGCCCACTGGCCTGTGGCCGCTGTGGCAGCTGCCGTGAGCGCCTCGCCGCCTTCGCGGCCCAGGGAGTGACGGATCCACTGGCCTATACTGCTGCAGCAGAAGACGCCCAACCGGCGGTTGGAGCCACGCAGGATGTATAGCGTCAAGGAAGCCTTCTATACCTTGCAGGGCGAAGGCGTACAGGCCGGGCGGGCTAGCGTGTTCTGTCGCTTTACTGGCTGCAACCTGTGGTCCGGTCGTGAGCAGGACCGCGCGAGCGCACAATGCCACTTCTGCGATACCGATTTCGTCGGCACGGACGGTCAGAACGGTGGCAAATTTTCCACTGCAGAGGCGCTGACCGCTCACCTCGCCTCACTCTGGCCCCACAGCGATTCCCGAGTCATTCCCTACGTGGTGTTTACCGGAGGGGAGCCCTTGCTGCAGCTCGACACACCGCTGATCGAGGCCATGCACAGGGCGGGCTTCGAGATCGGCGTCGAAACCAACGGCACACTTCCGGCCCCGGAGGGCATCGACTGGCTGTGCGTCAGTCCCAAGGGCGCCGCCCCGCTGGCGCAGCGCCATGGTGACGAGCTGAAGCTGGTCTTTCCCCAGGCCGAGGCGCCGCCGGAGGCCTTTGAAGCGATGCAGTTCGATCACTTTCTGCTGCAGCCAATGGACACCTCGCTGGTCGCCAGCGATGCGCCTGCCACGCCACTGCAAGCCACCGTCGCCCACTGCATGGCTCATCCACGCTGGCGGCTGTCGCTGCAAACCCACAAGATCGCAGGAATCGACTGATGGCACTCTTTGTACGACGACTGACGCACCTCGACGTGTCGCTGTGGTGCCCGGACCGTGGTCTGATCGGGGCCAGCTGGCAAGTGGATGCCACCCTCGACGGTGAATTGGGTGAGGATGGCATGCTGTTTGACTTCGGCGAGGTCAAGCCATGGATCAAGTCACGCCTTGATAGCGGTGCCGACCATACACTGCTGGTGCCTACGCAAGCTCCGGGGGTAGAGGTCAGTGAGTGCCGTGAGGGACTGTGTGTGCGTACCTCATCGCCCTACCCCATGGAAGTCCGCGGCCCACGACAGGCGTTTACCCTGTTGCCCTGGCCACGAATCACCAAGACTGCCATGGCCGAGCATCTGTCGCGCCAACTGCTGCGCCATCCGCCAGAGCGGGTCGAGCACATCGAGCTATGCCTGAGCGATGAGTCAATTGACGGCGCCGCCTATACCTACAGCCACGGCCTCAGGCGCCACGCCGGGAACTGTCAGCGCATTGCCCACGGCCATCGTTCGCGGCTCGAGATCATCCAGCGCGGCAGTCGCCAGCCTGGACTTGAGGAGCACTATGCACGCTGGCTGGATGGCAGCTACCTGGTGGACGAGCATGACTTGGTCTGCGTAGAAGGTGACGCCCTGGTCAGCGCCTATCAGGCACCCCAGGGGCGCTTCCAGCTGCGGCTGCCCCGGGAACGCTGCCGCTGCCTGCCTGGCGCGACCACCGTCGAACGAATCGCCATGTGGCTGGCCGAACACGTTGCACGGGACACGGGTATTGATACCTGGGTGCGCGCCTACGAGGGCGTGGACAAGGGTGCCACCGCCACGGCCAAGGCCCCCCACTGATCATGACGATGAGGTCCACGGACAAGCTGATTGCCGTCGCCGCGGCGGCATCACCAGCGACAGAAGCCCAGGCATCTGACCACCTCGGCTGTCGGCCGGGGTGTGGCGCCTGTTGCATCGCCCCGTCGATCAGCTCGCCGATACCGGGCATGCCTGAGGGAAAACCGGCCGGCGTGCGCTGCGTCCAGCTCGACAGCGATCACCTGTGCAAGCTGTTTGGTTCGCCCGAACGCCCAGCGGTATGCGCACGCTTCGACTTTGATGCCGACCTCTGCGGTACCCATCGCGATGAAGCGCTTGAGCGCATCACGGCTCTGGAGCAGATGACGTGAGCAGCACCCCCTCCGCCACACTACAGGACGACTCACGCCCTGCTCTATGACGACAAGACCCCAACAGGTTAGCCTGTCGGAGTCTTGGCCACTGGGCCCTACTACTGGGGCCCTTGAGACGTTTCGAAAAAAGCGTCACGGCCCTCCAGAACACTAACGCTCGTGATGGGCAGATCAGGCTCCGCTAGTCTGCGATACTCGCCGATCCAGCAAGGCGCGCCAGCGAATCAGCACCGGGGCGTCACTCAGCGAGACCTGGGCCAACAGCTGACGGAACTCATCGTGGGCGGCATCATCATTGCCGTCGACGTGGCTCAACCAGAGTTCCAGCGCACAGAGCTGCTGATGCAGGTTGCCGTCGCGCTTGGCCTGCTGTCTCGCCAGCTCGGCCAAGGTGCGCACCGAGTCGAGATCACGGCCGATCTGGCGCCTCACCCGCGCCAACTGAATGGCCAGCTCCGGAACGAACAGGGTCGCGCGTTCTCTGGCCAGCAGCAGGCACTGGTCGAGATAGTCCTCGGCCTGTTCCAGTTCCCCCATGGCCAGGCAGGCGTCCACATACCAGAAGTTGGGACGCTGGCAAGGATCTCGCCCAGTGATCTCGGCCAGTTCCTCGTGGGCGGCCTGAAGCTGTTGCAAGCCGTCACGGCTGCCCGCCAGCGCACGCTGCCAGCCAACCACCGCCCGCGAGGACACCTGCCACAGATGCAGATCGGAGCTTCCGGTCAACTCGAACGCGCGCTGCGCGCGATGGGCGGCCTCGTGCACATGGCCCAGCTGGCGGTACAAGGCGGCGGCGTACATCAATGCCATCGCCAGGCTACCAGGGTGATGAATCTCTTCCGCCAGTCGGATCGCCGATTCCACGTGTCGCTCAGCCCGCTGATAGTCACCCCTCAGGCACAGCGTCCAGCCCTGGAAGCAGGCCGCCGCCACCTGAGGATGATCGGAGAACGGCAGCCACTCGATCATCATCGGGTTATTGAGTGGATCCAGTTCCTCGAGGTGGTCATAGGCCTGACGAATGCGCCCCGCCCAATACTCGCAATTAGCGCCGGCGTAGTCTGCCAGCCGTTGATAGCGGGGATCCTCCAGCCGCACCGCCAGATCGTTCAGACGTGACGCCAGCAGGAAGGCATCGGCATGGGCGTTGCGCTGACTGCAGCCCACCCATAGCCCCCACTTGACCAGGAAGGCCTGCTCGAGATCGTCCTCGTCCTCAAGATCCGTGGTGCACTCGGTCAGAAGCTCCCTGGCCTTGACGAAACTCTCGTGGGCAGTGGGAGAACCGTGTCCCTCCAGTGCAAAGGCGGCTTGACCTCGGACCGTCAGCAGGCTGATTTCTCGCTCGGCCTGTCGTTCAACCTGACGCAGGCTCGCGAGTCCCGCATCGGCCATTTTCAGTGCCGTGCGATTGGCGCTGACCTTGAGGGCCTCTCGTGCCGCCAGTTCAAAGTAGCGAGCACCCCGCGCGTAATGTCCGCTGCGCCGCAAGTGCATCGCGAAATCGCCGGGGTGGCGGCTGATCCACATCGGGAAGCGTTCTTCGATCAACTGCACGACGCGGCGATGCATGTCGACTCGCACATCCCGGGGACAGGATAGATAGGCGGCTTCGTGGAGCAGCTGATGGGTAAACTGATACTGCTTTGCGCCCGCTTCACCGTCAGCGATCTCGATGATCTCCAGCCGGCGCATTTCCTCCAGCGCCTTGCCCAGACGATCGGGCTCCCAACCGCTGCATTCGGCCAGAAAGTCGAAACGGAAGTTACGCCCCAGCACGGCGGCCACGTGGGCAACTTCACGATCCACGTCCAGCTGATCAATCCGGCTGGTCAGAAGACCCAGCAATCCGTGGGGAAGCTCATCAAGCTGAACGCTACGGCCTTCACGTCGATCCATATCGAGGCGGCGACAGATCTCCTGCAGGTACAGCGGCACCCCATCACAGCGCTCGATGATCTGACCTCGCAAGCGCGGTGACAGGTGCAGCCGATAACGTCGAGCCAGCTGAGTCAGCAGCCGCGACGACTGCATCGCATCAAGACGGCCCAGCGTGATCTGCTGGTCCCAATGCAGGCGAGTCGGGAGTGACTCACGTCCATGATGACTGGCGATCAACAGCAGCGGGCAGTTGATCGGAAGGCGGGCCTGCAGTCCGGCCAGCACCTTGAAGGAGGGCTCGTCGACCCATTGCAGGTCATCGATCATCAGGACCAGCGGCCGATCCTGCGACAGCTCAAGCACCAGGCCGTGCAACAGGGAGACGACGGCTTCCACCGCCTCGCTGCTCTTGGCCAGCAAGGTGCTCTCCTGGGCATCCCGGATGCCCATGGCCTCTTCCAGCCATTGCCGGTCGTTGTCGTCAAGTTCACCCAGCCCCAGGCGCTCGACCAGTCCGCTTAACCCCTCGGCATCGAGCTCACCCCCTAGGTGCCAGCGCAGCAGCTGACGCGCCACTCCATAGGGTTCCTGAACCGACATGCGGGTATTTGGTTGCCAGCAGATCGTCGCGTCACGGCTCTGCTCCAGGTGACGGAAACCTACCAGCAGGGCCGACTTTCCGAGACCGGATGGCCCTTTGACCAGCACGCTCTGGCGCAGGCCAATGCCTGCCCTCGCCAGGGCATCACGCAACATGCGCAGCGCATTCTCACGGCCCACCAGGCTGGGTGGCATGGCGTCGCGCCCGCCTTCGTTGCTGCCCAGCACCAGCGCCCGCAGGCGCACCCGGCCATCGCTGGCGACCAACCGAGAAAACAACCGAGGCTGGAGGTCCAGTGCAGGAGGCATGTGCTGACTGGCCTCCTGGGAGATGACCAGCTCGCTGCCCTCGGCGGCACTCATCAAATTCAGTGCCCCCTGGGTCACCTGGCCAAGCGGATCTACCAGATGACGTGCTGGAAGGTATACCACTTGGCCACTGTTCAACCCGGCGGCCAGCTCGATGGTCGGTACACTGCCCTCGCCCGTCCAATGGCGCTGGCATTCTTCATCCAGCAGCCGACGGCAGTGCTCGTACAGCGCAACCAGTTCAGCCAGCTGGTGGGCCGGGCCATGGGTACCGAAACAGGCAAGCCCCAGGCCGCCGGTCGCACCGGGCAGCCAGAACCCACCCAGGTGATGACATTGCTTTTCCAGCCAACGCATCAGCTCGATCTGCAGCGCCAGGCAGGCACGGGTCTCCGCGCGGCTGCCCATGTCGCCTTGCAGGCTCAGGCGGATTGCCATGACGGACAGCTGACGATGCTCGACTTCGTCTTCACTGAGAGGTGGACTGTCCACCGACAAGGTGCGTGAGAACGCTCCCTTGGGCGACAGCGAACCACTATCGGCCTGGCTGTCTGACCAATAGGCGGCCAGCTGCAGGAAGCCGGGGTCAGGCTGCTGGCCGGACAGCGCCAGCAGCTGCAGGAAGCTGTTGTACTGCTCGTGAGCGGCCGCCATCTGACCCTGCTCGGCCAGCTGGCGAACCAGTCGCTCGTGAAACGGTGCGTAGCCTGAGAAACGGCTGACCAGATCCTGCAGCAGTTGATCAGGCGCTTCGCCCTCCTGGTCCAGCACGTCTTCAGCAAAGCGGATGACGCGCTGACGCCACTCGTTACGCACCTGAATCAGCCAGCGCTGAAAGTCAGGACAGGCAGGTAGCTGCAGCTCTTCGACAAGATCTCCGCGATACAGCTCAAGAATCGTCTTGAGGGTGTCGATATCGCGCTTGCCCTCGAGCAAACGCTGCAAGCCATGTACATCGAAGCCCCACTGGGACGGCAGCTGGAAGGCAATGGTCTGGCGCGACACGGTCAGCACCTTGTCGGCCTCATCCCCCAGAGACTGTCTCAGGCAGTGCAGTGCATGACGCAGATTGGTCCTGCCTGATGACAGGCCCTGATCGGGCCACAGCAGTTCTGCCAGTGTGGCGCGGTTGACCGGCTGCTGATGCAGCAGCAGATACACCAGTAATGCCTTGACCTTGTCGTAGCTGAATTGAACGAGGACATCGTCTCCCAGGCTCAGGGAAAAGTGCCCGAAGAGTGCCAGGTGATCCTGGTCGATTATCTGGGAAGCATCGTGTTGGGCGTCCCGCATGATGGTGTCCCTGCGTGGCGATGCACTCGGCGTCAGGCCGGTACACCGCTGTGAAAACGAAAGGCGACGTCCGGGGTCGTCACTAGTTGCTCTTCGCGGGCCTTGAACTCCGCAATACGCGTTTCTATCGGCGCGTCGGTCAGCTGGCGGGCCAGACTGATGTAATCCTCGAAGTGACGTCCCTCCGACTTAACCAGACCTCGGTAGAACTTGGCAAGCTCCTCATCAAGATGCGGAATCAGTCGTGCGAACCGTTCACAGCTGCGCGCTTCGATCAAGGCACCCACGATCAGTATATCTACAAGCCTATCAGGCTCATCTTTTCTGACCAGTTCTCTGAGCCCCTCAGCGTAGCGCGAAGCACTGAGGTGACGATATTCAATGCCTCTCGTCTTCATGATCTTGACCACCTGCTCGAAGTGCAGGAGTTCCTCCCGCGCCAGCTGCGACATCTTGGTCAGCAGCTCGGTGTGATCGACATAACGGTACATCAGGCTCATGGCGGTCGAGGCCGCCTTCTTCTCGCATTGAGCGTGATCGATCAACAGCAGGGTTTCGTTATCGAGGGCCCATTGAACCCATGATGCAGGCGTCTCACAGGGCAGAAACTCGAGAAGTTCGACAGGCAAGGAGGCGTCATGCTCGGTGCTGACAGGACTGTTCATGCAGAAAACATCCAGTAGTGGGCAGGTCAGCGACCTGCCTGGGAATCGCGCTGACGACGGGAAGCGGCGGCGCCATTCAAGGCGTCGCTCAGCACTGCGTACAACTCGGCCGCCGACGCAGGCGCGCCGGGGCGCGGACTGAGGCCATAGGCGTCGAGCACGCCAATGCGCTCTCGACCGACGCGTAACAGCTCGACGGCGCGGGACAACGCCGGCTGTGACGCGCGAAAACGGATGCGATGTCGACGCATCTGCTGCTCGAGCCGGGCTTCATCGAATACGTCGATCAGCACCGACGCTTGCTGCTGGCGCAAGGCATCGAGTTCGTTCATGCGCCGCTGACGTTCCTCTGCGGGCATGGCAAACCAGTCGCGAATTTCGTCGCGATGGCGCTGACAGCCTCGACAAACGTCATCCCCCAGCGTGGTGGAACATAGCCCGACGCAAGGAGACAGCACTGCTCCCGTCATTGATGCACCGCCCGTTCCCGTCTCTTGAATCGGCGACATGGTAACGCCTGCACCGCCGAGACACACCCCTGAACTGGCTCGGCGATGCCCTCGGCGACCAAAGTTCAAAGGCCGTTATGGGGGGCTCGCTTAACATTGTCGACAGTTTATTCTAGAATCCCGGCCACCGTTGACAGCGTGTCCCTCACGCTCGGCTCAGTCCGCCGGAGCGTGACCACCATAAACCAATGAGGGCCCCCACGTGCTTGAAGCCTATCGCCAACATGTCGAAGAGCGTGCCCAGGAAGGCATCCCTGCCAAGCCGCTGAATGCCGAGCAGGTCGCCGAACTGGTCGAACTGCTGAAGGCGCCGCCTGCCGGCGAAGAAGAAGCGGTCCTCGATCTGCTGACCAATCGCGTGCCTCCCGGCGTCGATGAAGCGGCCTACGTCAAGGCTGGCTTCCTCACCGCCATTACCAAGGGCGAGGCAACGTCTCCGCTCATCGACAAGGTCCATGCGGTCAAGCTGCTGGGCACCATGCAAGGCGGCTATAACATCGCCACCCTGGTGGAACTGCTCGACAACCCAGAGCTGGCCAAGGAAGCGGGTGAGCAGCTCAAGCACACTCTGCTGATGTTCGATGCCTTCCACGACGTCGCTGACCGCGCCAAGGCCGGCAACGACGTCGCCAAGGACGTCATGCAGTCCTGGGCCGATGCCGAGTGGTTCCTGTCCAAGCCCGCCCTGGCCGACAAGATCACCCTGGCAGTGTTCAAGGTACCCGGCGAGACCAACACCGACGACCTGTCGCCGGCTCCGGACGCCTGGTCACGCCCGGACATTCCGCTGCACGCCAATGCCATGCTCAAGAACGAGCGTGAAGGCATCGAGCCGGAAGTCCCCGGTACCAAAGGCCCGATGGCCCAGATCGAAGCGGTCAAGGCCAAGGGCTTCCCGGTCGCTTACGTCGGCGATGTCGTCGGTACCGGCTCCTCGCGCAAGTCCGCCACCAACTCCGTGCTGTGGTTCTTTGGTGACGACATTCCCAACGTGCCCAACAAGCGCGCTGGTGGCTTCTGCTTCGGCGGCAAGATTGCTCCCATCTTCTTCAACACCATGGAAGATGCCGGCGCCCTGCCCGTCGAAATGGACGTCTCCAAGATGGAGATGGGTGATGTCATCGACGTCTACCCCTATGAAGGCAAGGTCTGCCGTCACGACACCGACGAAGTCATCTCCACCTTCGAGCTGAAGACCCAGGTGATTCTCGACGAAGTGCGCGCCGGCGGCCGTATTCCGCTGATCATTGGTCGCGGACTCACCGACAACGCGCGCAAGGCGCTGGGCCTGGATCAGTCGGACGTCTTCCGCCTGCCCGAGCAGCCCAAGGACACCGGCAAGGGCTTCACCCTGGCCCAGAAGATGGTCGGCAAGGCCTGCGGCATGGACGGCGTGCGTCCGGGCATGTACTGCGAGCCGAAGATGACCACCGTTGGCTCCCAGGACACCACCGGGCCGATGACCCGTGACGAGCTCAAGGACCTGGCCTGCCTCGGCTTCCAGGCCGACCTGGTGATGCAGTCATTCTGTCACACCAGTGCCTATCCCAAGCCGGTGGACGTGGAAACTCACCACACCCTGCCCGACTTCATCATGAACCGTGGCGGCGTCTCCCTGCGTCCCGGCGACGGCATCATCCACTCCTGGTTGAACCGCATGCTGCTGCCGGACACTGTCGGCACCGGCGGCGACTCCCACACCCGTTTCCCGATGGGCATCTCGTTCCCCGCGGGTTCTGGTCTGGTCGCCTTTGCCGCCGCCACCGGCGTCATGCCGCTGGACATGCCGGAGTCGATTCTGGTTCGCTTCAAGGGCAAGCGCCAGCCCGGCGTGACCCTGCGTGATCTGGTCCACGCGATCCCTTACTACGCGATCCAGCAGGGCCTGCTGACCGTCGAGAAGTCCGGCAAGAAGAACGCCTTCTCTGGCCGCGTGCTGGAAATCGAAGGCCTCGAGGAACTTACCGTCGAGCAGGCCTTCGAGCTGTCCGACGCCAGTGCCGAGCGCTCCGCTGCAGGCTGCACCATCACCCTGTCCGAGGATTCGGTCAGCGAGTACCTGAAGTCGAACATCACTCTGCTCAAGTGGATGATTGCCAACGGCTACGGCGACAAGCGCACCATCGAGCGCCGCATCCTGGCCATGGAAGAGTGGCTGGCCAACCCGAGCCTGATGCGCGCCGACGCCGACGCCGAGTACGCCGAGGTCATCGAGATCGACCTGGAGCAGCTCAAGGAGCCGGTGCTGTGTGCCCCCAACGACCCGGACGATGCGCGCCTGCTGTCCGAAGTGGCTGGCCAGAGCATCGATGAAGTGTTCATCGGTTCGTGCATGACCAACATTGGTCACTTCCGTGCCGCCGGCAAGCTGCTCGAGAAACAGCCCGCAGGCAGCCTCAAGACCAAGCTGTGGCTCGCTCCGCCGACCAAGATGGATCAGCACCAGCTGACCGAGGAAGGCTACTACGGCATCTATGGCCGCGCTGGCGCCCGTATGGAAATGCCCGGCTGCTCGCTGTGCATGGGTAACCAGGCGCGTGTTGCCGCCAAGAGCACGGTGGTGTCCACCTCCACCCGTAACTTCCCCAACCGCCTGGGCGACGGCGCCGACGTCTTCCTGGCCTCCGCCGAACTGGCGGCGGTGGCGGCGGTGGAAGGCCGCTTGCCGAGCGTCGACGAGTACCGTCGCTACATGGGTGAGTTCGATGCCATGGCGGGTGAAATCTACCGCTACATGAACTTCCATGAAATCGAGGAATATCAGAAAGCCGCCTCGAACGTGATTCCGGTCGCCCAGGAGGCCTGAGTCACGCTCTGATCAGGCACGCCGCCTGTCAGTAATGAAGCGCCCGGACGTCATCGTCCGGGCGCTTTTTTGTTGGACGCCTTGCGGGTGCCATGATGCCACGCCGTGCCCCGGGGCTGGATAACCCCCGCATCTATGGCATCATGCGATGAACAGCAACGGAGATGCCCCCATGAGCCAGATTGTCACCCCAGATATCTGTGATGCCTTTCCTGAAGTGGCCGTATGTGACCCGATCTTCGTCAACTACGGCGGTCAAGAAGCGTTTGCCGGCCCGGTTCGCACGGTCAAGTGCTTCGAGGACAACTCCCTGGTCAAGCAGGCGGTCGCCGAACCTGGCGACGGCGCGGTGCTGGTCGTGGATGCCGGCGGCTCGACCCGCTGCGCGATGCTCGGCGACATGCTGGCAGAACAGGCGGCAGGCAATGGCTGGGCCGGGGTCATCATGTACGGCTGCGTGCGCGACGTAGACATCCTTGCCGAGACGGATCTAGGCATTCAGGCGCTTGGCGCCCACCCACGCAAGAGCGAGAAGCGTGGTGAAGGGCAGCGCGATGTGCCGGTCACCTTCGCTGGGGTCAGCTTTACCCCGGGCCAATGGGTCTACGTCGACAACAACGGCATCCTGGTGGCCGAAGAGCGTCTCGCTCTGGAGTGAGGTGTTCCGCGATCGGCGCGACGCTTCCCCCTACCGCGGCTGCCCAGCCTCCTGTGACACATCCAGGGCTGTGGTCCAGCACTATCGACCATAGCCTCGGCACGCCACACATGCACCGTCCAACGGCAGACGACCCTCAATGACGCTTGCCCGGGATGTTTTTACCAGCCTGAGCGACCACCTGCGCCCGCTGCTGGCCTACCATCTGCTGTTCACCCTGTTCGCCTCTGCCCTGCTGTTGCCCACACTGGGTTGGCTGCTGGCCATCTGGCTGGAACAGGTCGGTCGACCACTGGTGACCACTGCCGACGCCGTCGAGCTGTTGCTGTCGCCTCTGGGCTTCACCTGGGTCTTTGCCTTTGCCGCCGGCCTGCTGACGCTGCTGTACCTGCAGCAGGCCGGCATGATGCTGGTGGCGGTCGAACGCCAGGGCTCCCATGCGCGTCAGGCACTGGTGGCGCTATGGCAGAGCCTGCATCGGCTGCCGGCACTGGCCACACTGGCGTGCCTGCAGGTGGCCGTTCACTTGAGCGGCGTGGCCATCCTGCTGGCCTGTGCCCACCTGGTGCATGACAGTCTGCTCAGCGGCCTGGACGCCTATTACGTCCGTCACGTGCGACCACCGGCTTTCTGGCTCTATCTTTCTACCTTGCTACCGATGGTAGGACTGTGGCTGGCGCTTGCAGGCAGGCTGTACATTCGCTGGTGGCTTGCCTTGCCAAGCCTCGTGCTGGAGGGCCTCAAGCCCTTTGCCGCATTGCGTCGCAGCCACGCTCTGACGGTCGAACGCCAAGGCGGCCTGGCACTGGTCATCTTCAGCATGCTGACCATCCTGCTGGCCCTGCCTTCTGCGGTCTCACTGGTATTCAGTGCCTGGGTCGGCCCCCTGATCGCCAATCTGCCGGATATCGGCGCAGTGGTCATACCGACCATGCTGGCGGTGGTGACCTCGGCCACGCTGCTGACCCTGGGCGTCGCCTTTGCCATCATCGTCGTCAATGCGTTGCTGGCGACCTGTCTTTACCTGCGGCGTGCCCATCGCCTGCCCCGCCCCGCCCCACCTCCTGCCGACGCCCATCCGGGTCGCTGGGCATGGGGTATCGAGGTGGGCATCGTGCTGTTTGCCCTGTCTCAGGCGTGGTTGATGGTCGAGCGACAGGATATCCGCGAACAGGTCGACGTGATCGCCCACCGGGGCGCCTCCATGGTCGCGCCGGAAAACTCCATGTCGGCGATTCGTCGCGCCATGGACGACGGCGCTGATGTGATCGAGATTGATGTCAGGCTGGCCGGCGACGGCACCGTGGTACTGAGTCACGATGCCACCCTGCTGCGCCTGGCCGGTGATGACCGACGCATCGGCGAGCTCGACTGGAGCGAGCTTGCCAGGCTGGACATCGGCGCGAGCTTCGCGCATGCCTTTGCCGGAGAGCCCCTGGCCAGGCTCGACCGAGTCCTGGAGGAGGTGCGCGGACGCGCTAGGCTGTTGATAGAGCTCAAGCCTGAGCGGGGCCAGGAAGAGGCGCTGATCGAGGCTGTGCTAGGCGACCTGCAGCGGGAGCGGCAGCAGCGGCTGGCATGTCGTCACGATGCCACGGACAAGCTCGACCGGCTCGTCTGCGGCGACCCGCAGCTGCTGCAGACCACCTGGCTGGCATCGCTGTCCTATCGCCAGGTTCAGCGCATCAATCAGCTTGCGCCCGATGCACGCAGCCTGCTGCTGGCGGAGTGGGCATTGCCCGGAAGCCTGCCCTATCGCCATTTCAATGGGCTCGGGCTGCGCCATACGCAGATTGACGACGACCAGCTGCGCCGGGCTCACGTGAGCGACAAGCCGCTGTACGCCTGGACCGTCAATGACCCAGCGCGCATGGCTCGCCTGATCGACCTCGGGGTCGACGGTATCATTACCGACCGACCCGACCTGCTGACGGCGCTGCTGCGCGAGCGCCAGGCCATGAGCGACGCGGAACTGATGCTGACCAAGCTACGCCACTGGCTGGAGAGCTGAGCTCCGGCGGCGGAGACATGGCACAGCCAGCCAGAGGCCAAGTGGCGTAGCCAGCCAGAGTCCAAGTGGCAGTGCCAGCCAGAAGCCAGCTGGCGCTGCCAAGGCTCAGCCAGGCATGACCTCAGTCGCCCATGACGACGCCTTCTCGACGGGGGTCGGCGCCACCGAACAGACCCTCTTCGGTGACCTCCAGTGCCTGCAAGCCGCTGGTCAGCTCACGGGTCTCCACCTCGTGTCCCATCCCCTGCAGATCACGCACGGTGGCCTCGGGAAAACGCCCTTCCTCCAGATAGACAGCGTCACCCAGCGTGATGGCATGGGGCAGATTGAGCGCATGCTGGGCATCGAGCCCACGCACCAGCATGGCGTCCAGCGTCTGGGCAGTGTAGTGGATGATGGCCGCGCCCCCCGGCGACCCGAGGCTGGCCACCAGGTCGCCGCTCTCACGCTCGAACACCAGCGTCGGACTCATGCTGGACCTGGGCCGCTTGCCCGCCTCGACCCGGTTGGCAATGGGCGTGCCTTGCTCATCGGTAGGCGTAAAGGAAAAGTCGGTCAGCTCATTGTTGAGCAGGTAGCCGCCGTCCAGCTCCGACCCTCCATTGGCCATGATGCGCGAGCCAAACGCCTGCTCGATACTCGCGGTCATGGCGACCGCCTGTCCGTCACCATCAATGATGCTGATGTGACTGGTGCCATACTCGGGCTGATGGGGCTGCGACGCGTAGGCTGTCTTCATCGCCCCTGGGTTGCCCGGCCGCGCCGCACCGCTACCCATGCTCTGCTCTTCGATCAACTCGGCCCGCTTGGCCAGATACTCCGGCGCTACCAGCGAGCTCCACGTACCGCCTGGGGCCTCGACAAAGTCGCTGTCACCGATGAAGCGGGCGCGGTCGGCAAAGGCCAGGCGCGACGCCTCAAGGAACGGGTGCAGCCAGTCCACGGTGGGCACCCCCTCATTCAGCGCGGTCTCGATCTCGGGCCTGGCCTCCATGATGCCCAGGATCTGCATCATCGTCAGATGCCCCGAGGAAGGAGGCGGAAAACCGCAGACCTCCCACTGCCGCCAAGGGGTACACAGTGCGTCACGCTCCACGGCCGCGTAGCCGGCCATGTCCTCGAGACTCAGGGTGCCCGGCATGTCCGGATGATTCTGTACCCTGGACACCAGATCCTCGGCAATCTCACCGGTATGCAGGGCCGTGCTCCCCTCCTCGCTGATCTTGGTCAGAATCGCCGCCAGCGCAGGATTGCGTAGCCGGGTGCCGACCGCCACTGGCTGCCCTTCGTCATCGAAGAAGTAGGCACCTGCGACATCGTCCTCCGCCAGCGATGGCGTGGCGGCCAGACTCTGGTGGAGGCGTGGACTGACCTCGAAGCCCTCGGTTGCCAGGGTGATGGCGGGCACGAACAGGGACGCCCATGGCAGCTTGCCATGTTCGTCATGGGCCAGCTCGAGCATGCGCACGGTGCCGGGCACACCGACGGAGCGGCCACTTTCCACGGCGGTCATGAACTCGATCGGCTCGCCGTCTGCATCCAGAAACAGCGCCTCGTCGGCCCCTAACGGAGCCTTCTCTCGGCCATCGAAGGCGTGGACCTTCTCGCCGTCATGCAGCATCAGGAAGGCGCCGCCGCCAATCCCACTGGACTGAGGCTCGACCAGCGTCAGCACCATCTGTACCGCGACCGCCGCGTCGATGGCGTTGCCACCTGCCTTCAATACCTGATAGCCGGCATCCGTCGCCAGCGGGTTGGCCGCTGCCACCGCGAACTGCTCGGTCGCCCAACCCGGCTTTTCCTCGTAACCGGAGCCCTCCTCTGGGGAAATGGCAGGACGGGTGTAGTCAAACGCTGGCGCGGCTTCCGCTGCCGATGCCAGGAGACTGCTTGCCATTACCCAGGCCACTGCCGTGGCCAGGCCGTCAGGCCGACGCAAGAACGTCGCTCTCATCACCGCTCCTTTTGTGACGAAATCAAAGATGCCTTATGTGTTTCTGCATAGGTGTGTTTATGCATAGGTGTGCTGATGCATAGTTGCTGCTTCAGCATAGTTTATCGCAGCCTACGATACCGCACGCTCATGCTCGCTTCTCGTGGCGCCGGATGCGCAAGCGGCAAAACGCGCAGATAAGCGCCAATGCCAGCATCACCAGCGTCAACCCGCCGAGGGTGGAAACCAACTGATGGTACCCCTGCGGTACATCCTCGGCGCGCTCGGCCATGCCTTTTTCCGCCAGGCGCACCACCCCAAACACCAACGCCATCAGCAGGCCCAACGGCAGCGCCGAGCGCACACGCGCAAGCGCCTTGGTCAATGACCAGGGCGGGGTGGGCTCGCGCTTGGGTCGCGGTGTCTTTGGTGCAGAGGTGGTCGCCTTGGCCGCAGCGGCCTTGTCGCTGCCCGCCTTCTTGGCGCGACTGGCCGGAGCCCGCTTGCTGCGCGCCTTGGGTGTCGGTTTTTTCGCCGCTGGGGTCCGCTCCGGCAGGATCCCCGCCAGCAGCCAGCGCCCAAGCGACCAGCACATCCATCCCAGGCACACCCCAATGGACAGCAGCACGCTCCCCATGACCAACAGATATGCCATTACAACGTCCTATCAACAAACTGCCTGTATGGTGCCAATTCTCATGGCCCTTGGGGAGCCCTGGAGGCCACTTTGCTGCCTGCTCGGTATGCGCCGCTCGTCGCGGCATCATTGGCCACTGCACCTGATACGGCGATGCCATGCACCCCGAACCAACGTAACACGCCGCGGCCATGGCCGCGGCGTGAATACGGAGGGTGCTGACAGACGTTCTCTACAGAGGTTGTCGTCAGACGTTCCGGTCAAACGCTCTCGTCAGACGTTCTGGTCACACGCCCTCGACAGAGGGCGCTGCTAGCCTAGCCGATGGTTTCGCCCGCCAGCATGAACCAGGTTTCCAGTACAGCGTCCGGGTTCAGGGACACGGAGTCGATACCCTGCTCCATCAGCCACTTGGCCAGCTCCGGATGATCCGACGGCCCCTGGCCGCAGATGCCCACGTACTTGCCCTTGGCCTTGCAGGCCTGAATCGCCATGGCCAGCAGCTTCTTGACGGCGGGATTACGCTCATCGAAGAGGTGCGCCACAATGCCGGAGTCGCGATCGAGACCTAGCGTCAGCTGGGTCAGGTCGTTGGAGCCAATAGAGAAGCCATCGAAGTACTCGAGGAACTCGTCCGCCAGCAGGGCGTTGGCAGGCAGCTCGCACATCATGATGACCTTGAGCCCGTTGTCGCCGCGCTTGAGGCCGTTGGCCGCCAGCAGGTCAACCACTTCGCTGGCTTCCTCGGTGGTGCGAACGAAGGGAATCATCAGCTCGACGTTGTCGAGTCCCATCTCGTCGCGCACCCGCTTCATGGCACGGCACTCGAGCTCGAAGCACGGCCGGAAGGTCTCGGAGATATAGCGCGACGCGCCGCGGAAGCCGAGCATCGGGTTCTCTTCGCCGGGCTCGTACAGCTTGCCGCCGATCAGGTTCTCGTACTCGTTGGACTTGAAGTCCGACATGCGCACGATGACACGCTCGGGGTAGAAAGCGGCGGCCAGGGTCGAGATACCCTCTACCAGCTTGTCGACATAGAAGCTGACGGGATCGTCGTAGCCGGCAATACGCAGGTCAATGGTCTGTTGCAGCTCACCCGGCAGGGTGTCGTACTCCAGCAGGGCCTTGGGGTGCACACCGATCATCCGATTGATGATGAACTCCAGGCGCGCCAGGCCAACGCCCGCGTTGGGCAGCGTAGAGAAGCTGAAGGCACGATCCGGGTTGCCCACGTTCATCATGATCTTGAACGGAATGTCGGGCATGGCGTCGACGCTGGTCACGTTACGATCGAATTCCAGCAGGCCGTCGTAGACATGGCCGGTATCACCCTCGGCACAGGATACGGTCACTTCGCGACCATCACGCAGTACCTCAGTGGCATCACCACAGCCAACCACCGCGGGGATGCCCAGCTCACGGGCAATGATCGCCGCGTGACAGGTACGTCCACCGCGATTGGTGACGATGGCCGAGGCACGCTTCATGATCGGCTCCCAGTCCGGGTCGGTCATGTCCGTCACCAGCACGTCGCCGCTGTTGACCTTATCCATCTCGTCCGGGCTCAGGATCACCTTGACCGCACCACGGCCAATGCGCTGACCGATGGCACGGCCGGTGACCAGGGTGCGCCCCTTCTCTTTCAGCTGGAAGCGCTCCAGCGAGCCGCCTTCCTGCTGAGACACCACGGTTTCAGGACGCGCCTGCACGATGTACAGCTGGTTGTCGTCGCCATCCAGCGCCCACTCGATATCCATCGGGCGGCCATAGTGCTGTTCGATGGTCATCGCCTGGCGCGCCAGGGCCATGACCTGTTCATCGTTGATGCTGAAGCGACCGCGGTCGGACAGGGGCACGTCCACGGTCTCGACCGACTTACCCGCGCTGGCGTCGCCGGTGTAGATCATCTTGATCAGCTTCGATCCCAGGTTGCGGCGCAGCACTGCAGGGCGCCCTGCCGCCAGGGTGTGCTTGTGCACGTAGAACTCATCGGGGTTCACCGCGCCTTGTACCACGGTCTCCCCCAGGCCCCAGGAAGAGGTGACAAATACCGCGTCGCGGAAGCCGGACTCTGTGTCCAGGGTGAACATGACGCCACTGGCGCCGGTCTCGGAGCGCACCATCTTCTGCACCCCGGCGGACAGCGCCACGTTCTCGTGGGCATAGCCACGATGCACGCGGTAGGAGATGGCGCGGTCATTGAACAGCGACGCAAACACCTCGTGCACCGCACGCTTGATATTGTCGTAGCCTTCAATGTTGAGGAAGGTTTCCTGCTGGCCAGCGAAGGAAGCGTCAGGCAAGTCTTCCGCCGTTGCAGAGCTGCGCACGGCCACCTTCAGGTTCGGATGCTTGCCCAGCATCTGCTCGTAGGCCTCGCGCAGCGCCGCCTCGAAGGCGGGCGGCAGGGGCGTATCGATCACCCACTGACGAATCTTGCTGCCGGCCTCGGCCAGAGCATTGACGTCATCGACGTCCAGGCGTGCAAGTTCCTGATTGATTCGATCATTGAGCCCCTCGTGAGAGAGAAACTCGCGATAGGCATCAGCGGTGGTAGCGAAACCGCCGGGCACCGTGACCCCCGCCCCCGCCAGATTGGAAATCATCTCGCCGAGAGAAGCGTTCTTGCCGCCAACGCGCTCGACGTCGTTCATGCCCAACTGATCAAACCACAGAATGTACTTGTCCACGTGACCCCCTTGGATGTCGACGAACTCGTCCATGACACGCCGTCATGACTGGATGCTGGCGACTCTATCAGCGCCCCACCATATTCGCCATTGGTCTAAGAGCGAAGTCACTGGAGGATTTTTACAACACCGGGGGAAAAAGCCAGCTTTCTGTAGTCTGGACACCTTCAGGGGCATCGGCGTGCCACTACGCAACGCCTCCATCAGGGTCATGGCGGCGTCCGACCGATATCCCGCCGGCCCTTCCCTCACCTGGCCTGGGGGCCGACGGTCTCGGCCCATCATTGGGCCAGCACAGCCGATTGATCTGCTTGTAGTCAGGGAGGCCAATCCTGGCTAATTTTACTTCGAACGCGCACAACTTGTCTGTCCCCGCCATGCAGCGGACAATGCCAGCACTCTTTACAAGGTATCCGCCATGACCCGTACCGCTTTCTTCATTTCCGACGGCACCGGCATCACCGCCGAAAGTCTTGGACGCAGCCTGCTGGCCCAGTTCGAGAACGTCGAGATACGCAAGTTGACCAAGCCTTATATCGACACTATCGAGAAGGCGCGCTCGCTGGTCGGGATCATCGAAGCCACCGCGGTAAGGGACGGCGTGCAGCCGATCATCATCGACACTATCGTCGACGAAAAGATTCGCGCTGTGATTCGTCAGGCGCCGGGGTTCAAGGTCGATATCTTCTCGACCTTCCTGGAGCCGCTGGAAAAGGAACTGGAAACACATTCGTCCTACAGCGTGGGGCGCACTCACGCCATTTCCAGCGATGACGTCTACATGGACCGCATTCACTCGGTGCACTTCGCCCTCGACAATGACGATGGCGCGCGCACCCATCAATACGACCAGGCGGACGTGATACTCGTCGGCGTATCGCGCTGCGGCAAGACCCCGACGTCGCTCTACCTGGCACTGCAGTTCGGCGTTCGCGCCGCCAATTACCCGCTGACCGAAGACGACCAGGACGACAGCGGCACCCTGAAACTGCCGGCCGTGCTGGCCAAGCAACGCCACAAGCTGTTTGGCCTGACGATCGATCCCAGGCGACTGGCAGCGATTCGCCACGAACGAAGGCCCAATAGCCGCTACAGCAGCATGGACCAGTGCATGCAGGAGGTCGCTCAGGCTGAGGCCATGTTCCGACAGCTGCATATTCCGTTCATCGACGCCACGCGCTTTTCCGTGGAAGAGATTTCGACGCGCATGATTGCGGAAACCGGCATCAACCGCCGCTTTTCCCCTCGCTGATCGCGCTCAGGACATTGGGGCAAGTGCTCCGAGTCCCCGGTTACCTCTGCTCTCTGTCCGTTGGGCCTCACGGTCGGCACGGTTGACTGTCGGCCCACGGACAGACGTCCACTCGTCATCTTTGCAGCAAGTGCTTGTCTCTATCGCTTCGCCTAGGTGCTTTTTTCCGTTCTACAACCGGTCGCCCAGCTTGCAATGAGAGTCAATCTCGTTACTATTTCAAGAACGCGTTCCAGCGCCTCCTTCCTGCCTTCGTGAAAAGGACAATTCCATGATCTCTCGTCTTGTGCGTCGCCCTCTGGCGCTTGCTATCGCTGCCGGTGCTCTGGCCGTGGCTTCCCATGCTTCCGCCGAGGATGTCACCGCCGACGCGGTCGTCGGGCACTACGCTGACCTGGCACACACCACCTACAGCGATGCGCTGAAGACAGCCAAGGCGCTGGACGTCGCCATCGATGAGCTGCTGGCGGCCCCGACCTCCGAAACCTTGGCTGCCGCCAAGAAGGCCTGGCGCGAGGCACGCATTCCTTACCAGCAGAGTGAGGTCTTCCGCTTCGGCAATGCCGTGGTCGATGACTGGGAAGGCCAGCTCAACGCCTGGCCGCTGGACGAGGGCATGATCGATTACGTCAGCCAGGACGGCTATCAGCATGAGCTCGGCAACGCCGGTGCCACCGCCAACATCATCGCCTCCTCCTCGATTACCGTCGGCGGCGACGAGATCGATGTCTCCACTCTTTCGCCGGAACTGCTGGCAGAGCTCAATGAAATTGGCGGCTCCGAAGCCAACGTCGCTACCGGCTACCACGCCATTGAGTTTTTGCTGTGGGGACAGGATCTGCATGGCTACGAGCCGGGTGCCGGCGAGCGTGGAGCCAGCGACTTCGCCCTTGGCGATGACTGCACCAACGGTAACTGCGATCGCCGCCGCGCCTACTTGAAAGCCGCCAGCCAGCTGCTGATCCAGGATCTGGAGTGGATGGTGGCCCAATGGGCACCGGTGGACGAAGACAACTATCGCCGCGAGTTGACCAGCGTACCGAGCGAAGAAGGCCTGCGCCGTATTCTGTTTGGCATGGGGTCGCTGTCACTGGGCGAGCTGGCCGGTGAGCGCATGAAGGTCGCGCTGGAGGCCAATTCCTATGAAGACGAGCACGACTGCTTCAGCGACAACACCCACAACTCGCACTACTACAATGGCAAGGGCATTCAGAACGTCTACACCGGCCAATATCAGCGCATCGATGGCAGCGTTCTCGAGGGACCCAGTGTAGAGGCCCTGCTGGCGCAGACCGACAGCGACCTGGCGCAGACCCTTGAGCAGCAGCTTGAGAGCTCCATGGCAGCCCTGGGCACCCTCAAGCAGACAGCGGAGCAGAGCGAGTCGCCCATGACCTTCGACATGATGATCGCTCCAGGCAACGAGCAAGGTGCGGCCATCGTCAACGACGCCATTCTTGCCCTGGTCACCCAGACTGTCTCCATCGAGCAGGCTGCGGGCGAGCTTGGCGTCACCTCACTCGAGCCGGATGATGCCGGTCACGACTTCTGATCGACTCCTGGCCGGAGCTTTGTTGATGTAGATCACATCCAGGCCAGGAACTAAATGATGAAATGCGATTCATTCGCCTCGAGAAGCCGCACGCCTTGGCGTGCGGCTTGACTGTGTCAAGGAATCGCCAGATGCGTCACATGCCCACACTAAACCGTACCTTGCCAGTCTTGCTGGCTGGGCTCACCCTTGGCACGCAGGTCCTTGCCAGCGGCGAGCCATCACTCCAGACCGATCCTCGCTCCGGCGGCGAAGGCTCGGTCAAGCAGTTCGACCACAACGCCTACTCGCTGCCCTTGGGCAACATGAGCATGACCAAGCGGCTCGACTTCAGCGTCGGCAACAGTTTCTTTCGCAATCCCTGGGTCGTGGCCCCCGCCAGCACCGATGCCCGTGACGGCCTTGGTCCACTGATCAATACCAATAGCTGCCAGGGCTGTCATATCAAGGACGGTCGCGGTCACCCGCCGGCAGACGGTGAACCACCGGTGTCCCTGTTCCTGAGGCTATCCGTGCCGGCCACCACCTCGGACGACCACGAGCTGGTCAGGCGAACCGGCGCTGTGCCGGTGCCCCACTACGGCCGCCAGCTGCAAACCGCGGCGATTCCGGGCGCAACGCCTGAAGCCGACATGGTTCGCTCACTCTCGCCCCGAGAGATCACCTTCGATGATGGCCACCAGGTCACGCTGGCGGTGCCCACCTACCACATCGAGGATCCCGCCTACGGCGAACTGCCCGAGACGCTGCTGACCTCGCCTCGGGTGGCGCCACCGATGATCGGACTGGGCCTGCTCGAAGTCGTGGACGAGGACCAGCTGCTGCAGTGGGCGGATCCCGACGATAGCGACGCAGACGGCATCTCCGGGCGCGCCAATCGCGTCTGGGACGTGCGCCAGCAGGAGACGGTGCTGGGACGATTTGGCTGGAAGGCCGGCGAACCCAGTGTAGAACAGCAGAGCCTGCATGCCTTCGCCGGCGACATGGGGCTGACCTCACGTCTGTCCGCCGCTACCGACTGCATGCCAGGCCAGGGCTGCGAGGACTTCCCCGACGGCGGCGACCCAGAGGTCAGCGACGAAGTGGCCGACTTTGTCACCTTCTATGCCTCGAGCCTGGCCGTTCCGCAGCGAAGGAACATGCAGGATCCTGCGGTACAGGCCGGCGCCCGCCAGTTCAACGAACTCGGCTGCGCCGCCTGCCACCGCCCCAGCCTGACCACCCCGGAGGACACGACTCGTCCTGAACTGGCGGGCCAGACCCTGTGGGCCTACACCGATATGCTGCTGCATGACATGGGCCCCGAGCTTGCCGACGGCCGCCCCGAGTACCAGGCAGATGGCAACGAATGGCGCACCCCGCCGCTGTGGGGCATCGGTCTTGCCCAGCAGGTCAACCCCCAGGCAGGCTTCCTTCACGATGGCCGGGCACGCACCCTTGAAGAGGCCATCCTGTGGCACGGTGGTGAAGCGCTCGCCGCCCGGGATCGTTATCGCGCTCTTGCGCAGCAGGAGCGTGCACAATTGCTGGAGTTCCTGAATTCACTATGACGTACCGCTCACGTTCCCCCTTCGCGTCACTTTCTCGCGCCTTTTCACTGGGTGGCGCCACGCTGGCGTCGATCGTCGCGATGTACAGTAGCGCCGCCCTCGCAGACCAGGCGGGTACTTCGCCCCGTGAGACGTGGCATCACGATATCCAGCAGGGTTACCAGCAGCTGAACCGCACCACCGAGTCCCTGGCGAAGGCCTTCACGCCGGGTTGCGATGCGCTCGATCATGACGCCATGGCAGCGCACTGGCTGGACGCCTACCAGGCCTGGCAGGCCGTCCGCTTCGTCGACTTTGGCCCGATCGAGGTCGACAGTCGCGCCTGGCAGCTGCAGTTCTGGCCTGATAACAAGAACCTGGTCGGCAGTCGCATCGCCAGCCGACTGCGTCAGGAGACGGTGGTCACGCCCGCTGACATCGCCGCCGCCGGCGTCGCCGAGCAGGGCTTCCCTGCCTTGGAATACCTGCTGTTTGACGACGCCATGACGCAGCACTCCCTCCAGCAGCCGAATGCCTGTGCGCTGGCCCAGGCCATCAGTCAGCACCTTGCTCAGGTCGCCAGCGAGCTGAACCGCGATTGGCAAGCCTTCCGCTCCCACTACCTGGCCACCGACAGCTACCCCGAGGCCACCGTTCACGCCGCGCTGCAGTCCCTAGAGATCCTCGAGGACAAGCGCCTGGGCGAGCCCCTGGGGATGATGGGTGCACCGGCCAATGGCTACCGCGCAGAGGCCTGGCGCAGTGATGCCTCGATCACCCTGGCGACGGCCACCCTGGAGGGACTGCAGGATCACTTCGTCCCGGGGCTAGAGCGGTGGCTCTCGCAGCAGCACCAGGAGGATCTTGCCGCGGCATTCAGCGACCAGCTCAAGGATACGCTCGACCAGGCACGTCAACTGGACACAGGCATTGCCGCTGGACTGCAAGACGACCAGGCGCGCCAGCAGCTGGCCACGCTCTATCTGGAAGTTGCCCAGCTACGCCAGGTACTCGGCGATGAAATAGCCCCGGCGCTAGGTATCGTTCGCGGCTTCAACTCGAGCGACGGAGACTGATCCCATGTCATCGAGGCTAGCCATCGGCCGCAAACAGCCGTCGACTTCTCGACAAGCGTCGGTTCAGGACCCCCTGCGCCGACGGCTGCTGGTCGGCTCCAGTGCGGGACTCGCCCTGACCGGCCTGGCGTTAGCGGGTGTGCCCACGTCGCTGTGGGCCAGCGACGAGCAGCAGCGGCGTGAGTGGTTTTTCAGCGCGGTGGACGATACCGATGGCGGCCACCACCTGGCGGGTCTTCGGCGTGACGGCAGCGAGCATTTTCTGCTGCCCGCGCCAGAGCGCTGTCACGGCGGCTGCCTGAGGCCAGGCCACGACCAGGCGGTGCTGTTTGCACGTCGTCCCGGCTACCGCTTCCACGTCATCGACGCATCGCATCAAGCGACGCTGATGACCATAGAAGCGGGTGACGGGCGCCACTTTTACGGACATGGGGTGTTCGACCCCAGCGGCCGTTGGCTCTACCTCACCGCCAATCGCGTCGAGGATGCCATGGGGCTGGTGCAGGTGCGGGATGCAGAGGATCACTATCGCCTGGTGAACGAGTGGGAACTGGATGGTATCGGGCCCCACGAGATCGGCCTGATGCCCGACGGTGTCAGCCTGGCGATCGCCCTGGGCGGCATCCTGACCCGTCCCGAAAGCGGCCGCGCCAAGCTCAACCTGGCCGAGATGGCACCGGCCCTGCTGCTGATCGATCGCCATAGCGGTGACCTTGTGGAGCGCCACCGCCCGTCTCACCACCAGCTGAGCTGCCGCCACCTGGATATTGCCGACGATGGCAGCATCATCGTCGGCTATCAATTCCAGGGTCCCGAATGGGAAACCCACCACCCGCTGATCGCTAAGCGATCCGCAGATGGTGGGTTTGAGGAGTGGACACTGCCCGACCAGATCCAGGCGGGCCTTGCCCAATACACGGCAAGTGTTGCGGTCAGCCAGGTTGCCGCCACTGCAGCGGTATCTGCACCCAGAGGAAATCGCGTGCTGTTGATCGACCGAAACAGTGGCGCGCTGCAGGCAGACCTCCCGATCGACGATGCTGCCGGGCTTCGCTGCGACGGCAGCGGCGGCTATCTGATCACCACCGGCAGCGGTGATGTCCACCACCTTGCGTCGTCAGGTCACCATAGCCTGGTCGCCTCGCTGCCGCTGCGCTGGGACAACCATCTGACCTGAGCAGCAACATCCACGTATTACTTGAGAAGCAACACCAGGGACCAGGCGCCTCAGCGAATGATGCCCTCGCGCCTGAGTCGCGCGATATCGTCTGCACTGAGCCCCATGTCGGTCAGCACACGCTCGCTGTGCTCGCCGAGCCTGGGGGGTGGAACATCGGCGGTGGCACTCTCGCCATCGAAGCGCAGCGGGTTGGCGACCTGGGGCACGCCATCAATCTCACGGGCCATCCCCCGATGCCGCACCTGGGGATCGGCAAACACTTCCGTCAGGGTGTGAATCGGCCCTGCGGGAATGCCCAGGGCTTCGAAGCGCGCCAGCCACACATCCCGTTCATCGCCGCTGAGTATGCCCTGGATCAAGGCCACCAGGTCGTCACGATGGGCCACCCGCCCTTCATTGGTGGCGTACTCGCCCTGACTCCACTCGGGATGCCCGAGCAGTTCAGCGAGGCGTGCAAACTGTCCATCATTGCCTACCGTCAGCACCAGGTGGCCATCCCGACAGGCAAACGCCTGGTAGGGAACAATATTGGGGTGGGCGTTGCCATGGCGCTCTGGTGCACGACCACTGACCAGCGTGTTCAGCGCCTGATTGGCCAAGGTCGCCACCTGGACGTCCAGCAGTGCCAGGTCGACATGGCTGCCTTCCCCGGTGTCACGCCGGCGATTCAGTGCCGCCAGAACGCCAACGGCAGCGTACAGCCCGGTCATCACATCCGTAATGGCCACGCCTGTCTTCATCGGCATGCCATCGGCTTCGCCGGTCAGGCTCATCAAGCCGCCCATGGCTTGGATCATGAAGTCGTAACCCGCCCGATGGGCATAGGGGCCAGTCTGACCGAAGCCGGTGATGGAACATACCACCAGAGCAGGATTCAGCGCCCGCAGCGACGCAGCGTCCAGGCCGTAGCGCGCCAGCCCTCCGACCTTGAAGTTCTCGAGCACGATGTCAGCGCCGCGGGCCAGCGCCTTGACCAGGCGCTGGCCCTCGCCGCTGGCAATATCGATCGCCAACGACTGCTTGGCTCGATTGGCACACAGGTAGTACGCCGCCTGACGTTCGACGTCCTGCTCAGCCTGCGCCACCCCCTGGTGCCAGGGGGGACCCCAGCCACGCGTGTCATCACCCCGGCCTGGATGCTCGATCTTGATCACCCTGGCCCCCATGTCAGCCAGCAGCTGACCGCACCAGGGTCCAGCCAGTACCCGTGACATGTCGAGCACCGTCACACCGGACAGCGGTTGATTCGCCCCCAGGCCGGGAGCGGCAGCTGCAGCAGTCGACATCTCGCTCATCGTGACCCTCTCGCTCAACCGCTGAAGGCCTGGAGGCCGGTCTGGGCGCGCCCGAGGATCAGGGCGTGGACGTCGTGGGTGCCCTCGTAGGTGTTGACCGCTTCCAGGTTCATCACATGACGGATCACGTGATACTCGTCGCTGATGCCGTTGCCACCATGCATATCGCGAGACTGGCGTGCGATATCCAGCGCCTTGCCGCAATTGTTACGCTTGATCAGGGAGATCGCTTCCGGCACCAGCTGGCCTTCGTCGATCATCCGCCCCACTCGCAGCGAGGCCTGCAGGCCCAGGGCAATCTCGGTCTGCATATCCGCCAGCTTCTTTTGAATCAGCTGGTTCGCCGCCAGCGGCCGACCAAACTGCTTGCGCTCGAGGGTGTAGTCACGGGCCGCGTGCCAGCAGGCTTCGGCCGCCCCCATGGCGCCCCAGCTGATGCCATAGCGTGCCCGGTTAAGACAGGAAAATGGCCCCTTGAGTCCCTGCACGCCGGGCAGACGCTGCTCGTCCGAGACCTCGACGTCCTGGATCGCGATCTGACCGGTAATCGAGGCACGCAGGCTGAACTTGCCGTCGATCTTGGGCGCGCTGAGCCCCGGCATGCCTTTCTCCAGCACGAAGCCGCGAATCACCCCTTCCTCGTCACGGGCCCACACCACAAAGACATCGGCGATCGGGGAATTGGTGATCCAGGTCTTGGTACCGTTCAGTCTCCAGCCCGACTGCGTGCGATAGGCCCGCGTCGACATGCTGCCCGGATCAGACCCGTGGTCTGGCTCGGTCAGGCCGAAGCAGCCAACCCACTCACCGCTGGCAAGCTTAGGCAGGTAGCGATCCCGCTGGGCGTCGCTGCCAAAGGCGTGAATCGGGTACATCACCAGGCTCGACTGCACGCTCATGGCGCTGCGATAGCCGGAATCCACGCGCTCCACTTCACGCGCTATCAAGCCGTAGCTGACGTAGTTCATGCCAGCGCAACCCCAGCCGTCGATGGTGGCGCCCAGCAGGCCAAGTTCGCCCATTTCGTTCATGATCTCGCGATCGAAATGCTCATGGCGGTTGGCTTCGAGCACCCGCGGCAACAGCTTTTCCTGGCAATAGTCGTGAGCGGTCTGCTGGACCATTCGCTCTTCTTCGTTCAGCTGATCGACCAGACGGAAGGGGTCGTCCCAGGTGACGGGGGTAATGCTGCTCATTAGCCAAACTCCAAAATATCTACATTTTGGATAAATGTAGACCTAATTCCCCATGGTGCCAACCACCACCTTGGTCGAACCCAACGTGATGCTGCCCCAATATGCTGAAACCTAGGCAAGCGCTGAGGACATCCGCGAGCGGCGCAACGCGCCCCAAACAAAAGCGGCACCGCCTGGGCAGGCGGTGCCGCTTGATCACCCAGCCGTCACACCAAAGCGTCAGTCCTGACCTGGCTCTCCGGCGCGATACAGGGTTTGGATGCTCGAGAAATCCAGGCCACCGTTGCCCTGGGCACTGTGCAGCGCGAAGAGATTGCGCGCTTGCGAGCCCATGGGAACGCTGGAGCGGGAGCCCAGCGCCAGTTCCCAGGCAAGCCCCAGGTCCTTGGCCATCAGATCCGTCAGAAAGCCACCCTGATAGTCACGCGAGGCCGCAGATCCCTCCATGACACCTGGCCAGGGGTTATACACATTGAGCGCCCAGTTGCCGCCGCTGCTCTGCTTCATGATGTCGGACAGCACCGCGGGGTCGAGCCCATTCTTCACCCCCAGCGCCAGCGCCTCGGCGGTGCCACTCATCAGGATACCCAGCAGCATGTTGTTGCAGATCTTGGCCACCTGGCCGCTACCGCTGCCGCCAGCGTGAAACAGATTCTTGCCCATCACCTCGAGCACCGGCCTGGCGCGCTCGAAGCCTGCTGCGTCACCGCCCACGATAAAGGTCAGGGTGCCGGCCTGGGCTCCACCGATACCCCCGGACACCGGCGCATCCAGATAGGTACAGCCACGCTTGGCCGCTTCCGCCGCCACCAGCCGCGCGTCATCCGGCGAAATGGTGGAGGCATCCAGCAGCAAGGGGGTGCCTTCCAGGGCATCCAGCAAGCCCGCTTCTCCGTCACGCCCCAGATACAGCGCCTTGACGTGGGCGCCAGCCGGCAGCATCGATACCACGACGTCGGCCCCGGTGGCCGCATCGATGGCCGACACCCCGCGCCGTGCCCCCTTCTGCTCCAGCGCGGCCATGGCGCTTTCTACAAGATCGTACACGCAGACCTGGTGACCCGCGTTGACCAGATTGGCCGCCATGGGGGCCCCCATGTTACCCAACCCGATAAAGGCAATGTGCATTGGCTGTCTCCACATGTCCTGGCTGTGCTCAGGACGGTTTGCATTGTTTTCGTTGTTGCTGGCGATAGGCTGATCCGCCGACTGGTCTTGCTTGAACAAGCGCCAGAACCTTCGACCGCCCCTTCATCAGAATATGTCTATGAGGCCGGCGCGCGCTGCTGGGGGCCGCTACAGGTCATCAAGCGGGCCGGGAGCCTTGCCCCAGGGCGCGCCGAACATGGCCGCCAGATCAGCCGCAGGCACGCTGGATACGTCCCGGTGACGCCATTGCGGTGACTTGTCCTTGTCGATCAGCAGTGCCCTTACACCCTCGGCGAAGTCTCCCAGCACGTTGCATTGCACCGACACCACCAGTTCATCCCGAAAGGTATCCGCAAGGGACGAGTGGCGATGTCGCTTAAGCATGTGCCACGCCAGGTGCGCGGTCAGCGGGCATCCCTGGGTGAGTCGCTTGCGATTGGCGGCGAGCCAGGCGTCGTCACTGTGATCGGCGGTGATGGCAGCGACGGCATCCTCGACCCGCCCCTTGCCCACCAGCGAACGCAGGTGATCGAGATGCGGCCAGACCTGCGCTGCGGGAGCCTGCTCGGGTGACTCAAAGCGGGCCAGCACCTCGCATACCAGTGCCTCAGCATCGACCACGTGACCGGCGGCGAAGTGGCAGTCACACAAGGCGTCCAACAGTTCGTCACCGCGCTCCCTGGGCACGAATCGATCGGCCATGCCCAGATCCAGGGCGTCACGCGCGTTAATACTGGCACCGGTCAAGCCCAGGTACAGGCCTACGCCGGGAGGCATCTTGTTCAAGAACCAGCTGGCCCCGATATCCGGGTACAGCCCGATGGTCACTTCGGGCATGGCGATGCGCGTGGTCTCGGTGACCAGACGATGGCGCCCACCGGCGGTCAGCCCCAGGCCTCCCCCCATGACGATACCGTCGGCCCATACCAGCAGCGGTTTTGGGTAAGTGTGCAGACGGTAGTCAAGCCGGTACTCGGCGGCAAAATACTGGGTGGCGTAGGTACCTGGCTGGACCCGCTGCGTTTTCTCGCGCTGCAACTCGCGCACCAGAGCCACCACGTCGCCCCCGGCGCAGAATGCCTTGTCACCCTCCCCTTGCAGCCAGACGGCGTGCACGTCGGGATCCTGGGCCCACTCTTCCAGACGCTCATCCAGCTGCTCGATCATCTCCAGCGACAGGGCATTGAGTGCCTTGGGCGCGTTAAGGGTTGCGATACCGACACAGCCGCCACCCGCTGCAGGTCGCCGCTGAAATCTGACCAGATCCTGATGCATGCAAGATACTCTCCGTAGTGAAATGCCTTGCCGTAGTGAAATGCCTTGCGGTATTGCAATGCCGTAGGGACATGCCGTGACGTTGGGCATGGCCAACCGCGCAGGGCTAGATGTATCGGCGACGCTTACTGCAGCGCTTCGATCACGCCATCGGCAAGCAGCCGACGACCGACGATCAGTCGCATGATCTCGTTGGTGCCCTCAAGGATCTGATGGACACGGGTATCACGAACCAGGCGCTCCAAGGGGTATTCCCTGATATAACCGTAGCCCCCATGCAGCTGCAGCGCCTCGTTGCAGACCTTGAAACCGATGTCGGTGGCAAAGCGTTTGGCCATGGCGCAATGCGCGGTGGCCTCGGGGTCGGCCTGATCCAATCGCCAGGCGGCCTGGCGCACCATCAAGCGAGCGGCCATCAGCTCGGTCGCCATATCTGCCAGCTTGAACTGCAACGCCTGGAAGGAGGCCAGCTCACGCCCGAATTGCTTGCGCTCACCCAGATAATTGCGCGCCAGCGTCAGCGCGTGCTGCGCAGCGCCCAGTGAACAGCTGGCGATATTGAGACGGCCACCGTCCAGCCCCTTCATGGCAAACCGGAACCCTTCGCCTTCCTCGCCCAGGCGATGATTGGCCGGCACGCGCACGCCATCAAGGCTGACCAAGCGCGTCGGCTGGCTCTTCCAGCCCATCTTGTCTTCGTTCTTACCGTAGCTGATGCCCGGCGCGTCGGCCGGCACGACGAAGGCCGATACGCCACGGGCACCACTGTCCGCTGCCCCGGTGCGTGCCATGACCACCAGCACCTGAGTCGCACCGGCACCAGAGATAAACATCTTCGCGCCATCAATGACATAATGATCGCCGTCACGCACCGCCTTGGTTCGCAGGTTGGCCGCGTCAGAACCGGCACCTGGCTCGGTGAGGCAGTAGGATCCCAGCAGCTCACCGCTGACCATGGCCTCCACATACTGACTGCGCACCTCGTCAACCGCCCAATTGGCGATCATCCAGGTCACCATGTTGTGAATGGTGAGATATGCGGTGGTGGCGATGCAGCCTTGGGACAGCTGCTCGAATATCAGCGAGGCGTCCAGGCGCGACAACCCGAGCCCGCCCTGTTCTTCAGGGGTATAGATGCCAAGAAAACCGGCCTCTCCAGCACGCCGGATCACATCCACGGGAAAGTGTGATTGAGCATCCCATTCGGCCGCATGATCGGCCAGCTCGATACGTGAAAAATCCGCTGCGGCGGCCACCAAGGCCTTCTGGTCATCGGTGAGAGCAAAGTCCATGACAGCTTCCTCGTCTCCAGGATGGCGGTGGCCGCCTCATCCCTGGATATTCATGTTGGATCGGCCCGTGTCAGCCTACCGACGACGCCCTGCGCCAAGCCCCTGCAACGTGAGCCATGGGGACTGCGCGACAGGTGGCTACAGGCTCGTCGGGGTGTTCGCGATGACGGCGCTGCATACGGGCACCTTATGCGGCCCCAACCTAGCACTTGCTTGGTTGTGTACCTATCAATCCATAGTCGTACACGCCGTCGATATCGCTCACGCCATGTGTCGACCCATAGCCTCAAACGCCAGCCCCGCCCGCGCCTGGGTGGCGAGTACGGAACCCTGGCCTTGCATGGGGAGGGTCGTCACCGACCCAGCAACATTCACTTTACGTTAACGTCAACTTTGACTAGTGTCTCTTCCAAGGACTCCAGTACATCGGGTCCCTCAACAGGACAACGCATCATGAGCAAACCTGCCAGCGCCCCCTCTACCACTCGCCCCGGGGCTGCCAGCGCCGGGCAAACAGCGAAGGGCTCTACTGGGGTCTCTGTGACGTCTCGCCATTACACCATCGGTGAACTGGCCAAGATGTTCGAAGTCACCCCCCGCACCATTCGTTTCTATGAGCAGGAAGGGCTGCTGGCGCCTCGACGCGAAGGACAGAAGCGCATCTATCGCGAGAAGGATCGCGTGCGGCTGAAGCTGACCCTGAGAGGCAAGCGTCTTGGCTTCTCCCTGGCCGAGATTCGCGAAGTGGTCATGATGTACGACGCCATGCCCGACGGAAATGCGCGCCAGTTGAAGCGACTTCTGGAAATCATCGCCGAAAAACGCGCTGAACTGGATCGTCAGCTTGAGGATATCCGCCTGATGCGCCTGGAGATGGACGACGTCGACCGGCGCGCCAGAGAGGCTCTCGATCAGCTGGACGAGTGATGCTCTCACTTAGAGGCTGAACCTGAGCCCGAACCTGAGCCGGCTCGCCCCGGCCTCAGCAACCCGTCGGCCAATGACGACCTGACCATCAATAACGACAACATCCAGCACAACCCGACGACATAACGAGACCCACAATGACACGCCAGACCGCCCATTCAGCCCCCAGGATCCCGTCCAGCTATGTGAGCGGGATCAGCGACCAGCCTCTCAAGGGCCAGACCATTGGTGATTGCTTCGACGAGACGGTCGCTCGCTTCCCTGACCAGGACGCCCTCATCAGTCGACATCAGGGACTGCGCTACACCTGGCAAGAGCTCAGAGAAGTGACCGACCAGGCTGCCCGAGCGCTGCTGGCGATGGGCGTAAAGAAAGGCGACAGGGTCGGGATCTGGTCGCCCAACTGCGCCGAATGGACGATCACCCAGTTCGCCACGGCCAAGATCGGCGCCATCCTGGTCAATATCAATCCCAGCTACCGCACCCATGAGCTCGATTACGCGCTCAAGCAGTCCGGCACCTCGACCCTGATCCTGCAGGGCAGTTTCAAGACATCGGACTATGTGGCCACCCTGGCGGAACTGGCGCCCGAGCTTCACGATATCCCAGGGGCGGGACCATTGACGCTCAAGGGCCTGCCAGAGCTGAAGCGCGTCATCTGCCTCGACGCCGACAAGGCACTCCCGGGCATGCTGGCATGGCCGCGCATCTTCGATCGCACGGAAGAAGTCAGCGCGGCGGAGCTTGCCGAGGTCCAGGCGGGCCTGCAGTTCGATGAACCGATCAATATTCAGTACACCTCCGGCACCACCGGGGCCCCCAAGGGCGCCACCCTCTCCCACCACAACATCCTGAACAACGGCATGTTCGTGGCACGCGCCATGAACCTCACCGATCAGGACCGGATGGTCATCCCGGTGCCGCTGTACCATTGCTTCGGGATGGTCATGGGTAACCTGGGCTGCGTGACACATGGTGCCACCATGATCTACCCCGCCGACGGCTTTGACCCGGAGACCACTCTGGCGGCAGTGTCCGAGGAGAAGGCGACAACCCTGTACGGCGTGCCCACCATGTTCATTGCGGAGCTTGAGCATCCCGACTTCAAGCGCTATGACCTGTCGTCACTGCGTACCGGCATCATGGCGGGTTCCATCTGCCCCATCGAGGTCATGCGCCGCGTCATCGACCAGATGAACATGCAAGACGTCACCATCTGCTATGGCATGACCGAAACCAGCCCCGTCAGCCTGCAGACCACCACTGACGCCCCGCTGGACAAGCGCGTGACCACCGTGGGCACCATTCACCCTCACCTTGAAGTCAAGCTGGTGCATCCTGACAGCGGGGCCGTCGTGCCCAGGGGTGAACCTGGCGAACTATGTACGCGCGGCTACAGCGTGATGCTCGGCTACTGGAACAATGAAGAGGCAACGGCTGCGGCCATCGATGCGGCAGGCTGGATGCATACCGGCGACCTGGCGACCATGGATGACGAGGGCTATGTCTCGATCGTCGGACGCATCAAGGACATGATCATTCGTGGCGGCGAGAACATCTACCCGCGCGAAATCGAGGACTTTCTGTATACCCACCCCGCCATTTCGGACGTGCAGGTGATCGGCGTGCCGGATCGCAAGTACGGTGAAGAGGTCATGGCCTGGGTCAAGCTGAGCGAGGGCGAGCAGCTCGATGAAGACGCTCTCAAGGCATTCTGCAAAGGCAAGATTGCCCACTACAAGGTGCCCCGCTACGTGAAGTTCGTCGACGAGTTCCCGATGACCGTCACCGGCAAGATTCAGAAGTTCAAGATGCGCAAGGAAGCTACCGACGAACTAGGGTTATAAGCCCCCTGGCTCGTGGGCGTTCCCTGAAATTCAAGCGCTGACACTCAAGCACTGAAACTCAATCGCTGAGACCCAGCCGCAAAAAAGGCGTCCCCATCAATGGGACGCCTTTTGTCTGGCCAGGCGGGCGGGCCTGGCCTGGATATCTGCAGGCGAGTCTACATGCCCTTGGGAGCGAAAATCCCCGGCGCGTTGCGCCAGTAGCCCTTGAAGTCCATGCCGAAGCCGAACACGTAGCGGTCGGCCACTTCCAGACTGCAGTAGTCTGCCTTGAGTCCCGGCACCGCCTTGCGATCGTGGCTTTTGTCCACCAGCACGGCCGTAGACACGCTCTTGGCCCCTGCCTCACGGCAATAATCCAGGATGGCCGCCAGGGTCGCGCCCTCGTCGAGAATGTCATCGACAATCACCACATCACGGCCGGCCATGGGGATCTCTGGCGACACTCGCCAGAACAGCTCTCCGCCGCGGGTCTTGCCGCGATAACGCGTGGCGTGCAGGTAGTCCACCTCCAGCGGGAACCCGAGCCGGGGCAACAGATGTCCCGTGGTGATCAGGCCACCGTTCATCACGCAGTAAAACACCGGCAGCTTGTCACCCAGGTCCCGGGTGATCTCTTCCGCCATGCGGTCCAACGCACGCTCTACCTCATCATGACTGATCAGGCAGTCGGCGGTGTCCATTACCTCACGCATGTCATCACGTGAGGCGCTATGGGCAGGATCAAGTTTCGGCATATCAGTCAGCTCGTTTCATTCATCAATCAGAAGTCATCGCCGCCAGGCGCGCGTGGACACGGCGCCAGCGCGACAAGGCAGACAGGGCATCAAGGTCGGGGCGGGCTCGGGCATAGCGAAGACGCGAGGCCCTGCGCGGCGCCTGATCGACACAGGCATCAAGCACCGCCGTGGCAGCTGGACGGTCATTGCATACCAGCACCATGTCGCAACCGGCCTCCAGAGCAGCCTTGGCGCGCTCAGCGGGGCCACCGGCGACCTGCGCCCCTGCCATGGTCAAGTCATCGGAGAAGATGGTGCCCTTGAAGCCCAGGGTCTCCCTCAGCATCCCCAGCCAGGAGGGCGAAAAGCCCGCCGGACGAGGGTCGAACGCCGGATAGACCACGTGAGCCGGCATCATGCCATCCAGCTTGCCGGCCAGACGCTCGAAGGGCACCAGGTCGTGCTGACGCAGCTGATCGAGACTCCGCTCGTCCCGGGCGACCTCGTGATGGGTATCCGCCTTGACCCCACCGTGCCCGGGAAAATGCTTGCCGACGGCCGCCATGCCCGCCTCGTGCAGCCCTTCGATAAAGGCACCACCGAGCCGCGCCACCACCTCGGGATCTGCATCGAAGCTGCGGTCACCAATCACCGACGAGAGGCCTACATCGACATCCAGCACCGGAGCAAAGCTGAGATCCAGCCCACAGGCCGCCATCTCCATGCCAAGCAACCAGCCGGCATCCTGGCACAGGCGCAAGGTCACCTCAGGCGCGCTGCGGTATTCCTGACCCAGCCGGGACATGGGCGGCAAGCGCGTCACCCCTTCCTTGAGCCGCTGCACGCGGCCACCCTCTTGGTCGATCCCCAGCAGAAGGCCGGGACGCAGCTCTCGGATCGACCGGCACAGCGCCCTGACTTGATCGGCATCATGGGTGTTGCGGCCAAACAGGATGACTCCGCCAAGGGCGGGATGCAGAAGCAGTTCGCGCTCTTCGGCCGACAGCTCGAGGCCATCGAGATCCAGCATCACAGGTCCGAATGTCTGGGTCATGTCGCTTACCTGGTCGGAAAAAAGGGAACGATTCTAGACCAATGGGCTACGTCGTGACACCCCGACAGCGCAATGCCAGGCACGACCACAGACAACCCATGGCAGCGACGATAGAATAGCACCCGCGGACCTCAGGGTCCGTTCTCTCGATTTACCTGCTGCTGGAGCCGCACTGCTGCCTATGGATGTCATCACCACCATCATTGTCATCACCCTGGGACTTTGCCTGGGCAGCTTCCTGAACGTCGTCATCGTCCGCCTGCCCGTCATGCTGATGCAGCAGTGGCGCACCGAGGCACGTGCCGCTCTGGAGCTTGAGGATGACATCGAGGCTCCCATCTCGCTGGCCCGCCCCGGCTCATGCTGTCCCCGCTGCGGACATCCCATCGCATGGCACGACAATCTGCCCCTGGTGGGCTGGATCAAGCGCCGCGGTCGATGCGCTGAATGCAAGGGACGTATCAGCGTCCAGTATCCGCTGGTCGAACTGACCAGCGCCATCCTGGCGCTGACCTGCCTTAAGCTGTTCGGACTGCAATGGAGCGCGCTATGGATCTTCGCAGCATGCCTGACCCTGCTGGCACTGGCCGTCATAGATCTGCGCACCCAGCTGCTGCCGGACGCACTGACCCTTCCGCTACTATGGGCAGGTTTGCTCTACCAGCTACTATTCAGCCCCGCGCATTTGGCAGACGCGGTCATCGCGGTGGTGGCAGGCTATGGCGTGCTGTGGGCCGTAGGTGCGATCTTCAACGCCATCACCCAGCGTGAAGGCATGGGGCGTGGCGACATCAAGCTGCTCGCCGCCCTCGGTGCCTGGCTGGGCTGGCAGCTGCTGCCCCTGGTCGTTCTTGTCGCCGCGGTAGTGGGCGTGATTTCGGGCTTGCTGGTACAGTGGCAAAGACCACATCTCAAAGGACAGGCGCTGCCCTTCGGGCCCTCCCTGGTCATCGCTGGCGGCCTGGCCTTACTGGCGGGCGAAGAAATGCTATTGACGTACAAGGCCATGCTTGGCGCATGATGCGACCCATGAGGGTCGTCACAAAGGCAACAATGGAGTAATGGCGGCATGATCATTGGATTGACGGGCGGTATCGCCTCAGGAAAATCGACTGTCGCAAGACTGTTCGGCGAGCTTGGTGTCAGGTGGGTCGACGCCGATGACATTGCGCGTGAAGTGGTGGCCCCCGGTGAACCGGCCTTGAAGGCCATCGTCGATCGCTACGGTGACACCATCCTCAACCGTGAAGGTCGTCTCGACCGCAGCGCACTGCGTGACATCGTCTTTGCCAACGAAAAGGAACGTCGCTGGCTCGAAGCCACCACCCACCCACGGATCAGAGAACGGCTGACCACACGACTGGCCCTGCTGCAACAGCAGGACAGCCCCTACGTGCTGCTGGTTTCTCCGCTGTTGTTTGAGTCCGGTCAAGCCGACATGGTCCAGCGCAAGCTTGTGGTCGACGTGGCCGAGGACGTCCAGATGGAACGCGCCATGGCCCGCGACAAGATCGATGCTGACCAGGCCAAGGCTATTCTGGGTTCACAAATGCCGCGGGAAAAACGCCTCTCTCTCGCCGATGACGTCCTCGTCAACGAAGGGGATCTCAGCGCACTAGTCGACGCGGTCAAAGCGCTGGATGAACGCTATCGTGCCATGGCGGGTAGCTGATACAACTGATGCTCAGCGAATAGCACTGGTGAATAGCACTGGTGAATAGCATTGGTGAATAGTACTGGCGCATAGCCATTCGCAGCTCCAGACTCACGCCCCAACCGCATTCCGAGACATATGGCGAGCACCGCTGAAGACGGTGCCAAGCCCCACCACCTGACAGAAGGAGACCCAACATGTCCCAAACGGCATCCCAGGGGCCACTCAAGGTCGCTTGCCCCCAGTGCCGCAAAGAGGTGCTTTGGACCAGCGACAACGAGTTTCGGCCTTTCTGCAGCAAACGCTGCCGGCTGCTCGATCTGGGCGCATGGGCCGACGGCAGCCACCGTATTGCGGGAGAGCCCGCGATGGACGAAACCAGTATTGACGAATGGGTTGCGCGGGCAGAACGCGACCTGTACCAGCAGGACTGAGCCAATGCCACGCGATGGGCACGACACGTCAGCCTCAGCGCCGTCCTATCAATGGCTCGCGGCACTCGATCAGGCCTTTGATCGCCTGGTAGACAGGGCGCATCAGGTCGCCGATGCCTGGGCGGCGTCCGGGCTCGGCGGATGGGCATTTGGCAGGGATAAGGTGGATCCTGAGTGGCTTCGCCAGTCCTTGCTCGACCTATGGTATGTCGACGGCCAGGATGGCCGAGTCACCCAAAGCCACGTTGGACTGGTCTGCTGCGACGACGCCACCTACGCCGCTGCGCAACGATTGAATGAGGCCAAGAGTGATTTGTCCCACCAACTGGCAGAGATTCGTCAGCACTCGCCGCAGTTGATGGCAGAGATCAAGGCTCGGCTGCCCCAGCGACATCCCGACCTCAACCAGCATCTAGGCGGTGCCGGCCTTGCCCGTCTTCACCTGAAACAGGCATGGCGCCACGTCCCCGTGGCCGAGGCCTCCGTGGATCGCGTGCGGTTGGCATGGTACAGCAGCGGCAGGTCGATCAAGCGGATCAGTGTGGCCGATGCGGAACAGAAACTGCTGGCACTCGACAGCGAGGCGGCCCATATCCGCATACAACTGAAGCGTTTAGCGGGTATTCCCTCAAGCGAGATGCTGGCACAGGTGCAACGCCAGGCGCCGCTGATGCGCGCCAATCTCTTCTATCACGAGCCACTGACTGACGGCCGCATGCGGCGAGCCATGAATGTCGCCCTACCGCTTTTCCTGCCGCAGCAGCACCTTCCACGACACAACCTGCCTCCGCTTGCCCCGCCACTGGAGCGTCAGCGCGCCCGGCGCAGTGACGAACGCCTCGAAGACACACCTTTTCTGCCGAGTCTAAGAGCCTACCGCTACCGTTGATCGCACCAGCACTCCGTGCCGCCAGCAACCACTGCCTGTACGCCAGCAAGGCGACAGACGCCAGGCCAGTCAGGGTCGATACTCCCCTTGGCGGCGTCAGTGCGCCCTAGACGTGCGATATCACTGACAGTCTTTTGCGGAATATCCAACAAGGAGTCGTCGCCCAAGACGACTGCAGAAACAGCACAGTCAGGCCATCATGTCACAAACTGTAATCACTCGCGTCACTACCGAGACGCAACAGGCGAAAGATGACCTGACCACTGCTGGCTCCGGCAGGCACCGCGATCAGGCCACGCGCCCCATGGATTGCAGCAGCGTGACGAGTTCGGTGACGGTTTCCGGACTCTGAGCGTATTCCTGAATCAACGCATGCAAGCGACGCTCGAAGTCTTCTTCACGCTGCCGGCGCTCCTCTTCCTCAACGCTGTCAATGGTGCGCACAGGCGGTCCGGTGGGAATCTCGGCGGCCTTGCTCGGGTTGTCCAGGCTGCGAAGCGCTTCCGCGAAGGCATCATCCAACTCACGAAAGCGGCGCAGTTTTTCGCGTTCGTCCATAGGCTTGGGGGAACTCTGAGATTTCATTTGTTACCAGTCGTTAACATCAACAGGGATAAGCCGAATCGAGCATGCTGGCAAACCAGCGTATCAAAAAAGGACCAAGAAATCGCGATTTCTTCCTCTATAACAGCATCTTAACTGCTCAAATGGCACAGGATTTTTGTGCACAAACAATCAAAACGGCACATTGCACTTGCCAACCAAAGTGGCTAGACTGCATAACTACGTAACAGGATGTATCTTAACGCAACAAACTTTCATCATTATATTTCGGGACAGATGGATGTCCCGGTAACAATGACCACGGGACAGACGCTCGGATTCGTCCTCCGAGGACCCAGCAAGGGGTCAGGTCCATCGCGATGGTTCAGGGAGGCATGACCATGTTCAACGAGATGATGCGCGCCGAAATCTGGCTCCAGGAGACCTTGGACAGCCAGCTCAGTATTGAAGACCTCGCCACCCGTATGGGGTACTCCTCATCTCAGGTGCGCAGGCGCTTCCGCCAGTCATTTGGCATCTCGCCCAGCGCCTATCGCGACATGCTGCGACTGGAAAAAGCCGCCAGGCTCCTGATCCACACGCCACACGGCGTCCATGATATCGCCAGGCGCTGCGGATATCGCAACCACTCGGCGTTTACTCGCGCCTTCCAGCGTCGCTATCGCGTCGCCCCCCGCGAATATCGTCAGAATCAGCGCCTGGAGCTCTACCGCCAGCGCCACAACCTGCCCCACTTCTCGGTCAAGATGGCAGACCTGCCTCTGCGCCGCGCCGCGGTCACCCGTCTGTATCAGCCGCCGGAAATCATCGAGAACCTGGATAACTGGCAACGCAATGCAGAAGGCGCCTACGATCTGCCGGCACGCCTCACCAACGCCGCGCCAATCGCCATCCTGCATGACCATCCGCTGGCCAGTGAATCCCCGCGTATCGACCTTGGGGTCCATGTCGACGAGGAACATGCCCACCGCCTGGCGCTACCGCTGCCCTTCCGACTCGTCATGTTGCCGGCGCAGCGTCATGCCTGCATCACCCTTGAGGACAGTTCACACCTCACCAGTGCAATGCTGTTCATGGCCTGCAGAGGACTGTCTGAACACGGGGTCTACCTCAGCGGTGAGGCGCCGCAACTGGTCAAAGGCAAGTATGGGCTGGAACTGAGATTGCCGCTACTCGAGGAAGACTGACCTTCCGCGAACCAATATTCATGCCTTCCCTTGAAGTGGCCACCTCCGTGGCCACTTTTTTTTCTGCGGTCATCATACCAGAATTTCACGCCGTCGCTGCCACCGTCAGCCACTACTGAGGGCTGTACGCTGCCTTTACCACACGCGGCTACTCACAAGGGGCTACCCACAAGGGGCTACCCACAAGCAGACAGCGGGGAATACGAGGCGCTTGCAGCAATCTGCGCCACTCTACAACCCGAGCCACTGCCCCAACAATAGCCTTGGCGCTAGCCAGGACGACTGCCCGGATAACGACCTTCAAGACATCCAAGGCGACTGTCCCCTCTGTATCAGTTGCACCCCTGACCTTTCCCCCAGGCAACGGACAGCAGGCATCGTGCTACGGCGATCAGGCTGACCTGCTGCACGGCCACGCCTATATGCTGTCAGCGCAATGTCACGCCATGACATAGAGCGATACATCTAAGAACACAATGGACACAGCCTTGGCTGCCCTGCCTGGACGCCACAGGGGCCACATCTCGGGGGGAACCACCCTCTATACCACCCTCGTCATCAGACTCTACAAGAACCCTGCGGGATGTGAGAGCCCCCCCCCGGGTGCCGGCGACAGTATCAACCAAGTGACGCTGGTGGGCTATGTGCCCTGACGGTGGCGAGGCGATATCAAGTAAACGCCTAAAGGACACACCAAGCCTCGCCCTACCGGCGTTAAAACGACATCGCCCGAGCAGGATGACGGTGACATTTCACCGTTCCCTACCCGGGCGAGCGATCATGACGGGAGCTACGCTACATCAAAGGCTGTATCACCGCTCCGTCACAAAGCGCTGGCGTTAGCCTTCAACACGAACCAGCCAGGATTCGACGGTATCGTTGCCGTGCTCTTCCTTCCAGGCTTTCAGTGTCTTGTGGTTACCACCACGAGTTTCCACCACTTCGCCGGTATTCGGGTTCTTGTAGATCTTCAGCTTGCGCTTGCGGCGACCACCAGCGGCGGGTGCAGCAGCCTTGCCAGCGGCAGCGGGCTTCGGCTGAAGGATAGCGATAACGTCGGAGGCACTCTTATCGAACTCTTTCATCAGTTCTTCGAGCTTTCCCTTGAACTCGAGCTCTGACTTAAGACGATCGTCATTCTGCAGTTGATCGAGTCGCTGCTGGAGCTGCTGCAGCTGCTGCTCCATCTGCATGTAGTCATTCAACAATGAAGACATTGGCGTAAACCTGTAGTAGTTGCTTTCGGATGCCGCGGTATTATCACTCTTGCATCTCTGTGTGACAACCATCTTTAACAACGCACACTAGGTCGAGACACCACAATGATAGATACACTGCGGCAATGTAGGGGCAAGATCGGACAATAATTAACCTAACCCCCATCGCTAACGTTGTCCAGCCCCGCCTTCTGTCCCACTATCTGGCAAGCGGAATGGAATACTTGGCTTGAGCGAACATATGACAACGTGAACAAAAAAAGGAAATAGCCACTAAAGATTTTACTAATATAATTGAGGCATATTTGGCAACGGTGCGTGGAACAATATGTCGCCATATCGATACAGGCGCGACATTCAACCTCCTTGTCTCACAAAGTAAACAGTATTAACTGTTTTCCTGACGTCATCGCCCTCGCCACACGACATCAGCAACGCCCTACCGCAGTGGGCCTACTATGGGCTCCCTCCATATCTATGCATGCACAGACACACGGCTATCCCACCCTCCTTGACGCTACCCACGGCACTGAAACATCCCGCTGACACAGGCTCTCTACGGCTCTGGATGATCTATCACCAGGAGCTCTCTACCGCTCAGAACGATCTATCGCCAGGCATCCTCTATTGCGAGGCACCGTCTATTGCCAGGCGCTCGCTATTTTCGGGTACGCTCGGCATCTAGATGCCACGAAGAGCGTGCCTCCATGTTACGGCGAACAAGATCTGGTGAAGCATTCACCAGCAAGGCGTGGCCGGTATCACAGAGATGGCTCTCTCATTCTCCCTGACAACCTCTTTCAGCATATGGTGGTGTGACCGCTATGCCCTGCCCTCTCGGTTTGCACGGGGGTTTGCATAGGGTTTTCGCGGAGGACACCCATTCAAAGGAGATAGCGCTTTTATAAAGCGCTATCTTTCCCTGAAGGGTCTTTGTTCATGAAGATCTTCTCGCCATGAAGGTTGTCTTGCTATGAAGGTTGTCTTGCTATGAGAAGCGTCTTTGCAGGAAGGGCGTCTTGCCCGGCCGAGGCGTCGCCAATCTGACATATATTTACAACTAGCAAGATCGGCTTGACGCCTTGGAACCCACGTCCAGTATCACTCCGTCTATTCGCTTCGCCGTGTCGGGGTTGCTAAGTACCCGCCCAATGTCTCCGTCGGTGCACTTGGTATTGTGCCGTCACTTTATATCCGAGACCCCAAGCGAGCGGTACATATAAATGATGAGACAAAAAAAAGCGCCTCCCGAAGGAGGCGCCTTGAACCTTGTCGTGCTCGACGTGAGTCGAGAGGCGACTTAGTCCTGACCCATCTGCTGCTTGATGAGGTCGCCGATGGTGGTCGGGCCACCGGTCTCGACTTCCTGCTCGCGCAGCTTGGTCATGTTGCGACGCGTGTCGTCCTGATCCTTGGCCTTGACGGACAGGGCGATCTGGCGGTTCTTGCGATCGACGCCGACGATGCGGGCCTCGACGCTGTCGCCTTCGTTCAGCACGTTGCGTGCGTCTTCGACGCGGTCAGCGCTGATTTCAGAGGCTTTCAGCACGGCGATGACGTCGGTAGCCAGCTCGACGTGAGCTTCCTTGGCATCAACCTCAACAACGCGACCAGTGACCACAGTGCCCTTGTCGTTCACAGACAGGAACTCGGCAACCGGATCGGTATCGAGCTGCTTGATACCCAGGGAGATGCGCTCACGCTCCGGATCGATGGACAGGATGACGGCTTCCGCTTCGTCGCCCTTCTTGAAGGAGCGCACGGCTTCTTCGCCAGTCTCGGTCCAGGAGATGTCGGACAGGTGAACCAGGCCGTCGATGCCACCGTCCAGACCGATGAAGATACCGAAGTCGGTGATGGACTTGATGGTACCCGCAACGCGGTCGCCCTTGTTGAACTGGGCGTTGAAGGTTTCCCACGGGTTGGCAGTGCACTGCTTGATACCCAGGGAAATACGACGACGCTCTTCGTCGATGTCCAGCACCATGACGTCGACATCGTCACCGACCTGAACCACTTTGGACGGATGGATGTTCTTGTTGGTCCAGTCCATTTCAGAGACGTGAACCAGACCTTCGACACCCTCTTCCAGCTCGGCGAAGCAGCCGTAGTCGGTGAGGTTGGTGACGCGAGCGTGCACCTTGGTGCCTTCCGGGTAACGATCCTTGATGTTGACCCAGGGATCTTCGCCCAGCTGCTTGAGACCCAGAGAAACGCGGTTGCGCTCACGGTCAAACTTGAGCACCTTGACGCTGATCTCGTCGCCAACAGCAACGATTTCGCTCGGATGCTTGATACGCTTCCACGCCATGTCGGTGATGTGGAGCAGGCCGTCAACGCCGCCCAGATCAACGAAGGCACCGTAGTCGGTCAGGTTCTTGACGATACCGATGATCTGCTGACCTTCCTGCAGGGTCGCCAGCAGAGCTTCACGCTCGGCACTGTTCTCGGCTTCGAGCACGGCGCGGCGAGAAACGACAACGTTGTTGCGCTTCGGATCGAGCTTGATGACCTTGAAGTCCAGCTCTTTGTTTTCCAGGTGCGTGGTGTCGCGCACCGGACGAACGTCGACCAGGGAGCCCGGCAGGAAGGCACGGATGGAGTCGACGTCGACAGTGAAGCCGCCCTTGACCTTGCCGTTGATCACGCCCTTGACGATCTCTTCCTTCTCGAAGGCAGCTTCCAGCACCTTCCACGCTTCGGCGCGCTTGGCCTTCTCGCGGGACAGGCGGGTTTCACCGAAGCCGTCTTCCACGGCTTCGAGGGCCACGTGGACCTCGTCACCAACGGCAATGGTCAGCTCGCCGCTGTCGTCGCGGAATTGCGCGGCAGGGATCTGACCTTCGGACTTCAGGCCGGCATTGACGGTGACCCAGTCACCTTCGATGTCGACGACAGTCGCCGCGACGATCGCGCCCGGCTCCATGTTGATGTCCTGGAGAGACTGTTCAAACAGTTCAGCAAAGCTTTCGCTCATGATGTTCCTACGTGATCAACGTTGAGTGCGGCAGGGCCGCTTCTCCGCACCACCAGCAAGTGCGGGCCATATTCAAAAACCCCCGGGGATGTTGACACTGGTTAGACCTGAACGAGTTTTCCGTTTCATGCACTCGAGCACGTCGTGACATCTTGCCGGGGACGCCGCAAGGGAGTTCAGAAGTCTCAGCAAAGACCCTTTCGGGACAAGAGCTGGGTCAGCCGATCCACCACTTCCGGTATGCTCAGGCTTGTCGTGTCCAGCTCGATGGCATCATCGGCCGGCACCAGCGGGGCGACACTGCGATTCGTATCGCGGTCGTCTCGCGCCTGAATCTCCTTCAAAAGACTCGATAGACTAGCATCGACGCCTGCCTCCCGCAACTGGAGATGGCGCCGTCGCGCCCTCTCCTCTGCGCTTGCGGTGAGGAAAATCTTCAGTGGCGCAGCGGTGAACACCACGGTGCCCATGTCGCGACCGTCGGCCACCAGCCCAGGGGCCTTGCGGAAGTCCCGCTGACGCTTGAGCAGCGCCTGGCGCACCGCGGGCAGAGCGGCCACCAGAGAGGCACTGTTACCGACCTGCTCGGTGCGAATTTCCCGGGTCACATCCACGCCTTCCAGCTCGACGATGACCTCACCATCCGTCGCCCGAAACACCACATCGAGCTGACGCGCCAGCCGCTCCAGCTGACCCTCGTCATCCAGCGCAATACCCCGCTGAAGGGCTGACAGGGCTGTCAGGCGATACAGACAGCCGCTGTCCAGCAGATGCCAGCCCAGCCGCTCGGCGATCAGGCGGCTGATCGTACCCTTGCCCGCCCCACCAGGACCATCAATGGTCAATACCGGGACGTCAGCGTGTTCGATCTGGCTCATGCCCCCTCCTCACGCGCCTCTTCACGCAGCTCATCGAGCTGAAGACCGACACCGCGGGCAAGCTCCACGAAGCCGGGGAATGACGTCGCCACGTTGGCGCAGTCGTTGACCTCGATCGGCGCACTGGCCCGCAGCGCCGCGATGGTGAACGCCATGGCGATGCGGTGATCTTCATGACTCTCCACAGTGCCGCCAGCGTAATTGGCGCCGTCGCCGCCCTTGCCGACGATGTCGATGCCATCATCGTAGAGGGTATTCTCGATACCCAGCGCGCTCATGCCGTCGGCCATGGACTGCAGGCGGTCAGACTCCTTGACGCGCAGCTCCTCAGCCCCACGCAGGCGCGTGACGCCCTGGGCATTGGCGGCCGCGATGAACAGCGCAGGAAACTCGTCGATGGCCAGCGGCACCTGGTCCACCGGAATATCGATGCCGGAAAGGGGCCGATAGCGGATATGCAGATCAGCGACCGGTTCGCCGCCCACCTCACGCTGATTGTCGAGGCGCAGGTCCGCCCCCATGGCCAGCAGGATGTTGATCACGCCAATCCGGGTCGGGTTGATACCGACATGTTCCAGCACCAGGTCAGAGCCCGGCGTGATGGCTGCCGCTACCAGAAAGAAGGTCGCCGAAGAGATGTCGGACGGCACATCGATGGGACCCGCAGTCAGGTGACCGCCCCCCTGCAGCCAGCAGGTGTCACCGTCTCGCTGCACGTCGTAGCCAAAGCCGTTGAGCATGCGCTCGGTATGATCCCGGGTCGGCGCAGGCTCACGCACACGGGTTTCGCCTTCGGCAAACATCCCCGCCAAGAGCAGGCACGACTTGACCTGGGCGCTGGCCATGGGCATGTCGTAATGGATTCCCTTGAGCGCCTGACCACCCTTGATCTTGAGCGGCGGACGACCGCCCTCGGCGGTGTCGATGACGGCCCCCATCTGACGCAGAGGGTCTGCCACACGCCCCATCGGACGACGTGTCAGCGAGGTATCGCCGGTCAACTCGGTATCAAATGCCTGGCCGGCCAAGAGACCCGCAAACAGGCGCATGGCGGTGCCGGCATTGCCCACATAGAGAGGGCCCGCCGGCTTCTTCAGGCCGTGCATGCCGACGCCATGAATGGTGACTCGCCCATGATGAGGCCCTTCGATGGCCACGCCCATCTCGCGGAACGCCTGCAAGGTGGCAAGGCTGTCCTCGCCCTCGAGGAAACCGGACACCTCGGTCACCCCTTCAGACAGGGCACCCAGCATGATGGAACGATGTGACACCGACTTGTCACCAGGCACGCGAATGCGACCGGTAACGCTACCACCGGGGGCTACCCGATAGCGCAGCATGGCTGTTTCTTGCATCTGATATTCCGCCTGATAACTGGTCTGGTTGAGCAAGGTATCAAAATAGTGGCGCGCGTGACTGGCCCTATCAAAGGTCCCCAGCAGATGATCCCCATCACCGCGCTCCACCGCCTCACGTAACTGTGCGAGTCCGGCCTCGAAGTCATCCAGCGCCTCAAGCACGGCGCCGCGATTGGCCTGAAAGACATCACGCCACATCACAGGGTCGCTGCCGGCGATCCGGGTAAAATCGCGAAAGCCACCGGCGGCATAGCGAAAGATCTCGAGGCGCTCGTCCTGGCGTGCCAGCGTGTCGACCAGGGAGAACGCCAGCAGATGGGGCAGATGGCTGGTGCGAGCAAGCACCTGGTCGTGACGCGCGATGTCCATCTCCAGCACCTCGGCCCCCGTCAGCTGCCACAGGCTGCGAACCCGCATCAGCGCCTCGTGGTCGGTATCGGCCATGGGCGTCAGGATCACCTTGTGGGCCTGGTACAGATCCGGGTTGGCCGCCGCCACGCCGCTCTTCTCCGAACCCGCAATCGGGTGTCCTAGGACGAAGCGCGGCGGCAACTCGCCAAATGCCGCCACCGCGGCCTCGGCGATGGCGCCCTTGGTGCTGCCTACGTCGGTGATCACCAGGTCGTCCGCGGCCCGATGCCGCAGCGCCTGCAGCTCCGCCATGACTTTGCCCATGGCCATCACCGGCACCGCCAGGATCACCAGGGTCGCCCCGTCGATCACCGACTCGAGAGATGGGCCTCCCGCATCAATCAGGCCCATCTTGACGCCAAGCGCGACCTCCCGCTCGTCGCAATCACACGCCAACAGGGTACTGCCGTCAGCCTGACCGACGCCTGCCTGGCGCAGGGCGGCGGCCAGGGAGCCGCCAATCAATCCAAGACCTACGATGACGATACGCGATGAAGATGGCAAAGGTGAACCACTACTCCCCATGCCTACAGAACCCCCTGGGGGTAGGACCCCAGCACCTTCACCTCGGACACGCGCAGGCGCACTTCCTCCAGTAGCGCCGACACCCTCGGCTCTTCCACATGTCCGCTGAAATCGATGAAGAACACATAGTTCCAGGCGCCAGTGCGGGAGGGACGCGTCTCCAGGCGAGTCAGATCGATCTGGTGGCGATGGAAAGGTTCCAGCAGGTCGTGCAATGCCCCGGGCTGGTTGCGGGTCGCCACCACCAGCGATGTCTTGTCGACACCGGACATCGGCACATCCTGGTTACCGATGATCAAGAAGCGCGTGGAGTTATCCGGGCGATCCTCGATCTTCTCGGCGACGTGCGTCAGGCCGTAAAGCTTGGCGGCCATGTCTCCCGCAATGGCCGCACTATGCCACTCGCTCTTGACCAGGCGAGCGGCCTCGGCATTCGATGACACCGGCACGCGCTCGGCGTGAGGATAGTGGGCATCGAGCCACTTGCGACACTGGGCGAAGGACTGGGGATGGGAATAGATCCGAGAGATCTTATCCTTCAACGTGGTGTCCGCGACCAGCAGATGATGATGGATGCGCAGCACCACCTCACCACTGATACGCAGACCAGAGTCGATGAACGAGTCCAGCGTGTGGTTGATCACCCCTTCGGTAGAGTTTTCCACCGGTACCACGCCATAGTTGACCGCGCCCGCTTCCACCTCGCGGAAGACTTCATCAATCGCCGCCATCGGCAGACTCACGGCACTGTCGCCAAAGTGCTTGAGCGCCGCCTGCTGGGTAAAGGTCCCCTCGGGACCCAGGTAGGCCACCTTGATCGGCTGCTCCAGCGCCAGGCACGCGGACATGATCTCGCGAAACAGTCTGGCCATTTCCTCGCTGTCCAGCGGCCCCTGGTTCAGCTCCATGACCCGACGCAGAACCTGGGCTTCACGCTCAGGACGATAGAACACCGCCTGTGGGTCACTGGCGGTCTTGGTCTCGGCCACCTGGCGCGCGCACTCGGCACGCTCGCTGATCAGGCGCAGAATCTCAGTATCGATATGGTCGATGCGCTGACGCAGCGACGCGAGTCCCGATTCTTTCGAATCACTCATCATGTGTCTCCTTGTCACGCCCTGCCACAGATACGGGCATGTGGCATAGGACGGCTGATCCAACCTGGCGCGGGCCGCGACACATGTTGTATCGCTGCCCTGCTGCCTAGCCGCGCCGCGTCTCGAAATCGCTCATGAAGGCCACCAGCGCATCCACCGCGGCTTCCGGCACGGCGTTGTACAGACTCGCACGCATGCCACCCACACTGCGGTGCCCTTTCAGGTTGAGCAGGCCCGCCGCGTCCGCTTCGCGCAGGAAATCGCCCTCCAGGGCGCTGTCCGCCAGCACGAAGGGCACATTCATCTGAGACCGGTTGCGCTTGGCGATGGGGTTGGAATAGAAGTCACTGGCATCGATGGCGGCGTAAAGCTTGCCAGCCTTGCGCGCATTGATCTCGGCCATGGCGTCTACCCCACCGATGTCCCGCTTGAGCCAGTCAAACACCAGCCCCGCCAGATACCAGCTGTAGGTGGCCGGGGTGTTGATCATCGAACCGGCCTCAGCCAGGGCACGATAGCTGAACAGACTTGGCATGCTGTCCACCGCCCGGTCCAGCAGATCATCACGCACGATCACCAGCACCAGGCCAGCGGGCCCAATGTTCTTCTGGGCACCTGCGTAGATGACGCCGTAGCGCGACACATCCAGAGGCCCCGACAGGATCGTGGACGACAGGTCGGCCACCAGCGGCACCTCGACCCCATCTGCGCGACGGGCGCTGGGCAGATAGTCCAGCGCCAGGCCACCGATGGTCTCGTTGGGCGTCACATGCAGGTACGCGGCATCATCGGACAGCGCAATATCACTATCGCGAGGCGCCTCCACATGCCCATTTGACGCGCTGGAGGCGGCGATGTGGGCGCGACCGAACAGGTGTTGCGCCTCCTTGATGGCCTTCTTGCCCCAGATACCGGTCTCGAGGAAGTTGGCCTGACCGCCGTGGCCCAGCAGGTTGTAAGGTACCGCGGCAAACTGCTGGGTCGCTCCGCCCTGAGTAAACAGCACGCGGTAGTTGTCGGGGACGGCCAGCAGCTCGCGCAGGTCCGCCTCGGCCTGCTCAGCGATGGCAACGTACTCGCTGGAACGGTGACTCATCTCCATCACCGAGAGGCCGCGCCCCTGATAGTCCAGCATCTCGCGCTGAGCGCGCTCAAGTACCGCGGTAGGCAGGGCGGCTGGGCCCGCACAGAAATTATAGTGGCGTGTCATGGTGTCCTGGCGATCGATCGTCATGGGGAGGCGCCCGCAGGCGCCGACCTGTCACAGGGCGGGGGGCGGCACCCGCTATGGGCGCCGCGCCATCCCGGGATCAGTCGTTATTGTGATCGGCAGCGCTGTCGTCAAAGGGGCCGTCCTCTCCAGAGCCTTCCTCTGAAGTGCTTCCCTCAGCAGCGCCCTCTTCTGCAGTGCTCTCTTCTGCAGTGCTCTCTTCTGCAGTGCTCTCTTCTGCAGTGCTCTCGGGGGACGCAGACTCGTCATCGAGGTCTTCGGCGTCCTCGCCATCGAGCTCTTGAATACGCACGGTCTTGACCAGGGATTCGGCATCGCCGAGACGAATCAGCGTCACCCCTTGCGTGTTACGTGAGCTGATCGAGACTTCCTCGACCCGAGTACGCACCAGCGTGCCGCGGTCGGTGATCAGCATCATCTCGTCGGAGGACAGCACCTGCATGGCGGCTACCATGGCGCCGTTACGTGCGCTGGTCTGCATGGCGATAACGCCCTGACCACCGCGACCGCGCAGGGGGAACTCCTCGAGACGGGTGCGCTTGCCGTAACCGTTTTCACTGGCGGTCAGGATATAGATCTGACCATCATCACCCACACTCTCGACATCGCTGGCCTCACCGTGCTCTCCGCCTTCGGCGTCCGCATCGATTTCCAGGCTCTGGGGAATGATCAGGCTGATCACTTCCGCATCATCGAGCAGGCGCATGCCGCGCACCCCACGTGCGGTACGTCCCATGGCACGCACCTGGGACTCCTCGAAGCGGATCGCCTTACCGTTGGACGACAGCAGCATGGCATGGTCACTGCCCGAGGTGATGGCGGCGCCGACCAGGCGATCGCCCTCCTCGAGGTCGATGGCAATCAAACCGACGCTGCGCGGGCGCGAGAACTGCTCCAGGCTGGTGCGCTTGACCGTACCGCGAGCCGTGGCGAAGAAGATGTAGCAGTTCGGATCGTAATCCTTCACCGGCATGATGGCGTTGATCGCCTCACCCTCATCCAGCGGCAGCAGATTGACCAGCGGCTTGCCACGGGAGCCTCGGCTGGCGGCCGGCATTTCGTAGACCTTGAGCCAGTACACCTTGCCGCGGTTGGAGAACAGCAGCACCGTGTCATGGGTCGACGCCACCAGCAGGTGCTCGATGACGTCTTCGTCCTTCATGGCCGTGGCCGACTTGCCGCGTCCGCCGCGACGCTGGGCCTGGTAGTCGGACAACGGCTGGGTCTTGGCGTAGCCCGAACGAGACACGGTCACCACCATGTCTTCCTCGGCAATCAGGTCCTCGATCGACAGATCAAGGTGGCTGGCCTGGATGTCGGTGCGACGCTCATCGCCGAACTGGTCACGCACCGCGATCAGCTCTTCGCGAATCACCTCCAGCAGACGGTCCGCGGAGGCCAGAATGGCCATCAGCTCGGCAATCTTCTCGAGGATCGACAGGTACTCGTCCAGCAGCTTTTCCGTCTCGAGACCGGTCAGGCGATGCAGACGCAGCTCGAGAATCGCCTGGGCCTGAGCCGGCGACAGGCGGTACTCGGTACCTACCGTGTTGAGACCAAAGCCTTCCTCCAGATCCTCGGGCTTGCACGACGTGGCGCCGGCGCGCTCGAGCATGCCGGTCACCTGGCCGGGCTGCCAGGATTTCGACAGCAGCTTTTCCTTGGCTTCGGCAGCGTTCGGCGAGGCCTTGATCAGCTCGATCACTTCATCGATGTTGGAGATGGCAACCGCCAAACCTTCGAGGATGTGGCCGCGCTCTCGGGCCTTCTTCAGCTCGAACAGTGTCCGGCGGGTCACCACTTCACGCCGATGACGAATGAAGGCTTCCAGAACCTCCTTGAGGTTCATGGTCTTCGGCTCGCCGTCTTCCAGCGCCACCATGTTGATGCCGAAAACGTTCTGCAGCTGAGTCTGGGCGAACAGGTTGTTCACCACTACCTCGCCACTCTCGCCACGCTTGACCTCGATCACCACGCGCAAGCCGTCCTTGTCGGACTCGTCACGCAGCTCGGCGATACCGTCGATCTTCTTGTCCTTGACCAGCTCGGCGATCTTTTCGATCAGACGCGCCTTGTTCACCTGGTAAGGCAGTTCAGTGACGATGATGTGGTCACGACCACTCTTGTCGTCATGCTCGATGGTGTGCTTGGCACGGATATAGATGCGCCCGCGGCCGGTACGATAGGCCTCGAGAATACCGGCGCGGCCATTGATGATGCCGCCGGTAGGGAAATCGGGCCCCGGTACATGCTCCATCAGATCATCGACGCTCAGGGTGTAGTCGTCGACCAGCGCCAGACAGGCGTTGATGATCTCGTTCATGTTGTGGGGCGGGATGTTGGTCGCCATGCCCACCGCGATACCGGACGAACCATTGACCAGCAGGTTGGGCACCTTGGTCGGCAGTACGTCGGGAATACGCTCGGTGCCGTCGTAGTTGTCGACCCAGTCGACGGTATCCTTCTCGAGGTCAGCCAGCAGCTCATGGGCCAGCTTGGCCATGCGAACCTCGGTGTAACGCATCGCGGCGGCATTGTCGCCATCAATGGAACCGAAGTTGCCCTGGCCATCGACGAGCACATGGCGCATGGAAAAGTCCTGCGCCATGCGCACGATGGTGTCGTACACCGCACTGTCGCCGTGGGGGTGGTATTTACCGATGACGTCACCCACCACACGGGCAGACTTCTTGTACGGCTTGTTCCAGTCGTTACCCAGCTCGTGCATCGCAAACAGCACACGCCGATGAACCGGCTTCAGGCCATCGCGCACGTCCGGCAGCGCTCGGCCGATGATCACGCTCATCGCGTAATCGAGGTACGACTGCTTCAGCTCGTCCTCGATATTGACTGGCAGAATCTCTCTGGCGATGTCACCCATGGGTCGTCAAGTCCTTTGCACAGCAACAGGTAGGCGCGTCACGCAGCCGTGACAAGGCGCACAAATACAGCCACGTAGCATACCACCCTTGGTGGCTATAGCGCAGCGTCTGTCATTGCTTCCAGGCACTTGTCATCATTTCTTCAGCGGCTCGCAGACGCCAATGGCGCAGCAGGCAGCGTCAGTCCACCACCACCAGCGCCGCCAGGGCATCACGCAGCTCTCCATCGATGGTCATTGCCTTGTTGCTGGCCACATCGAGCAGAACAAAGGTCAGCTCAGCGCGGACCACCGTGGCACCATCCCGCTGTCGCAGGATCTCATGGTGCATCTTGGCACTGCGTCCACCCAGCACCGACAGACGGGTTGCCACCTCGAGGCGGTCTCCGGTCACCGCCGCTTCGCGGTAGTCGACGTTCAGATTCACCGCGACGAAGGCGATGTCACCGGTCGCCAGGCGCGACATCAACGCCGGATGACGGTCGAAATAGTCCCAGCGCCCCTCCTCCATGAACTCCAGGTAACGGGCGTGATTGACGTGGCCATAGCCGTCCAGGTGGTAGCCACGCACGGCCACCGTCACCTTGCCGATCTTGTCCTGCATGCTGCTCTCCTTGTCGATGTTCCGCTCAAAGAGGGTGTCGATACCTCAACGTCGATAACAAGACGCCGACACCCAACATTCAAACTACTGTTTGATACTGAGCGCTGTCGAGCCTGCTGGCAATACCGCCCCCAAAGAGGCAGAGGCGAAGCGGCGCTTCGCTGCTACGCTTGCCTTCGATACAGGCCTGACCGCTGCATCTTTTTCACCCTAGGCCGCCAGCGTTGGCGCAATCGCGACCGACCTGAGCGGGTCACTGGCACCCGAGAACACCATTCGCCATAATGTGCCTCCTTTTCGACCCGAGAATTGCTTCATGTGGTTCAAGCACTTGCACCTCTATCGTCTGCACGACGCCAGCACACTGGACAGCGAGCAGCTGGAAACAGCCCTCGCTGAACAGGCTTTTCGTCCGCTCGGCAGCAGCGAGGCTCGCCGCAGCGGCTGGACAGCCCCCGCCGGTCGTGGCAGTGATCGCTACCTGCACGAATTGCAAGGCCAGCGGCTGATGACCGCCCTGCGCCAGGAGCGCATTCTGCCGGCCTCCGTCGTGAAGGAAGAGGTCGAGGAGCGGGTCGAGGTCATCGAAGCCCAGGAGAGCCGCAAGCTGCGCCGCCAGGAAAAACAGGCGATCAAGGAGCAGGTCTACGAAGAGCTGCTGCCCCGCGCCTTCGTCCGCAGCCAGAAGACTGACCTTTGGTGGGACACCCGGCGCAACCTGATTGCGGTCAACAGCTCCAGCCGCAAGCGTGCAGAAGAGCTGTTGGACCTGTTGCGCGAAACCCTGGGAAGCCTCAAGGTGACGCCGCTGGCGGCCCAGACCCTGCCGATTCGCGCCATGACCACCTGGCTCAATGACGCCTCATCGCGTCCCGCCGATATGCTGTTGGGTGATCAGGTGGAGCTGAAGGCCAAGGGCGACGATGGCGTACTCAAGGCACGCCAGGTGGACCTGGACGGTGACGACATCCAGCAACTTCTGGAAGGTGGGCGCCAGGCCAGCAAGCTGGCACTGGCCATGGAGGGACGTCTGCGCTTCGTGCTGCATGACGACCTGGCCGTCAAGTCGCTGGCCTTTGATGATGCCTTGATTGATGAAGCCAACCAAGCCGATGACGGTGACGATGCCGTTCTGCGGATGGAAACCGACTTTATTTTGATGGCACAAACGCTGGGTGACAGCGTGGATCGCCTGATCGACTGGCTGGGCGGTGAAGCCCAGAGCAACTCCGTTACGGCTACTGACCTGACTGCGACGACAACATGACTTCGAATGCTGAGGCCGGGCAGGATCCCTGGCACGACATACGCCCTTATCAGGATGACGAGGTGGCGGCGACGCTTGCACGCCTGTCAGAAGACCCTGAGCTGTTGACCGCGTTGACGCGTTATCGCCTGCCGCGCCTCTCGCGGCTGATGCCTCGCGTCTCCCGTGCCCTAGCCAGCTGGGCGATCAAGCGTGAGACCCGCGATGTGACCAGCGTCGCGCAATTCCAGCAGCGCATCGCCAGCTACATGCAGCGCATGCTGCGCACCTCCACCGACGACTTCCGAGTGGATGGCCTCGACGCGCTGGATGCCGACACGGCCTATCTGTTCATCGGCAACCATCGCGACATCTCGCTGGATCCGGCCTTCGTCAACTATGCCCTGTACCTGGCCAACCGCAATACGGTGCGCATCGCCATCGGTGACAACCTGCTCAAGAAGCCTTATGTCACCGACCTGATGCGCCTGAACAAGAGCTTCATCGTGCCTCGCAGCGCCCGCGGCAAGCGCGCCATGCTGCAGGCCTACCTTCAGCTCTCGAGCTACATTCGCCACTCGATTCAGGACGACAACCACTCGATCTGGATGGCCCAGCGCGAGGGCCGCGCCAAGGACGGTATCGACCGTACCGATCCGGCCATTATCAAGATGATGACCATGGCCCATCGCGCCGACAATCGTCATGCCCCCCTGGGCGAAGGCGTCGAGGCGCTGCGCCTGGTCCCGGTGGCCATCAGCTACGAATACGACCCTTGCGATATCCAGAAGGCCAGAGAACTGAAAGCCGTCAGCGAGGATGGCGGCTACAACAAGAGCGAATTCGAGGATATCAGCTCGATCGTGGCGGGCATCACTGGTCACAAAGGCCGCGTTCACCTGCGCTTCGGGACGCCCATCGACCGCAGCTTCGACACCCCCGAGGCCGTGGCAGCTGAGATCGATCGCCAGGTGCTGGGCGACTACCACCTGTTCCCCAGTCATTACCTGGCGCTCGAGGCCCTGGGCACGCACCCGGACCTGCTCGACTTTTCTGAGGTCACCGACGCCGACCGGGAGCGCTTTGCACAGCGATTGGCGCAGGTGCCCGACGACCTCAAACCCTGGTGGCTGGCACAGTACGCCAATCCGGTCATCAACTGCGCGGGGCGAGAGATCGCGCCGTGAGCACCCCCTCCTCGCCGGCACCCCGTCGTTTTTACTGGACGGCTCAGGGCGTCACCCTGATTGGCGCCGGCGTGGACCTGGTGGTCGGCGTCATGAAGCTGATCACCGGGATGATCGTCGGCTCTGCTGCGCTGATTGCCGACGGCATCCACTCCTTCTCCGATATCGTGACCGATGTCTTCGTCCTGGCCGCCACCCACTACGGGCGGCAGGCGCCGGACCGTGACCACCCCTATGGCCACGGCCGCATCGAGACACTGGCGACGCTATGGCTGGGCGGCGTGCTGATCTTCGTCGCCGGTGCCATTGCCGCCTCCAGCGTCGAGCGTCTGCTCGACGACCAGCTCGCCACCGCACCAGGGGCCACGGCCATCGGTATCACGGTGGTATCGCTGCTCGCCAAGGAAGCAATCTTCCACTATTCGCTGCACGCGGCACGGCGGCTGGACTCGGCACTGCTCGAGGCCAACGCCTGGCACTCGCGCACCGATGCCCTCTCCACCCTGGTCGTGCTGGTCGGCCTGATTGGCGGACAGTTCGGTGTGGGCTGGATGGATGCCGCAGCCGCCATCCTGGTGGGCCTGATGGTCGGCTGGGTGGGGGGACGACTGATGTGGCAATCCTCCAGGGAATTGATCGATACCGCACTTCCCGCCGAAGATGAACGTCAGCTGCGTCGGCTGGCCGAAACTGTGCCAGGGGTCACGAGCGTCCACGACCTGCGCACTCGCCGACTGGGCAGCGACGTGGTGCTCGACCTGCACATTGTCGTGGCGCCCAGGGTCACGGTGTCGGAGGCCCATGAGATCGGTAACGCCGTCAGCCGTGAGCTGCGCCAGTCCTCGCGCCGATTGAAGGACGTGACCTTCCATATTGACCCAGAGGACGATGAAGGCCTGATTGCGCACAGTTTGCGACCAGGCCTGCCGCTGCGGGCAGAGATCGAGCAAATCCTTGATCAAAGATGGGCAAAACATCCCGCCTGGCGCCGACGTCTCGCGCTGAACCTGCACTATTTGGATGACCGGGTAGATATTTCGTTGTACGTTGACTCTCAGATCCATCATGACGACCTTGATGAGTTAGCTCACGAATTATGCCGAGACCTAGCCCCTCTCCCCTGGGTGGGACAGCTGACGCTGTGGCAAGGCCCAGGAAAGGCCTGACCACGACCCGGACCCTGTCATGACCTCACCCGCGTCGACCGACGCCTCTGTATCCCGCCGCAGCGTGCTGCGCTGGCTGGGACTGGGCGCTGCGAGCCTGCTTGGCGGTGGACTGCTGTCGACAGCTGAGCCAGCGGGTGCCGCCCTGGACCACGCCAGAATGCGCTCGGCCATGAGCGCAGAATTTGGCGCTCAAGGGGTGCAGGTGCTGGAGGAGTGGCTAAGCCTGATCAACCGACTCAGGGGTGCCGATATCGCGACTCAGCTGCGCGAGGTCAACGACTTCTTCAATCGCAAGGTTCGCTGGCTCGAGGACCGCACCATATGGCGCCAGAGTGACTACTGGGCCACCCCGCTCGAGTCTCTTGGACGCGGTGCCGGCGACTGCGAAGACTATTCCATTGCCAAGTACGTCACGCTCAAGGAGCTGGGCATCCCGGTCAGCAAACTGCGCATGATCTACGTACGTGCCAGGCTAGGACGTAGCCAGATTACCCAGGCCCATATGGTCCTGGGGTACTACGAGACACCAAGCGCCGAGCCGCTTATCCTCGACAACATTGCCGCCAGCGTTTCTCGTGCCAGCCTGCGAACCGACCTGGACCCGTTATTCAGCTTCAATAGTAGTGGCCTGTGGGCAGGAGGCTCCACGCAGTCGCGTGCCGACCCCCTGGCCCGACTTTCGCGCTGGCGTAATGCGATTGATCGCATGCGCCGACAAGGGATTCAATAGCCCAATGCCCTATCTTCCGCTTCACGCTTATCTAGAGACGCCGCCATGTCGTTGATCAAACAACTCTGGCTCGCCATCATCGTCATCCTGCTGATCGCTCTGGGCGGCAGCCTGCTGGTGGCGGTGACCGGCAGTCGTGCCTATATCGAGCAAGAGCTCGAGATCAAGAATACCGACAATGCCAATGTGCTGGCGCAAGCCATAAGCAATGCTCCCAATCAGGATCTTGTGGGCATTGAACTGATGATCTCGGCGCAGTTCGACACCGGTTACTACCGCAAGCTGCAGCTGGTCGACGGCGAAGGACGACCGATCATTCAGCGCGTCTCGGAAGTGGCGGAAGACCATAGCGTTCCCGGCTGGTTCCGCCAGCTGATCTCCTTCGATGTGCCCAGCGGCAGCGCCGCGGTGCAGGACGGCTGGACCCTGCTCGGCACCCTGGAGGTGGACAGCACCCACGCCTTCGCCTATCAATCGCTGTGGCAAAGCACACTGCGCATGGCCGGCTGGTTCGTCGCCGCCGGCGCACTGAGTCTACTGATCGCCTATATGCTGGTGCGTCACATCAGCCGACCGCTCAAGACCGTCACGCGTCAGGCTCACGACATTGGCGAGCGCCGCTTCACCATTGCTCCGCTACCGCGCACGCTGGAACTGCGCGAGGTGTCGGAAGCGATGAACCGTCTGTCGGAAAGCGTGCGTGAGATGCTGGAGCGTGAAAGTGAGCAGATCGACCGACTGAGGCGGCAACTGCTGCACGATGCCATCACCGGCGCCCTGACCCGCGACGCCTTTATCGACCGGCTCAGCTACAGCCTGGAGCAGGACGGCGAGTCCAGCTACGGCATCATTGCACTGATTCGTGCCACCGACCTGGCCGCGCTCAACGAACGCCGCGGCCACCTGCACACCAACGCCGTGCTCAGCGACCTGTGCCAGCGCCTGACGGCCATCGCCGATGCCCATGGTGAAGGTTATGTGGGCCGCCTCAATGGCAGCGACTTTGCCCTGCTGCTGTGCGGCAACGTCGATGAAGCCTGGGCACGCGAGCGCCTGAGCGACAACCTTTCCGCTCTGGCCGAACAGAATTCACCGGTGCTGCGTCTGCCCGCTGCTCTTGGCACCTATCATCATGGTCAAAGCCGCACCACGCTGATGTCGGCATTGGACGGCGCCTTGTCCATGGCCGAAACACGCCCCGGCCAGGCCATTGAAACCTGCCGCCACGCCGAGCAGGCCGCTCTTTACCATAGCCGCGCCGAATGGCGTTCCGCCCTGGTCGAGGCCATGGAGCACGGCGTCCTGCTGGGCCAGTACCCGGTACTGGACCGCCAGGGCAGCCTGCTTCACCACGAAGCGCCGGCACGCCTCAATATCAAGGGCGAGTGGCGCCAGGCGGGCACCTTCATGCCCTGGATCGCACGTCTGCGCCTGCATGACAGCCTGGATATCCGGGTCATCGATACTGCGCTTGAGACCATTCACCACCACCGTCAGCCGCTCGGCATCAACCTGTCCCACGCTGCCATCACCCAACCCAACGTGGTCATTGCCCTGCAGCAACGACTGAGTGCACGCCCAGACTCGGCCCCCTTCCTATGGATCGAGGTGCCAGAATCCATTGCCCGGGCCGACCTGGAGAGCTTCCGCTACCTGTGCCAGTCGCTGGCGCCCTTCGGCTGCCACCTGGGCATGGAGCATGTCGGTGCCGCCTTCCGCCAGCTCGGTGACCTGCGCGATCTTGGCCTGTCCTACATCAAGATCGATGCCACCCTGTGTCGAGGTGTCTCCCACCGTCCAGAGCAGCAGACCATCCTCAGGGGCATGGCAACGCTGTGTCATTCGCTGGCGATCAAGGCGATTGCTGAAGGTATCGATGAAGACGAGGACATCGAGACCCTGTTCGAGCTAGGCCTCGACGGCGTGACCGGTCCCGCCGTCTCGGCCCGTGCGGATGCGGCGTCAGGGCGATAGACGGCTCGTCGCAGTGCCATCGAAGGCCTGACTACACGCAGGCCTTGCTCTGACAAACGGACAGCACAAAGCCACCAGAGTGCACAACACCACTAGGCAGCAACAACAAGGCCACCTGAAAAGGTGGCCTTGTTGTTGCGTACGGCGCTGTTAAATCAGAGGGTCGTCATCGCCGCCCACCAGGTCCACGTCGTTGTAGCGACGACGCAGTGACTGGCGATCCATGATCTTGCGACGCGCCGCCTCAGGGAGATCGGTAAAACTGATCACTCCCTTGTCCATCAGCAGGTCCAACACATCCTCAAGTACCCGCACAAACGCCAGATCAGACGCGTGAAACTGCGACTGCTCATGGCGCGGGCTGCCGTCAGACAGGAATGCCAGCAACTCCTGATCATCCGGTGCCATGAACTCGTCGCAGATGGCCGTTGGCTCTCGGCTCACGCAGACAAGCTTACCTTCCCCGTCACGCTGGACGTACATGCCGCTTTCTCCCTGTTCTTCGTTGATCGAGCATATATCAACTTTCTCTTGTGCCCCAGCACCTGACCTCACTCTGCAGGGGCGCTGCTCGATTCTCGTTAGGGCCCCACGGATGGGGCCCCCTCGACCTGCAACTACTGACGACTGTTGACTGTCCCGTCGTCTCCCGCCCACTGGCGTGATCAGACGTCCAGCTGTCCCTGGTTCAGCAGCTGGGTCAAGAAGTCTTCGCCCGACTGCCCAGACATGCTCGCCCCTTCCAGGGTAATCAACTGATCGGCATTGGCATTATCGCCAGCCAGCCCACCGTCGCTCTTGATGTACAGCACCACGTCATCACCGTCCTGCTCAGCGTGGATGAAGTCGTTCAGCGACTGCTGATCATCACTTGCATCGAAGCCTTGCAACAGATCGCTCAGATCCAGCACATCGGCCTCCGGATCGGTGCCAGGCGCCGTGCCCGCTGCCGCGACATGGAAGTCCGCGATCACGTCATCGGCGGCAGCGCCCGCCTCGCCCTGGTCACCCAGCACCCAGGCGAAGGTGTCGGCACCGAGTCCACCCAGCAGCAGATCGTCACCCGCACCACCCAGCAGCAGGTCATCGCCATCCTCACCGTGCAGGGTGTCATTGCCGCCCCCGCCGATCAGCACGTCGTCACCGTCACCGCCTTTCAGGGTGTCAGCGCCACCATCCTTGCGCTCGGTGTCCAGAAGTTCGCGATAATGATCACGAATATAGTTCAGCACCTCATCCTTGCTAGGCGCCTCACCCGAGGGCTTTCCGGCGATAGGCGGCTCACCGGTCTCAGCCAGACTACCATCGTCCTGTAGGCGCACATCCGAAGTGCCCCACGTCAGGAACTCATAGAGGCCCTGGTAGCCAAGACCGTCATGCTCACCGGCATCGAAGCGCTCTCCGGTATCGCCATTGACCCAACTCAAACGGTCACTATTGACGGTATCCCCGAATATGAGGTCATCACGGGACGTCCCGTCGATGGTGTCACTCCCCAGCGTCTGGAGACCGGTAAAGGTATCACTGCCATCCAGAACCGCATTCAGCTCATCGGCCGAATTGACGATATTCACTTGCCCCTTCTTGGCTTCGCTGGTCCCAAGGTTGACGTAGATGTCGGAAATACCGAGAGCCGTATTTGAGAAGTCAGCGTTGGTCACACCAAACTCGAGGCGATAAGTCCCTGCTTCCCGAATCAACGATGTCCCCTCAAGCGCCCAGCTGGTCGTACTTGAGGCAAGCGTTTCGGTCTCTACATCGACCCAGTTACCGGAGCCATCAAGACGCTGCAGCGTGAAGCGCGCACTCTCACCGGTACGATAGGTTGAATTGGCGTAGACAAACTGGATCTGAGCGTAGTTGCTAAACCCGTCGAGGACGAAACTATCGCTCGTCACAACGGCCTCGCCAGGTACACTACCTGTTTCCAGACGCAGATAATCCACGCTGCCGGAGGCGGCCTCACTGAGATTGCCGGTCGCAACACCCGAGTATGTCCAGGCATCTTCGACATCATCGAGAAGATGAGACGCCTCGTCATCGGGGCTGTCGAAGTCCGCCAGACGATACTGAAGTACCACCTCTCCGGACACCTCCGGGATGTCGCTTTGCTCAACCACATTGGTGTTGTCGAACAACCTCAACAGCTCTTCATTGATGCCATTGCCAATGCCGATCGCCTTGACCTGGCTGATATCGGACAGGCCTTCATAGGCCTGCAGGGCACGTGTCACGTCGATTTCGTTAGTGGTTCCTCCCGAACTGGTACTTGTCCCATAGACGGTAGGATTGCCATCGGTCACGAAGTAGCTGACATTTTCGTAGTCATTGTCCTGATTGAGGAACCAGCCACGTGCTGCATCGAATGCCACCTCATAATTGGTGGCACCAGTGGCGCTCAGGTCATTGACGTAGTCGATCAGTTGCTGAACCTCATTGGCATCCAGTCCGAGATCGTCGACATCTTCCAGATCGGCACCATAGGCAAAGGGAATGACTGCAATATTTACCGCCCCTTCGTACTCGGCCAACTGGTTGATCAGCCTTTCGATTGCCGCCTTGGCGACCGAAATCCGGGTGCTGCCATCCTCCGCCTTGCCTGACTGCATGCTTCCAGAAATATCCAGCATGATCGCGACGTTATAGTTGGTCGCCGGCTCGATTTCCGTGTAGGTCCCGCCCTTGTCACCAACGATCACATCGTCACCGGCAGACCCGGTATGAGTATCACCGTCGTTGGTGCCGACAAATAGCTGCGACGGAGGCGCTCCCGAGACAATGAGGGAACCCGTAGCGCTGTCGCCATCTCCATCGACACCGGTCAAGGCAAGCTCAACCTCGAAGCCCGAGCTGCTGTCACCAAGCCGATAGTCCATATCTCCCAGGGTAAAGGGTGTATCGCTCCCCCCCACCACCTCGATCCCCCCAAGCCCGCCATCCGGGCTGAGTTCAAACGACCAACCATCCTTCATGCCGTCCAGGATCAGGCGACCAGCCCCATCGACGCTTATGGTCACCTTGTTAGTAACGTCGATGCCGGTCTGATCGAGAATGCGCACGTCATCGGCGCTCAGACGAATATCGTTGTCCACCGTCTGGCTGGGAGAGCCAGAACCCGGGACATCACTTGCATAGTTGAAGGCAGCCACGGTGACCACTGCTTTGGCGCCGTCACCTTCAACATGGATGGTCTGGATCACCTCGGACACGCTTTCGTGACCCTGCCAACTCGGCTCACCGCTGATGGAGAAACCCAGGCTGTCGAGGAAACTGATGCGGATGACCTCGTTCAGCTCGATACCGGAACTTGCACCACCGAAGACACCAAGGGTACCGTCCACCGGCACCATGCCGACGCCATTGGGGGTCGAGTAGAGAACGTCGTTGTCACCCTCTTCGTCGTCGTAGTTGACGCCGTGGTACTTAACGACACCATCGAGATTCAGTTCAGAGATATCGGCACGCTCGACACGCCCGTTGCTGATCTGGCCATCGGCCACCTCGATGCTGTAGCTATCGCCTGCCGGGTCCAGCGTCACGCTGAAGCCGACGGTGCCATCGGCAGTCACCGCCTCAAGTTGGTGGCCATCGCTGGACAACTGGTAGCTCAGCGGTTCGCCATTGAAATACAGCGTGTTGCCATCGCTGTCCGTCGCAGCCTGTCCCTGCAGGTTGTCAAAGGTCACGTCCTTGACGCCATCGGCCCCGGAGACAGCGACAAAGTTCAACTGTCCGCTCTGGCCGCCTGCCAGCTCGACGGCATCGGCCGTAAAGGCTTCGGGACTGTCATCGTTAACCAGCACTTGCAGTTGGCCACTGGCTGGGCTGCCATCGGAATCGACAATGGTGTAGCCGACATTGAACGCCAGAGAGTCTTCCGTCCCCTGCTCACCATGATCCAGCGGCTGGTGCAGCGTTACCTCATAGGCGCCGTTCGCCACCCCGGTCAGGGCAACGGTCAAGACCAGCGCGTTGGAGGCGTCACGCCCCGTGACCGTACGGCCGTCGTCGCTCAGCGTGTAGGACACAGCCTGGCCACTGGCCGTGACCGTGGGCAGGCCATCAAGACTCCAGCTGAAGGCATTTGTGCTCGCCGCGCCATCGTTGCCAAAGGAATAGCCAAGCGTCCCGGTGACGACGGTCGCCTCACCGGCCACATCACCCGGGCCACCGACATTGCCACCCGACAGGCCATCTTCGTCCACGCGCGCGACTCCATTGGCGGCCTCCGGCGTGGAGTCCGCAGCCACATTGACGGTCAAGGTGGCTTCGCTGGTATCTCCATCGGCGTCGACGATGGTGTAGCGTATGACGACGGTTCCCTCGACCCCAGGTCCTGGCATGAAGGTCAGTTCTCCGGTGCTACTGTTCACCGTCACCCGACCGGCAGACTCGTGTCCAGGCGCCAGTGCAGCCGACTGCAGCACAGCACCATCGGCTCCGCCAATGTCATTGGCCAGCACATCAACGGTGACCGCGGTGTCCTCAGCCGTGGCGGCCGTGTCATCCACCGCCTGCGGCACGTCATCCACAATGTTGATGCTGATGCTGGCACTGGCGGTATTGCCGTGGGCATCGGTCACGCTGTAGTTGAAGGTCTCCTGGGCGGTCAGCGTGTTGCCGCCATTGTCCGCCTGGCTCCCGGTCACAGCGCTGCTCAACGTATAGGTAAAGGAACCATCGCTGCTGATCACCAGTACGCCATGATCCCCCTCGATCCGCGCTTCGGTGTAGCTCAGGTCATCTCCCTGGGCATCGGTTGCACTCAGCTGCCCGGAAACGCTGTGACTGCCGCTGCCGGCGTCGCTACCAGCGGCAAGACCGGCCTCGCTGACCGTTGCTGTTGCTTGATTGGCGGTCGGGGAACCATCCGTCACCACAAACTTGACGTTGGTCTGACTCGTGTCGCCGTCGGCGTCACGAATCACGTAGGTCACCACTTCTTCATAGCTGGCGTTGGCTTCCGCGGTGTAGGTATAGCTACCGTCGGCATTCCACGTCAGCTCGCCACGCAGTCCGCTGGTATCGATCGACACCACCTCGGCACCATCTGCGCCCTGCACGTCGTTGGCCAGCAGGCCATTGTCGGCCGTGGTCGTCAGCGATGTGCCTGACTGCAGCGCGGCCGGTGTGTCATTGACGGCCTGCGGTACGTCATCAATCACATCTACGGTGATGGTACCGGTTGCCGAGTTGCCCTGGCTGTCGGTGACGGTGTAGGTGAAGCTCTCTGCATCGTCCACCGGGTTGTCGGAGGACGTCACTGGCTTGGTCAAGGTGTAGGTGAATGAGCCATCGGCACGGATCACGATGTCTCCGTACTCCCCTTTGATGGTCTCCGCCTTGAAGGTCAGCGTGTCGCTCTGGGGATCCGTCGCGACCAGCTGCCCGGTGACCGTCGCCGAGCCATTCCCCGCCTGGGAGCCGCCGTCCAGGCCTGCTTCATTGACCTGCACGTTGCTGGGCTGGGTGCTCGGCACACCATTCTCAACCTGGATGGTCAGCGTAGCTTCGCTGGTATCACCATCGGCGTCCGTAATGGTGTAGCGCACCACTTCGGTGTAGCTGCCTGACTCCGTCGCGGTGTAGACGAAGCTGCCGTCGGCGTTCCACTCGAGGCTACCTTGCAGCGAGGAAAGGTCTACCGCCGTCACTCTGGCGCCATCCGCTCCCTGATCATCATTGGACAGCAGCCCTTCGGTGGCGTCTTTCGACACAACCTGCGAGGACTGCACACCGTCGACGCGATCATCGGCAGCAACAGGCGCGGTATCCAGGATCTGGATATCCAGGCTGTCGCTGGCGGTATCACCTTCGTTGTCGGTCACCACGATCGCGAAGCTGTCGACGATATTGTCGTTGGCCGCGTTGTGCTCGGCTGGGCCGCCGGTCTCGGTGTAGCTGTAGCTGAACTCGCCTGTCGCGGCATCGAAGCCGGTGATAGTCAGGGTTCCCTGGCCACCGGTATTGGGGATGCTCACCGGAGTAGTGAAGTCCGCTCCCACCAGCTCCACACCGCCGATGGTCACGCTGGCCACACCCGCACTGCCGCCCACGGTGAAGGTGCCGGTGACGGTCTCACCGCTATCCTCTTCCACGCTGTTGTCGGCGCCGGTCACGTTCCCGTCGCTGTCGGTCACGGTGATGGTGGGCAGGTCATCTTCCTGGCCGTTGATGGTCAGGGTCAGAGTGGTGCTACTGGCGTCGCTATCCGCGTCGGTCAGCGTGTAGGTAAACACCTCGGTCACCGACTCGCTGCCGTCCAGCCCCTGGACGGCCGGGTTGGCGTTATCCAGCGCGTAGCTATAGCTGCCATCGGGTGCGATGGTCAGGGTGCCGTACTCGCCCTGGATCACCAGCTCACCAGCCGCATTGGTGGTGGCGGTGTTGCCGCTGGCGTTGTCGCTGGTCACCGCGGTGACCGTGGTGGCATCGGCTCCCAGGGTGTCCGCACCGGCATCATCTGCAGTTCCGTCAACCACGTTGCCGGAGACGGACGCCGTGTCTTCGGTGATGGCGTCAACGTCAGCCACGGCCTGCGGTGCGGTATCCAGGATCTGGATATCCAGGCTGTCGCTGGCGGTGTCGCCTTCGTTGTCGGTCACCACGATCGCGAAGCTGTCGACGATATTGTCGTTGGCCGCGTTGTGCTCGGCTGGGCCGCCGGTCTCGGTGTAGCTGTAGCTGAACTCGCCCGTCGCGGCATCGAAGCCGGTGATAGTCAGGCTGCCCTGGCCACCGGTATTGGGGATGCTCACCGGAGTAGTGAAGTCCGCTCCCACCAGCTCCACACCGCCGATGGTCACGCTGGCCACACCCGCACTGCCGCCCACGGTGAAGGTGCCGGTGACGGTATCGCCGCTGTCCTCTTCCACGCTGTTGTCGGCGCCGGTCACGTTCCCGTCGCTGTCGGTCACGGTGATGGTGGGCAGGTCATCTTCCTGGCCGTTGATGGTCAGGGTCAGAGTGGTGCTGCTGGCGTCGCTGTCGGCGTCGGTCAGGGTGTAGGTGAACACCTCGGTGACCGACTCGCTGCCGTCCAGCCCCTGTACCGCCGGGTTGGTGTTATCCAGCGCGTAGCTGTAGCTGCCATCGGGTGCGATGGTCAGGGTGCCGTACTCGCCCTGAATCACCAGCTCACCATCCGCATTGGTGGTGGCGGTGTTGCCGCTTGCGTTGTCGCTGGTCACCGCGGTGACCGTGGTGGCATCGGCGCCCAGGGTGTCGGCACCGGCATCATCTGCAGCGCCGTCAATGACGTTGCCCGACACGGAGGCGGTGTCTTCGGTGATGGCGTTCACGTCGGCCACAGCCTGCGGCGCGGTATCCAGTATCTGGATATCCAGGCTATCGCTGGCGGTATCGCCTTCGTTGTCGGTCACCACAATCGCGAAGCTGTCGACGATATTGTCGTTGGCCGCGTTGTGCTCGGCCGGCCCCCCGGTCTCGGTGTAGCTGTAGCTGAACTCGCCTGTCGCGGCGTTAAAGCCGGTGATGGTAAGGGTCCCCTGTCCACCGGTGTTGGGGATGCTCACCGGAGTGGTGAAGTCCGCTCCCACCAGCTCCACACCGCCGATGGTCACGCTGGCCACACCCGCACTGCCGCCCACGGTGAAGGTGCCGGTCACGGTCTCGCCGCTGTCCTCCTCCACGCTGTTGTCGGCGCCGGTCACGTTACCGTCACTGTCGGTCACGGTAATGGTGGGCAGGTCATCTTCCTGGCCGTTGATGGTCAGGGTCAGAGTGGTGCTGCTGGCGTCGCTGTCGGCGTCGGTCAGGGTGTAGGTGAACACCTCGGTCACCGACTCGCTGCCGTCCAGCCCCTGGACCGACGGGTTGGTGTTGTCCAACGCGTAGCTGTAGCTGCCATTGGGCGCGATGGTCAGGGTGCCGTACTCGCCCTGGATCACCAGCTCACCAGCCGCATTGGTGGTGGCGGTGTTACCGCTGGCGTTGCCGCTGGTCACCGCGGTGACCGTGGTGCTATCAGCTCCCAGGGTGTCGGCACCGGCATCATCTGCAGCACCGTCAATGACGTTGCCAGAGACGGAGGCCGTGTCTTCGGTGATGGCGTTAACGTCGGCTACGGCCTGCGGTGCAGAATCAACGACGTTGACGGTCACCTGGGCCGTGGCACTGTCACCGTCAGCCTCGGTCGCAACAACTCCGATGCCGCTAATAGAAAGCGAGTTCGCCAGCGCATCGGCCACCTCATGCGGGAGGGCCTCGCTGAGTTCAGCGGTAACCCGCACGATACCGTCCTCACCCGCTTCCACTGACGCTGGAGCAGCAAGGGACAGGGTCACCGCGACAGCAGTGCTACCACCCAGGCGGCCTTCGAGCTGGCCATTCGCATTCGCTGTCCATACTAGCGTCTGCCCTGGCTCCAGCCCAGCGGTGGTAATGCCTGACACGCTGCCGTCTGTTGCAATATTGGCAAACCTGAAACTGGTCAGGTTGTCGCTGCCTGCAGTGAAGGTCAGCACGCCAGAGTCCTGCTCTGCGCCGCCGATGGTACCCACTTCGTCCAGCGTAAGATCCAGGCTCTCGGTTGCCGGATCATCGTCCCCACTGGTGACAGTAACCGTCGGGCCAGTGCCGTCGGTGATGGTAACGGTGTGGCTATCGGAGGCGGTGTCACCATCGCTATCGACGGTCTCGATGGTGAAGTCGATCGACGGAGTACCGGCGCTGTTCTGTACCTGGTTGGCACTGGCCTCGAAGGTCCAGCTGCCATCACGACCAACGGTCAGGGTGCCCTCGGTCAGGTCGAAGGACACCGTGGCATCTGCTGCGGTACCCAGAGCCAGTGAATTTCCACCCACGGTCACCGTAACGGTGGCACCATCGGCACCGGCATCGGTGGTCCAGCTGCCGTTGACGCTCTGGCCTTCCACCACTGTCGCGGTACCCGGCTCAGAGGTATCGCCAATCTGCAGCGTCGGCTGATCGTCCGCCACCGTCACGCCCACATTGGCAGACGCACTGGTGCCGTCGGTGTCGGTGCCGACCACGGTGATGCCGCTGATGGTCAGTGCATCAACGCCATCGGCGTGGACCAGGCTGTCCGCCAGAGTCGCGGTCACGGTCACTACCGCGGACTGGCCAGCCGTGACCGAGCCGTTGTTGTTCAGCGTCAGGGTGATGGCCGGTTCGCCACCGGCTTCGGTGCGCCCTTCCAGCTGACCGGCGGAGTTCAGGGTCCAGATCAGGGTGCCATTCAGGCCATCCACATCAATATTATCTGTGCTGCCAAAACCGATGGAGGCAATGGCATCACTGCCCGCAGTAAAGGTCAGGCTGGCCACGTCCGTAGAGGAAGCGTCGCCTTCGGTGTCGGCATCATCCAGGGACACGGCGGCGTTGGTGGTCGCCGGATCGCTGTCGGTGACAGTGACCGTCGGGCCAGTGCCGTCGGTGATGGTGACGGTGTGGCTATCGGAGGCGATATCACCATCGCTATCGACGGTCTCGATGGTGAAGTCGATCGCCGGAGTACCGGCGCTGTTCTGTACCTGGTTGGCACTGGCCTCGAAGGTCCAGCTGCCATCGCGGCCAACGGTCAGGGTGCCTTCGGTCAGGTCGAAGGTCACGACGTCGGTGTCGGCGTCGCCCAGTGTCAGTGTCTCGTTGCCCACGGTCACCGTAACAGTGGCGCCATCGGCACCAGCATCGGTGGTCCAGCTGCCATTGACGCTCTGGCCTTCCACCACTGTCGCGGTGCCAGGTTCAGTGGAGTCGCCGATCTGCAGAGTCGGCTGATCGTCGGCCACCGTCACGCCCACACTAGCGGACGTGCTGCTACCGTCGGTGTCGGTACCGACCACGGTGATTCCGCTGATGGTCAGTGCATCAACGCCATCAGCGTGGACCAGGCTGTCGGCCAGCGTGGCCGTCACGGTCACTACCGCGGACTGGCCAGCCGTGACTGAGCCGTTGTTGTTCAGCGTCAGGGTGATGGCCGGTTCGCCACCGGCTTCGGTACGCCCTTCCAGCTGACCGGCGGAGTTCAGGGTCCAGGTCAGGGTGCCATTAAGGCCATCAACGCTGATCGCGCCGGTATCGCCAAAGCCAATGCTGGCAATGGCATCACTGCCCGCCGTAAAGGTCAGGCTGGCCACGTCTGTAGAGGAAGCGGCGCCTTCAGTGTCAGCATCATCCAGGGACACAGCGGCATTGCTGGCCGCCGGATCGCTGTCAGTGACAGTAACCGTCGGGCCAGTACCGTCGGTGATGGTGACGGTGTGGCTGTCGGAGGCGGTATCACCATCGCTATCGACGGTCTCGATGGTGAAGTTGACCGACGGGCTCTCGGCCTGGTCGAGGTTGTTGTTCGCCTCGAAGGTCCAGTTGCCATCGCGGCCGACGGTCAACACGCCTTCGGCGGTATTAAAGGTCACGACGTCGGTGTCGGCGTCGCCCAGCGTCAGCGTCTCGCTACCCACGGACACGGTCACGGTGGCACCATCGGCACCGGCATCGGTGGTCCAGCTGCCATTGACACTCTGGCCTTCTACCACTGTCGCGGTGCCAGGCTCAGTGGAGTCGCCGATCTGCAGCGTCGGCTGATCGTCGGCCACGCTGACCGAGACGCTTGCCTCGGTGCTGGTGCCGTCGGTATCAGCACCAACCACGGTGATCCCGCTGATGGTCAGTGCATCAACGCCATCGGCGTGGGCCAAGCTGTCGGCCAGGGTGGCGGTCACGGTCACTACCGCGGACTGGCCAGCCGTGACCGAGCCATTGTTATTCAGCGTCAGGGTGATGGCGGGTTCGCCACCGGCCTCGGTGCGCCCTTCCAGCTGACCGGCGGAGTTCAGGGTCCAGGTCAGGGTGCCATCCAGACCGTCGACGCTGATGGCTCCGGTATCGCCAAAGCCGATACTGGCAATCGCATCACTGCCCGCGGTAAAGGTCAGGCTGGCTACGTCGGTAGAGGAAGCGTCGCCTTCAGTGTCAGCATCATCCAGGGACACGGCGGCGTTGGTGCTCGCCGGATCGCTGTCGGTGACGGTGACCGTCGGGCCAGTGCCGTCGGTGATGGTAACGGTGTGGCTATCGGAAGCGGTGTCACCATCGCTATCGACGGTCTCGATGGTGAAGTTGATCGACGGGTTCTCTGCCTGGTCGAGGTTGTTGTTCGCCTCGAAGGTCCAGCTGCCATCGCGGCCAACGGTCAACACGCCCTCGGCGGTATTGAAGGTCACGACGTCGTTGTCGGCGTCGCCCAACGTCAGCGTCTCGCTGCCCACGCTGACGGTAACGGTGGCGCCATCAGCACCGGCATCGGTGGTCCAGCTGCCATTGACACTCTGGCCTTCCACGACTGTCGCGGTACCCGGCTCAGTGGAGTCGCCAATCTGCAGCGTCGGCTGATCGTCGGCGACGCTGACCGAGACGCTTGCCTCGGTGCTGCTGCCGTCGGTGTCGGTGCCGACCACGGTGATCCCGCTGATGGTCAGTGCATCGACGCCATCGGCGTGGACCAGGCTGTCGGCCAGGGTGGCGGTCACGGTCACTACCGCGGACTGGCCAGCCGTAACCGAGCCGTTGTTGTTCAGCGTCAGGGTGATGGCCGGTTCGCCACCGGCTTCAGTGCGCCCTTCCAGCTGACCGGCGGAGTTCAGGGTCCAGGTCAGGGTGCCATTCAGGCCATCCACATCAATATTATCTGTGCTGCCAAAACCGATGGAGGCAATGGCATCACTGCCCGCAGTAAAGGTCAGGCTAGCTACGTCGGTAGAGGAAGCGTCGCCTTCGGTGTCGGCATCATCCAGGGACACGGCGGCGTTGGTGGTCGCCGGATCGCTGTCGGTGACGGTGACCGTCGGACCAGTGCCATCGGTAATGGTGACGGTGTGGCTATCGGAGGCGGTATCACCATCGCTATCGACGGTCTCGATAGTGAAGTTGACCGATGGGCTCTCTGCCTGGTCGAGGTTGTTATTGGCCTCGAAGGTCCAGTTGCCATCGCGGCCAACGGTCAAGGTGCCTTCGGTCAGGTC
>NZ_JAHVIO010000005.1:0-69270 GCF_019801675.1 Halomonas sp. DP8Y7-3
CAGGCAGGGCTGTTCGTGGCCGACGCCCAGGACTTCCTCAAGGATGACGCCCTGCAGGCGGAAGTGTTTGGCTCCACCTCCCTGGTGGTGCAGTGTGCCGACCTCGATGAGGTCAAGGCCCTGGCCGAGGGTCTGGAAGGCCAGCTGACCGCCACCCTGCAGATGGACGATGGCGACGTCGACGCCGCCCGTGGTCTGCTGCCGATCCTCGAGCGTCGTGCTGGCCGAGTGATGGCCAACGGCTGGCCGACCGGTGTCGAGGTATGCCACGCCATGGTTCACGGTGGCCCTTACCCGGCGACCTCGGACTCGCGTACCACCTCCGTGGGCAGCGCTGCCATTCACCGCTTCCTGCGTCCGGTGTGCTACCAGAACCTGCCCGACAGCCTGCTGCCTGATGCGCTGAAAGACGGCAACCCGCTCAAGCTCAGTCGTCTGGTGGATGGCAAGCGCGAGTCCTGATGCGGATCTAGCTGGCACTATCCCTATCCCTCAAGAGGTAACCAAGGCCCGGTGATACTATCACCGGGCTTTTTCATGGCCTTGGCATAGGAGCCATCTTGTGAAGCGCCAGAAGTGTCTTATTCAGTGAGGTTGCCTGGGATGTCGTGCGCCAGATTGCGGCTCTTCTGGTGCCCCTTCTTATGGCAAGTGTGGCGTCAATTCATCGCGAGTGACCAATAGCGTGCCACTGGCATGTGCTGAGCGTCTAGATCAAGCGCCAAACACTCAGCAGCAGCAACCCCAGGCTGATGGTGACGATGCTCAATAGGGTGCTGAGCATGATGATATTGGCAGCGAGGCGTTCATTGGCACCCGCGCCGCGAGCCATCACATAGGCAACGGCGGCGGTAGGACTGCCCAGGAACAGGAACAGCATGCCAAGTTCGGTATCTCGATAGCCTGCTGCCAAGGCCAGGCCAACGCCGATGGCTGGCATCAGTACAAGTTTCCACAGGCTTGCGGACAGGGCCAGGGCTCCGCTTTCCCTGGCGGCCTTGATGCTCAGGCTTCCGCCAATGCAGATCAAGGCCAGCGGCAGCGACAGAGAAGCCAGGTAGTCGCCTGACGTCATCAGCCAGCTAGGCAGATCGACGTGCAGGTAGGTCAGCGGCAGAGCTGCGGCGATACCGATGATCAGCGGATTGGTGGCGACGTCCTTGAGGATATCGAGCGGACGTGAGCTGACGACGGGGCTGTAGACGGACAGCACGATAGCTGACATGACCAGGTTTACGATAATGATGCCGCCGGCCATGATGCTGCCCAGTGATAGCCCGGTGCTGCCGTACATGTTGGCCGACAGGGCAAGACCGACGATACCGCAGTTTCCGCGAAAGGCGCCTTGTACATAGACCCCGCGGTCCTCCCTGGGGCAGCGCCACAGGGCCCAGGCCCAGATGATAAAGAAGATGACCGCAGAGATGCCCAGATAAAACGCTACCAGCCCGAGCTTGAGGTCATCCCCCGGGGTGGCCCGCAACAGACTCAGGAACAGCAGTGTCGGCATGGTGACCCGAAATACCAGGCTTGACGCTGTGTTCACGAAGGACTGGTCGATCCAACCCAGGCGCCTGAGGACTGCGCCGATGAATACCATGGTAAAGACCGGCAGACTGACGCCGAGGGTGGTGGACAGTAGTGGCAGATCGATGACAGAACTCCTCGTCGACAAAGTGCTTTTAAATACTATGTATGATTAATTGTCTCGGGAAAAGAGGATATCGTCCGGAGTCTTCTGGAGGCCTTGCAGGGCAGGGGGGTCGTTAGGGCGTGTCGTTAGAGCGGGCTGATTGTTTGGGCGTCCCATGAGAGCGGGTCGCCAGGGCGAGCGTCAAGCCACTGGCAGGAGCCCGCCGAGGCATCCAGATAAGGTGCCTGGCAGGCCGGATCAATGCGCTTCAAGCGTCCTGGGTGTCAGTCGCTTTTTCGTCACTTTTTTCGCTGAGGTCATCATCCCGGGTGGTGACGGTGGTTACCGTCGCCACCGGGGTGGCTGCTGGCGGAGCCTGGGTGGTTCGCACGTCGACCCAGTGGAGCAGGGCAAGTTGTGCAAACAGCGCCGTGAAGCAGATCAGAAGGGGCTTGAACATGGGGCGTCAGTCCTGAGAAACCATATAAGGTAAATTTAACACGACTTTGGCCGCCATCGCTGCTGCTATCTCTAGCTCTCCTGGTCTCTCGGCTCTCTTAAACCTCTTCAGCCCTTGGGTGCCTTGGTCTTACGGGGCCGTTGGCCAGCCCCTGTTCGGCATGGTCAGCCCAGGCGCCTGCTGTAGCTGATCAGGCAAAGGCATTCAGGCACCAGGTGATGGCCGGAATGGCCACGATATCGATCAGTACCGCTCCGCATAAGGGAACGATGATGAAGGCCTTATGGGAAATGACGCGATAGTGATCGCAGACGGCGCTCATGTTGGCGACCGCGTTTGGGGTGGCCCCGAGGCCATGACCGATGAAGCCCGCTGTCAGCACGGCCGCGTCATAGTTGCGTCCAAGCAGGCGGAACAGGACAAAGATCGCCAGCATGACAATGGCCAGCGTCTGGACCAGAAGTATCAGCAGCAACGGGCCGCCCATCTCCTGCAGCTGCCAAATCTTCAGGTTCATCATCGCCATGGTCAGGAAAATGCCCAGTGCGACGTCCCCTACGCTGGATAGGGCATTGTCCGGGAGGCTGATCCATTGAAAGCGATCGTTGAGGTTACGCAGCAGGATCGCCACGAACATGGCGCCGACGTAGCTTGGCAAGATGATACCGAGCTGACTGGACAGCAGACCCTTGAACCAGACTCCCAGCACCATGACCGGTACGACCACGGCCAGCACGTTCAACAGGACACGGCCGTCAAGCTGTCCCTGGGTCGGGCGCTCAGCTTCGGCAAGACGCTCCAGGTCATGGACGTCTTCGCTGACCAGCGGCAGTTGGCGACGGTCAATGATCCAGCGGGCGATAGGGGCGCCGATCACGCCACCGACGATCATCCCGAAGGTCGCCGACACAATCGCCGCAGTGGCAGCGCCCTGTGCACCCAGGGCTTCGGCTTCGGGACCGAAGGCAGCGGCAGCACCGAACCCGCCCTCAAGCGAAGTGGCGCCGGCCATAAGCCCGATCAGAGGGTCCAGGCCGAGCAGGCTGGCCATGCCAATACCCACCCCATTTTGCATCAGCGCCAGTAGCCAGCAAGCCACCAGATAGACACCTAGCGCCTTGCCCCCCTTTTTCAGTAGCGCAAGGCTGCCGCCTAGTCCTACGGTGGTGAAAAAGGCAATCATCAGTGGGCTCTGCATGGCGGTATCGAGCTCGAAGGTGACGATCCCCATGTCACGCAGCAGCCACGCGAGAAGGGCGAAGCCAAAGCCACCGATGACCGGCGTGGGAACGCAAAAATGCTCTAGCCAGTTCAGACGACGCTTCAGCCCAGCGCCTGTGGCAAGTAACAGCAAGGCCAATGCTGTGGTGGCCACAGCATCGAGAGTAATGTGCATGAGTGTGCTCCAGCGGTTTTTGTGCTGCTTCGAGGCAGCGGAGTGAAGGCCGGTGGCGTTCCCTTGTCAGCGTCTGCCGGGGCGGCTGGCAGGACGTCCACCATGGCAGGGTGTTGTCTTGTCGTTTGTCGTTTCGGTATGGCGTCGTTGCGCCTTGCAGGATCGGCGCTGAGATCAGCGGGCCAGTCGCTCGATCAATCGCGCGGCGACTCGAGCGGTGCGGGAGTCGTTATCCAGGCTCGGGTTCATTTCGGCGACATCCACGACCGGCAGCTCAGTGCGGGACGACAGGTGATCGATGACGTCCTCGATGAAGGACAGTTCGATACCTCTGGCGGATGGCGCGCTGACGCCAGGAGCGACCCAGGCGGGAAGAGCGTCCAGACAAATGGTCAGATAGACCATGTCTACCTGGGACAGCAGTCGATCCAGTGCGTCCATGACGCTAGGGCTACTGATAGAACGGCAGTCCTCATCCAGGACCCAATCGACGCCCAGCGCCTCTGCACGATCAAACAGCGCCTGAGTGTTGCTCGCACGGCTCACTCCCAGGCAGGTATAGCGGAACTCGACGCCCTGCTCGGCACATAGCTCTGCGCACTGTCGAAACGGCGTACCGGAGCTGGCGACGCTGGACTGGCGCAAGTCGAGGTGTGCGTCCAGGTTGACGATGCCGATCCACGGGGGGGACTGACGCTGTTGGGCATGCTGCAGGAGTCCGGAAAAGCTGGCAAAGGCGATTTCGTGTCCTCCGCCGAGGCCAATGACCCGATGCCCTTGGTCCAGCAACTCCGTCACTTGATCAGCGAAGGCCCGCTGGGCATGTTCCAGTTCATCACCGTGGCAGCGGATGTCGCCCGCATCGTACACCGGAGTGTGGAGATGAAAGGCCAGGTTGGACAGCTGACGCCGGATGGCCAGGGGGCCCTCACTTGCTCCAGTGCGACCCTTGTTGCGGGCAACTCCCGCATCCGAGCAGAAGCCCACCAGCACTCGGCCAGGTGCTGAGGCCTCGGCGACGGGACGCACGACTTGATGCCAGCGTAGTGACTGGCCAATCTCTTCGCTGTCGATTCGCCCATGCCAGGACCATGGGGTCTGTGAACACTTGCTGCTACTCGTCACTCCAGTAGTTCTCCTAGTCGAAGCGCACTATTGCGGGCCTGGTCTGCCAACCAGGCGGTCTTATGGCGAACTCGAGCCTCTGGTGCCATCAGACTGACGACAGCCTTGAGCTTGCCGCGAGCGGAGAAGACTGGGGCGCTGGCACCCCAGATGCCTCCGTCGATCTCACCTAGGCTGGTGGCGACCCCCTGGGCACGTATCTGCTCGAGTCCTGTGAGTGCGTCGCTCTGTTCCTCTGGCGTTCGTAACGCCAGCGCCATGGCTCTTTCCTCGTCACTCATGAACGCAAGCAGTGCACGGGCACTGGCGCCTTTCAGCAGGGGCTGAACTTGGCCGCGGTGGTAGCAGCAGCGTAATGGCTGTGAGCTGTCGATCATGTCGACGCACAGCGCATGATCGCGCACGGGCACCAGCAGTGCCGACCCTTCCTCAGTGAGGTCGGTCAGCTCCATTAGCACGGGGCGCGCCCACTTGAGCAAGTCGTTGCTACGCTCAAAGCCTTGCTGCAGCCGCACAGCCTGCGGGCCTGGGGCATAGGTCCCACCTTCCCGCTCACTGACCATTCCCCAGGCCAGCAACTGACGCAGGTGACGATAAGCGGTGGACGTGGGTTGCTGAGTTTGAGCGGCTAGCGCCTTCACCGTCATGGCACCGCCTTGATTGGCGAGGCAGCAAAGCAGTGCCAGCATGCGGTCGGAAGGAGTCATGGCGTACCTCGTATTTTGATAAATGGTATATGGCAAAAGGATTACTTAAGAAACACTGTTATCAATTTATGAGAATGCCAAGCCCTAGACTTTAGTTTGACTTAGGGCGTGCAGCAGCGAGGCGAAACGCCTTCAAGGAGCAGCGACGCAGCGCAAGGAAGAGGAGCGCGAGGTGTCGCCACCGGTATTGGCAGATCTGGTGCAATGCCAGCGCTGCAGTGCACCACAGGTGCACATTTCACCTGCTTTGTCTGACATTTGCTGTGCCCTGATGCTAATTATTGCTTTGATTGGAAAAGGAAAATTTCCGGGTGGCACCGTAAATGCCTAATAAGAAATACATAATTCAAGACTCTGACCTTGCTCAGGAGGTAGTAGATGAACGCCCCAGCTGTGCGTGCTTTTTCTACGGAAGACCTTGAGTCGACCCCGCCAAGTCGAGAAAGTGTGATTTCCCTTCAAGGTGTGAGGAAGACATTTCACAGCTCTGACGGTGGCGCTGTCGAAGTGATCCGAGATATTACTCTGGATATAAAAAAGGAGGAGTTTGTCAGCATCGTGGGCCCGAGTGGGTGTGGGAAAAGCACGATGTTCAATATTATATCCAGCCTGCTTGAGCCCACGGATGGTGTCATTGAACTCAGTGGGCGAGACCCTCATTGTGGCGCACGAATCGGCTACATGCTGCAACGTGATCTTCTGTTTCCATGGCGAACTATCATCGATAACGTATGTCTTGGACTGGAAGTTCGCGGAGTGTCAAAGTCGCGTCGCTATGAAATGGCCAAGGATCACTTGTCTCGTTATGGTCTGGCGGACTTTGCTGATCAATATCCGGGTACGCTTTCTGGGGGGATGCGTCAGAGGGTGGCGTTGATCCGCACGCTCATTACCGAGCCTGACCTCATTCTTCTGGATGAACCCTTTTCGGCACTCGACTACCAGACGCGGCTTGTTCTGGAGGAAGAGATCGTATCGATTCTAAAGGAACACAAGAAAACCGTGGTCCTGATTACCCATGATATTGGCGAAGCTATCGCCATGTCGGACCGCGTCGCAGTGATGACCAAGCGCCCAACATCCGTAAAAAAGGTGTATGACGTTGGGTTGTCCCGTGAGCTTGGCTCGTGCCTCAAGGCTCGCAGTGATGTTCGATACCAGACCCTTTTCGATCAGATCTGGGAGGATTTGGACATCCAGGTCGCGGGAGGTGCCGCATGAGCGATGCTCAGACCTTTACCCATAGGATTCAGGCAGGTAGCAACAAAGACATCAGTGAAGCACCGAAGAGATCGGTGCTGCTGACGGACAATCTATGGCGTGGTGCAGGGATAGCTCTGCTCGTGGCGCTGTGGCAAGTGGGAGTCAGCGTTGGCTGGATCAATCCCTTCTTGATGGGGTCGCCATCCGGGATTGCCGAAGAAGCGCTTCGTCTGCTTCAGTCAGGTCAGCTACTGGACGATACCCTGGCGACCGTGTCTGCCACGATTGCGGGGTTCTTGCTGGGTAGCATGCTTGGCTCGATCTGTGGCTTGTTGCTCTGGTTCTCGCGTACCACTGCCCGAATCATTGACCCGTTTATGGTTGCGCTGAATGGGCTGCCTAAAATCGCCTTGGCCCCGATGATCATCATCTGGTTTGGCTCCGGCATGTTTTCAAAGATCATGCTGGCATTCGTAGCCACCTTTGTCGTGGCTCTGCTGTCCGCTTATCAGGGAACCCACCAGATTGATGGAAATATGATTAATCTGATGAGATCGCTAGGAGGTTCCCGGCGGGAAGTGTTCACGAAAGTCGTGGCTCCGGCAACGTTGCCGTGGATCATCTCTGCCTTCCGCTTGAATATTGGTTTTGCCCTAATCGCCGAGATTGGTGGTGAGTTTATCTCATCGGACCGTGGATTGGGTCGAATGATTTTTGTAGCGGGAAATCTCTTTAACCTCAACGTGGTCTGGGTAGGCGTTATCGTACTCATGATGGTCGCCATTGCTCTTTATGTGGTGGTGTCCAAAGTGGAAAAGCGGTTGCTTCCCTGGGACCACGCGAGGTGAGGTGTGATAACGACGCAGGTCGTTGATGCTGCAGTGATACTGTTGAAAAAATAACGACAAGGAATGAAATCAGTATGAATGCTTTCTTCTGCTCCAAGAAAATGATGGTGGGTCTCGGTCTTGTTGCTGGTATGTCCTCTTTCCAGGCACACGCTCAGGAGATGGACACAATCCTCATCAACGAAGCCTTCCACTCCCTACTCTACTTGCCGGTATATGTGGCCAAGCACGAAGGACTTTTCAATGAGTACAACATTGACGTGCCTGTCGTGCGCTCAGCCGGATCGGGGCCAGCGGCATTGGCATCGGTACTGGCGGGGGAGTCTCAGTTTTCTGTTCACGGTCCAGAGCATGTTGGCTTTGCCCAGGAACAGGGAGGGAGCGGCAAAGCCATCAGTGCGGTAGCCAACAGTGCACCGGTGTGGGTACTGGCAAGTCCCGACCTCGACTATAGCTCGCCCGCAGACTTGGCCGGCAAGGAGGTCGTGGTCGGGTTGGCGCCAGGTACGTCGAATACGCTCATCAAGCGTCTGATCGAAGATGCCGGGGTGGACGGCGAGGTCCAGATAACAGAAGTACAGAATGGCTCTGAGCTTGGGCCTGTGCTTTCCGGTCGTGGTGATATCGCTGTCGCATATCAACCGCAGGTGGAGCAGGGCATTTCCCAGGGACTGGAGATTATCCATGCCTTCACTGATGACTATCCCGAGTATGCGTTCTCGACCATCAATACCTCCCAGGAAATGATTGATGATAATCCAGATCTGGTCTTGCGCTTCGTCAATGCCATCAATGATTCGCTGGCCTTGATTCATACCGACGCTGACGTGGCCAAGGCCGTGGCCCGAGAGGAGTTCGGTGACCTTTCTGGCGAGGTGGTCGATGCTGCGGTACAGAGGATGATCGACAACAACGTCTATCCGGAAAGCGTGACGATTACCGAGGACGCGTTCAACAACGCTATCGAGATGCAGCAGTTTGTCGGCAACATCGAAGGGGAGATGTACTACGAAGACATCGTGGATGACTCTTTCGCGATCAAGGCCGTGAACTAGGACCAGCGTGTCGCAGCGCGGATCGCAAAAGCCCGCGCTGCGACCCGCGCTGAGTCAGAGGAGGGTGACATCATGCTGGCGGCCTTGTTGTTCTTCTGTGCAGTGGGTGGGGTTGCTGGGCTTGCCGCGGGACTCTTTGGCATCGGTGGAGGCGTCATCATCGTGCCTGCACTTGCCTCGGCCCTGGCGTTCAAGGGCGTTGATGAGGCTCTCATCATGCATCTCGCGATTGGCACATCGCTGGCCATCATCGTGGTGACTGGTGCCTCTTCAGCGTTTGGACACTGGAAAAAAGGAGCTGTATCGCGGGAGCTACTGGTGCTGATGCTACCTGGGCTGATGTGCGGTGCGGTACTTGGCGGTTTGGTCGCCGATCACTTGGATGGTCGTCAGCTGGAGCGCTTTTTCGGTGTGTTCATGCTCCTGCTTGCAGCGCACATGCTGCTTTCCAAGAGGGTAAGCGAGAAAGCCCACGTCTCGGGGAGGCCGGCAATGTTTGCTGCCGGCACCACCATCGGTACCTTCTCCGCACTGTTTGGCGTGGGTGGCGGTGTCCTGAGTGTGCCTTGGCTTGCCCGCAATGGCGCAGGGCTGACCCATGCGATTGGTACCTCGGCCGCCTGCGGGCTGCCCATTGCCCTCGTCGGCGCCTTGACCTTCATGATGACGGGTCTTGGCCATGCGGGCCTACCCGAAGGAAGTCTCGGCTATCTCTATTGGCCTGCCTTTGCAGGCGTTGCCATGTTCAGCGTGCCGGCCGCCAGGTGCGGCGCCAAGCTGGCGCATTACCTGTCGCCTGAGCGACTGCGAACGCTATTTGCCCTGGTCATGGTGGTGGTGGGGATCACCCTGGTGCTCTGACCATGCCTCAACGAGTGACTTACACTAAGGAATATCGGATGCCGACTGCACCGAAGAGCATTACCGCGTTTCACCAGAACCACCGGGGAGCTGCGGCGAGCGGACTGGACTGGTGGCATCAGTGCGTAGCGCAGATTGAGCGTGTCGAGCCCGAGGTAAGGGCCTGGGAGGCGCTGGCCACAGAACCTCCCCCACTCGACCCTACGCTGTCTGGCCGGCCTTTGTTCGGTGTCCCGGTAGGCATCAAGGACATCATTGATACGAGGGACCACCCTACGGCATGGGGCACGGGGGGGTATCTTCGTTCGTCTGAATCGCTGGTTGACGCGTCTCTGGTGTCGCTGCTCAAGCAGCAGGGTGCGCTGATCATGGGCAAGACAGTGTCTACCGAATTCGCGTATTTCACCCCGGGCAAGACACGCAATCCCCATGACACCTCGCGCACGCCAGGAGGGTCTTCCAGTGGCTCGGCAGCGGCGGTGGCCGCCGGTATGGTGCCCGTCGCGTTTGGTACACAGACAGCTGGCAGCATGATTCGACCTGCGAGTTATTGCGGTGTCTACGGCTTCAAGCCCACCTTCAACACGCTCAGCACCGCCGGTGTCCGCGGCTTCGCGCCATCTTTGGACACCATCGGCTGGTTCGCGCGTAGCGTCGAGGATGTCAGCACCGTGTTCTCGAGTTTGACGGGAGCGGACAGCATCCGCCCGGCGAGCAGCCTGAAGGGGCTGCGCCTCGGGGTGTTCAGTTTGCCCTCGGCCACGACCATGAGCACGGATGTTCAGCGGGTACTCGCTGAGGCAGAAGCCATGGCGAGGCACGCAGGGGCAGAGATCGTTCCTCTGGCGCTGGGCAGCGATATCGAATGCTTGGTGGAGGAGCAGAAGGTGGTGATGGCTTACGAGTCAGCCAGGACGCTGGCAAGTGAGTATGCCGCCTTTGCGGACCAGATGGGGCCCAAGCTGGTCGAATTGATCGAGGAAGGCCGAGCTATCGGCTGGTCGCGCTACCGTGATGCCATGCGCCGCGCGGCTGCGGCTCGCCAGTCATTGTCGCGGGTGTTGACGACTCAGGTCGACGGCATTTTGGCAGCCAGTGCTACAGGCGAAGCGCCGTTGGGCATCGACGCGACAGGGGACCCCCTTTACTGCCGCGCCTGGACGCTATTGGGCGTCCCTTGCCTGAACCTGCCCATCGGACAGGGTAGCCAGGGCATGCCGATCGGGGTGCAGTTGATCACGGACCGCTGGGCGGATGAGAAGCTGCTGGCCATGGCTGGTGCGTTGGTAGCGCAAGCCAGTGAGGGTCAGCCCCATGCGCTTGAGGGCATCGCGCCAGTCTGACGGTGGCTGACGAGGTCAACGGCTTTACCACAGCGGCCGTCTCTCTGGCGATCTCTCTGGCGGACATTGTCAGCGGGTACATGTCTGCCAGGCCGTTATCGCAACGGGAGAAAAACGCTTGCCCCGCGATGCGCCGAACGGATGATGCCTTGGGTCAGGTGCTGCAGATCCACAGGATGCGGGCGGGGGCGGGGCTTGTCGAGATGACGGCGTGTCCCATCTGGCTATCAAAGGACATGCTGTCTCCTGGTTTGAGGCGTGTCGGGGCGTAGTGTTCGGTCCACACCTCGACCTCGCCTTCCTGGACCACGATCTGTTCATGCCCGGCGTGGCGTTGAAGCTCACCAAACTCATCAATGCTGGTGTTCAACACCGTGGTCGAGAACACCAGAAAGTCCTTCGACACCATGTCGCTGCAAAGCAATTCAAAACGATAGTTGGGAGTCTCGACAATGTCTCCCTGGCCTGAGCGAGTCAGCGTACGCCAGCCACTGAGCGCACGGCGCTCGCGGTAGTAGAAGAGTTCGCCGACATCCACATTTAGTGCATTGGCCAGCTTGACGATGACTTCGTAGGTGGGCGAAAGCCTGCCGTTCTCGATCCGCGAGATGCTGGCGGCGGATGTGCCTGATACCTGGGCCATCTGAGCGATGGTCAGCTGGCGTTCGCCGCGCAGGGCTTTCAGGTTGTCACCGATGGATCCGGCCTTGCGCGCTTTCTCATGGGGCCGGGGTGGCGTGGAGGTCTCGCTCATGCAGGTCTCCGGCGGCTCCTGCCGTCCTTGATGATGGGGGAGGAGCGTTGATTGTTGGTCTTTTTCATTTATTTTGACTGAAAATTGCGTATATGCAATGCTCAATCACGATAGTGATGCTTAATACGCAGTGTCTGCCGATCGATAACAACGCCGGCTGGGCATTGCCTTGCGCTCCTGTACGCCTATAAGAAATCCAACGAGGATAACAATGTATAAGTTGAACCGACTGGCTGGCAGCGTGACTGTTGCCGCCGCCCTCGCGAGTGTCTCCCTGTCTGCGACTGCCGAACCGATGGAGTGGAAAATGGCCACCCCATGGGGTGGCGGGCCGTGGTTGGAGCGGGACGCCCAGACCTTCGCCGACTATGTCAATCAGCTGACGGCGGGTGATGTTTCCATCGAGGTGTTTCCTGGTGGCACCCTGGGTGGCGCGCTGCGGGTGACCAATACCGTCAAGGCCGGGGTCGCCGAGGTCAGCCATAATTACGTCAACTATGACTACGGCACAGATCCGACGGCGGCGTTGTTGGCCGGTCACTCCAGCGGCCTCACGCCGGAAGAATTCATGATGTGGATGTACGAGGGCGGCGGCGTGGAACTCTATGAAGAGTTTCGCCGTGATGTCTTCGATGTGGTGGCCTTCCCGTGCTCCATTCTTGGCACCGAGATCTTCCTTCACTCCAACAAGAAGGTCGAAACGCTGGAGGATTTTCAGGGCCTGCGCCTGCGCACGTCAGGGGCCTGGGCTGAGATCGCCTCACGCCTGGGTGCCTCGACGGTGGTCATGGCCGGCAGTGAGATCTACAACGCCCTGGATCGCGGCGTGATTGATGCTGCCGAGTGGGGCAGTCCGGAAATGAACAAGCCAACGGGCTTCCAGGATGTGGCTCAGTACGTGGTGCTGCCGGGCGTTCACCAGTCTGGTGGCTTCCTGGAATGTCAGGTGAACCAGGAGGCGTGGGACGCGCTGAGCGCCGAACAGCAGGAGCTGCTGCGTCTTGCCGGCAAGCTCAGTGTGTTTGACTCCTGGCTCGCGAGCTCCTATGCAGACCTGGAGGCCTACCAGGAACTGGTGGACGGTCCGAACGAGATCGTGCAGCTGGATCAAGACTTTATCGACGCCATCTACGCGGAGACCCGCAAGTGGGAAGATGAGTACGCCGAGAGCAACGAATGGTTTGCTCGAGTGCTTGAATCTCAGCGTGAGTTCAAGGCCAGCATGACCAACTGGCAGCAGTACCGTCTGCCGATCGGAGCCATGGCTCGGGACTGACATCGTTGCTGGCGGCCCGGAGGAGGGGATGGTCCCTTCCTCCGGGCCGTTTCCTGTTCTGACTTCCTACTTTTGGGCAATTCAAGATGACGCTTATTCACGCGATCGAGCGGCTGACGCGCTGGGCAGGAGGGCTAGGTGCTCTGCTGACCTTTCCGCTCATAGCGGCGTTGGTCTACGAGGTCTTCAGCCGCTATGTGTTGGGACAACCTACCCTGTGGGCCTTCGAGGTCAGCTACATGGTCATGGGGGCCATCTTCATGCTGGGCATGGCTGATACGCTGCGACAGGGGCAGCACGTCAGCGTTGATCTGATGACGCTGCGTTGGTCGAGGCGCACCAATGCCCTGGTGCAACTGATCGGCTATGCCGTGTTCTTGCCGGTTCTGGCCTGGCTGGTGTGGGAGCTTGGCCAATACGCTCACGAAGCGCTTTTATCCAATGAACGCTCAGGCAGGTCGGCCTGGAACCCGGTGATCTGGCCGGTGTTCCTGACCTGGTGGCTCGGCTTTCTGCTGCTGGCGCTGCAGGTCGTGGCCGAAGTGTTCAAGGCGATTGCTGCATGGAAAGGTCAGGCAACCGAGAGTGAGGGCGCCCAATGAGTGATTATCTTGCCCTGGTGATGTTTCCGGCGCTGATTGGCTTCATCATTGCCGGCTTCCCGATTGCCTTCTCGATGATTGTGGTAGCGACGCTGTTCGGGGTAATGCAGTTTGGCGATGCTGCTGCCTACCAGCTGTTGACCAAGATCGAGGACACGGCGTCCAACTCGATTCTCGCAGCGGTCCCGCTGTTTATCTTCATGGGTGCGATGCTCGAGCGTTCAGGCATCGCGGAGCGGCTGTTCACCGCCATTCATTTCTGGACCCGGCGCCTGCCTGGCGGACTCGGCGTGGGCGCGGTCATCATGGGCACGCTGTTTGCAGCAGCGAGTGGGGTAGTGGGCGCGACCGAGGCGGTGATCGGCCTGCTGGCCATCCCGGTGATGCTCAAGCATCAGTACAGCAAATCGCTGATGTCGGGCACCATCTGCGCCAGTGGCTCCCTGGGCACCGCGATCCCTCCCTCCATCACTGTGGTGGTACTGGGGCCTGTGGCCAGCGTGTCGGTGGGATCACTGTTCAGTGGGCTGATGTTTCCCGGATTCCTGATGGCGTTGCTGTTCCTGCTGTACATCGTGCTGGTGGCGTACCTCAAGCCAGAAATGGCGCCTCGCATGTCGGCAACAGAGGGTGAGAGCGCGACCCTGGGGGAGAAGCTCAAGGTCACCTTTGGCGCGCTGCTGCCGACGATGGCACTGATCGTGACTGTGCTTGGCACGATCCTGCTGGGTATCGCGACCCCCACCGAAGCGGCAGCCTGTGGCGCGCTGGGTTCGGTGGTGCTGGCGCTGGCCTATCGCAACCTGACCCTGGACGTGCTGTGGAACTCGGCCAAGCGGACCTTGAATATTTCGGCGATGATTCTACTGATCGTGCTGGGGGGCAATATGTTCGCCGGTGTGTTCTTCGCCGCCGGTGGCATGGCCACGGTGCAGTCGCTGCTGATGGATACCGGGCTGAGCCCCTGGATGATCCTCGGCATGATTCTGCTGATCGCCTTCCTGGCAGGGTTCGTGCTGGACATGATCTCAGTGGTACTGATCGTGATACCGGTGGCCATGCCGATCGTGCGGGCACTTGGGTTCGATGAGATATGGTTCTGTGTTGCCTTCCTGGTGGTCATGCAGACAAGTTACCTGACGCCGCCTCTGGCTCCTTCCATCTTTTATCTCAGGGCGATCACGCCACCCGAGGTTACGCTCAAGCATATGTACACCGGGGTCATTCCTTTTATCGTTGTACAGTTGATCGTGTTGGCGCTGGTTCTGGCCTTCCCTTCCTTGGCGCTGTGGTTGCCTGATCAGCTGAGTGGGCCGTCATGGAAGTAGGCCGATCATGTTCCAAGGAGAGTCGCTGATGCAGGACACTAACGCCGCCAGTTCAGAGGGGGCCTATCTGACGCGGGAGGCCATGATGTCGCTATGTCGCAGCGTGTTGGCCCAGCATGGCTTCAGCGCCGCCCAGGCCGAGGCCTTGGGGGCCACCCTGGTCGCGGCGCAATGGGACGCTTGCCAGTCCCATGGGCTTTACCGCTTGCTCGGCATCGCCGCGACGGTACGTGAAGGCGCGGCTGTCGCGGATGCACAGCCGCGTGTCGAGGACCTGGCCCCGGCGGTAGTCAGGGTGGATGCTGACGGTGGATTTTCGCCGGCAGCCTTCAACCTGGGTCTGCCGCCTCTGATCGACAAGGCCAGGCAGGGTGGCATCGCGGTAATGGCCATTCAGCGTTGCGTCCATGCCACCGCCCTGTGGGTAGAGCTCGAGCAACTGACCGAGGCAGGGCTGGTGGCCATTGCCTGCAACCCGACCCAGGCGTACATGGCTCCCCATGGAGGCAAGCGTCCCCTGTTCGGCACCAACCCGCTGGCGTTTGGCTGGCCGCGGCAGGGGCAGCCACCGCTGATCTTCGACTTTGCCACCAGTGCCATTGCCCGGGGTGACATTGAGCTTCACCGTCGCTCCGGCGATGCGATTCCGGAAGGCTGGGGCGTAGACCGACATGGCCAGCCATGTACCGATCCGGCGGAAGTGCTGGATCATGGTGCGATGCTGCCCTTCGGTGGCCACAAGGGGTCGGCGCTGGCACTGATGGTCGAGCTGATCGCCGGGCCGATGATTGGTGACTTGATGAGCCTTGAGTCAACGGATCACGACGATGGGCGTGGTGGGTTGCCCTTCCACGGGGAGTTGATCATCGCCATTGATCCGGCCCGAACAGGAGCGGGAGCCGCTGACATGGGCAGGGCAGAGCAACTGTTCGAGCAGATGTTAGGACAGGGGGCTCGGTTGCCCGCCCAGCGCCGCTATCAGGAGCGTGCACGCAGCGCCCAACGCGGTGCCTGGGTGTCCCAGGCACTGCTCGACGATATCCATGCCTTGATGAACTCTTGATGAACTAGGGCTTGTACGAAAAGTGCCTGCGCTTGGTGATACGGCGTTAAAAATCGGCTCAAAGTGCTCATTTACACCTAGTAAACTGCGCTTTCTCACCGATTTTTGCCTTGTCTAACCTTCGCTCGTCGACTTTTCGGACAAAGCCTAAGCCACCAGGCATGCGGTAGCCCGCATGCCTGCCCACCTTCCGACTGACACCTATGAATCTACTGGACAAGCGAGCGCTGTATCTGCACGAGGTCTGCAGTTGCGGGGGGATTCGCGCAGCGGCTGAGCATCTGCATGTCAATCCTTCTGTGATCAGCCGCCAGGTGCGAAGCCTCGAGCAGGAGTTAGGCATGGCCCTGCTGGAAAAGCAGGGCCGTCACGTGGTGCCGACAGAGGCCGGCAAGCTTGTGGAAGAGAGCTACCTGGCCCAGCGTCGGCTGCATTCGGAACTCGGTGATACGCTGTCCCGGCTGCGCAACCTTCAGCGTGGCAAGGTGGTGGTGTCGGTGGGAGATGGCTTCGTCGATAGCTTCATTCGCCATGTCATGCAGCGGGTGGCGGCGCAGTTTCCCGATGTGTTGATCGATATTCGCACGGGCATCTACTACCCCCGAGAACCACATGAAATGGTCGCCAATGATGAAGTCGACATTGCGGTCACCTATGGGCCGGTATCCGACCCCAGGCTTGTGGTGCACTCTTTCGAGCGAGGGGCGTTGTGCGCCCTGGTGGCTCCACAGCATGCGCTGGCGCAGTACGATGCTGTCAGCGTCACACAGCTGCTTCAGCACAAGTTGATCTTCCTGCCGGACGAGTCCGGGTCCCAGCGTTTTGTCGATGCGATTTTTCGTGCGTCAGGATTGCTGGCCACGCCCTCATACCGCTGCAATCTGCATTCGATCTCTCGACGCCTGGCCTGTGCCGGGATTGGTGTCGCATTCATGACCGCTGCGGCAGCAGGCCGAGAAGTGCGAGCGGGAGAGCTGGTCGCCATTCCCATCGACCACCCCATGGCCAGGGCGAGTCAGGGGAATCTGGTGCGCAGAGCCGGCAGGCGGCTGTCGCCGGCTGCCAGCTATCTGTGGAAGGTGATGTTGGCGATGCAGTGATCAGCTTGCCATCATGTAGACCCCGGGTCCGATCGGCCAGCCCATGGTCAGCCAGAACATCAGGAAGGCGCTCCAGGTCAGCAGGAAGGTGATCGCCATGGGCAACATCGTGGCAATCAGGGTTCCCAGCCCCATATCCGGTTTGTAGCGCTGCATGTAGACCAGGGCGACCGAAAAGTAGGGACTCATCGGCGAGATGATGTTGGTGCTTGAGTCGCCAATCCGGAACATCGCCAGCACGAAGGCCGGGTCAAAGTCGATCATCATCAGCATCGGCACGAACACCGGTGCCATCAGTGCCCACTGGGCCGAGCCGCTGGTCATGAAGACGTTGAGCACGGCACTCATCAGGATGAAGGCGCCAACCAGAGGCAGGCCGGTGAAGCCTGTGCTCTGCAGGATGTTGGAGCCTTCAATGGCAATGAACTGTCCCAACTCTGACCACTTGAAGTAGGCAATGAACTGCGAGATGGCGAAGAACAGCACCAGCGTGGGAGCCAGCTCGCTGGCCGCCTCGGCCATGCGCTGCGGGACGTCACGGCTGGTCTTGATCTTGCCCACCGCGATGCCGTAGACCAGACCGATGGCGACGAAGTAGCCGAACATCAGCGGTACCAGCGACTTCAAGAACGGTGACGGGATCAGTCCGCCCTCATCGTTGCGCAGAGGCGATGCCTCTGGCAGCACGGCCAGCAGTACCAAGGCCAGATAGACCAGCGTCGTCAGTCCCACACGCTTGAGACCGCGCTTCTCGTCGGCGCTCAGTTCGTGGGTCTCCACCTCAGCGGTAAAGTCCTTGCCAAGCGGCAGGGTCCGCTGCAGCCGCGGTTCGATCACCTTGTCGATCACCAAGGTGCCTACCGTGGCAAGCACGAACACGGAGCAGGCTACGAAGTAGTAGTTGTCCACTGGAGAGATGTACGCCTCTGGATCCACCAGTCTCGCCGCATCGGTGGTAATACCGGCGAACAGCGCATCCCCGACCGTGATGAAGAGGCTGGCGTCGAAGCCCGCCCCAGCCGCTGCATAGGCGGCGGCCGCACCGGCAATCGGATGCCGACCGACGGAGTAGTAGACCATGGCGGCCAGGGGAATCAGGATCAGGTAGTTGGCATCCGAGGCGATGCTGCCGCAGATGCCCGCCAGAAACACGCAGAAGGTGAGCAGCGACGGCGGCGCCTTGGCCACGCTGACCTGCATCAGGGTCGACATCAAGCCCACCTTGTCGGCGAGACCGATACCGAACATCACCACCAGGATCAGGCCCAGGGGCGGGAAGTTGACAAAGTTGCTGACGACGCTGGTCAGCATGAATTCCAGTCCATCTGCAGAGATCAGGCTTCGCACGTGGACCACGGCATCCGTCTGCGGGTTGACCGCCGACACGCCCAAGGTGGCGAGAATGGCAGAGACCACCACCACCACGGCAGCCAGGATGGTGAACAGAATGAAGGGATGAGGCAGTTTGTTGCCTACACGCTCAATGGAGCTGAGGACGGCTTGCATGGCTCTTGACCTTGTTATGAGGTTGTCTGAAACGTTCACTCGCGGACACAGCAACAGAATGTTGTCGATGGTGTCTGTTCTGCTACCGCCGGCACCGGTAGGGGCCGCTGTTAGTTCGCTTGCATCAGGTGTTGCGCCAATGCCACGAAGGTGCCGCCTGCGACCGGCAGGATCTGGTCGTTGAAGTCGTAGTGCTCGTTGTGCAGGTAGGCACTGTCACCGTTACCGACAAAGAAGAAGCAGCCAGGGACCTGCTGGAGATAGAACGCAAAGTCCTCTGCCCCCATGGTAGGCATGTAGTCCAGTTGCTGAATGTCGTCACTGACCTGCGCTTCCTTTGCCGCAGTAAGAACCTTCTCAGCCCATTCCGGGTCATTGACCAACGGCGGAATCTGGTGCTCGTGGAACATCTCGAAGCTGGCGCCGTGGGCGCTGCAGACTCCGTCGACCACCCGTTCGAGCTGTCCGGCCAAGGCCTCGCGGGATGAGGCGCGATCGCTGCGGATATTGACGACCAGTTCGGCTTCGCCGGGAATCACATTGGCGGCCTCTCCAGCATGAAAGGCCGCGACGGTGATGACCCCGGCCTCGAGCGGAGACTTGTGACGTCCCACCAGTCCCTGCAGCTGCTGGACAATACTGGCGCCGACGTAGATCGGGTCCACCGCGAGGTGCGGCATGGCGGCATGCCCGAAACGTCCCTTGATGGTCACGCGGAAGGTGTCATTGCCCCCCATCGCCGGTCCTGGCTTGACGAAGACTTGGCCAGCGGGGAAGCCGGGGCGATTGTGATAGCCGAAGATGGCGGACACGCGGGGATTGTCGAGGACTCCTTCCTCGATCATGCGCGCGGCACCATTGCCACCTTCCTCGGCCGGCTGAAAGATCAGCTTGAGGTGGCCGCACAGAGCGTCTCGACGCTGGATGATGGCTTCGGCCGCCAGCAGCAGGGCGGCGGTGTGGCCGTCATGGCCGCAGGCATGCATGAGGCCCGGATGGCGTGAACCGTGGTCAAAGGTGTTGGCCTCCTGGATGGGCAGTGCATCCATGTCGGCCCGAAAGGCGATCACTGGCCCGATGCGCCCGGTATCCAGTTCCGCCAGGACGCCCGTCCCGGCGATGTTCTCGGTGACCTTGTAGCCGAGCTCCTTGAGTCGTGATGCCACGATCGCGGCGGTGCGGTGCTCCTCGAACTTGAGCTCGGGATGGCGATGCAGATCCTGTCGCAGTGCCACACTCTCGTTGACCTGTTGCGCGGTGAACATGCTGGGTCCTTGTTGTTGACGATGATCCATGGACGCTTGACGTCGCTGAGCAGTGCCAAGGTAGGGGAATCAGCGTCACGGATGCAGCGGTCAACAGGCATGCAATTGTTGCTTGGTGGTCAACAGTTGTGGCGTGTCAGAAACGATCAATCACCGTAGCGCCCACCCCCTTGAACTGATCCATGCTGGTGAGCCGGGCGGGAGTGTCATCCAGCGTGATGCGATCACCCACCAGCAGCGATGGATTCAGCTGCCCCTGCTGGATCATCCCCAGCATGGCGTCATAGCGGTGAGCCTGCATGCCGTGGCTGCCGACAAGTTCAAGCTCCTCGGCGATCACCTTGTGCATGGGGATCGCCGGTGCCCGGTGCTCCCCAGCCAGCAGCCCAACCTGTACGTGTCGGCCTCGGGTACGTAGTCCCATGATCGAGTTGCTGCAGGTGACCTGAGTGCCCAAGGCATCAAAGGAAAGGTGAGCGCCGCCGGCACTGATGTCTTGAATGGCTTCCACCACATCCGATCTTTGCGAGGCATTGATCGTGGCAACGGCGCCTAGTTTCTTGGCCATCGCCAGTGCGCCGTCCGTGATGTCGATGGCGATGACCCGGGCGCCAAGCGCCGAGGCGATCATGATCGCAGACAGGCCGACGCCACCACAGCCATGCACGCTGACCCACGCACCGGCAGACACGCGCCCCTGATCCACCACTGCGCGGAAGGCTGTGGCAAAACGGCAGCCGAGACTGGCGGCGGTGGAAAATGACATGTCCTCTGGCAGCGCAACGAGGTTGAGGTCGGCGTGATGCAGACTGGTGTATTCGGCAAAGGCCCCCCAGTGAGTGAAGCCCGGTTGAAACTGCGAGTGGCAGACTTGCTGATGGCCTGCACGACACTCGTGGCAGCGCCCGCAGCCGCTGACGAAGGGCACTGTGACACGGTCGCCCTCTTTCCATTGCGTGACGTCCTTGCCGGCGGCGACCACGACACCCGCCATCTCGTGGCCGGGGACATGGGGGAGGGTGATATCCGCATCGTGGCCCATCCAGCCATGCCAGTCACTGCGACACAGCCCAGCCGCTTCGACCTTGACGACCACGCCATGGGGCTCTGGTGCAGGATCCTTCACCACCCGAACACTGGGTAACTGCTGGAACTTTTCAATGACAACGGCACGCATGATCGACTCTCGCAAAGGCTGAATGTGTCGTTCCATGCTAGAGCGTTGGCCAGGAATTGCTTTGCTATATTTTCTTGAGAGCCCGCAATGTGGAAAGTATCTTTTATTTCTACAAGGTTTATTGGGAGAACATTGCGTGAGTGGGCTGGACAGGAAAAATCTACAGCTGCTTGATCTGTTGCAGCAGGACGGTCGAATCACCAATGCGCGTCTTGCCGAGGCGCTGTCATTGAGCGAGACACCATGCTGGCGACGGTTGAAGCGTCTTGAGCAAGACGGCGTTATCTCAGGCTATCAGGCAACGCTTGATCGCAAGCGTCTCGGGCTAGGGGTGATGGCGTTCGTTCAACTCAATTGCATGGCCCATGACGCCACCACGGTGGCGGCGTTCGAGAAGGTGGTGATCGACAGCCCGAATATTCTGTCATGCCACAATACGACCGGAGATGATGACTTCCTGCTGATGGTCGTCGCTCGAGACCTGGAGGACTACAGTGACTTCATCGAGCGCGTGTTGCGGCGCTTGCCGGGCGTCACCAACATTCGCTCCAGTCTGTCCCTGCGGGAAATCAAGTCCACCAACCGGCTGCCGCTGGGCTAGACACGGCGGAGTGCACTGGCGACCTGGCGCGTCATGCGCGCCGGACGCTGCTCCGGAGCATCGGCGTCACCGGCAGGGTCAGCTGCTGCGGAGGGGTGTCCGGGTGATCGATCTGGGCCATCAGGAGTTCGGTGGCGCGCATGATCATGGTCTGTACCGGTTGCTGCAGAGTGGTCAGGGAGTGACTGGGCCAGGCGGCCATGGGCACATCATCGAAGCCGATGATCGATACGTCCTGTGGGATGCGCAGCTGAAATTCGCTCTGCAGCACCTCCATGGCCGCGATGGCCATCAGGTCGTTGGCGGCGAACAGGGCGTCGGGCGGAGTGGGGTGGGTAAACAGGCGGCGAGTCGCCTGACAGGCGTCTGCGTACTGATAGTTGCCCACGTCGCAGGCATGCAGTGTCTGGCCTGCCGCTGCCAGACCCTCTTCCAGTCCCGCCTGCCGTTGGCAGCTGGTAGACGTGGCGGGAAGACCCGCCAGGTACGCCACGCGACGGTGGCCTTGTGAAGCGAGGTGTCGGCCCGCCCAGTAGCCCCCTTGATAGTTGTCGCAGGCCACCTGACTGATGCCGGCATAGTCCACGGTACGGTTGATGATGACCACGGGGATTTCGTAGTCGGACACCACGGCGGCTTGCTCCTCCGTCATGGTGATGGCGAGCATGAGAATGCCTTCCACCTGACTGCGCAGAATGTCTTCCAGCACGGCATCGAAGCCATCGCTGGCGGGGGCAGAAAACAGCAGCAGGTGATAGCCCTGCTGCCGAAAGAACCGTGATGCCTGTTCGAGCATGAAGCTGTAGAACGGATTCTCCAGGCTATACACCACGACGGCGATGGTCCTGCTGGAGCGAGTGATCAGGGAGCGCGCGATGGTATTGGGGCGATAGCCGAGCTCTCGAGCGGCTTCCATGACCTTCCGGCGCGTCTTTTCCGATACCTTCGCCTCGGGAGAGAAGGTGCGACTGACGGCAGACTGCGAGACACCGGCCAGGCGGGCGACATCGCGGGAGGTGACGGATTTCTTTTTCATCGAGGCATATCTTGTCGGGTGACTGTATTGCCGGCGCTCACGCCGGCTCAATACGCTCCAGAGAAGCATAGGTGGCGATCTTGTCGATATAGACCTGAGCGTTGGTCTTCACCGACTCGACCTCTTCCTCGGTCAGCTCACGCACGCGTTTGGCGGGACTGCCGAGGATGAGCGATCGTGGGGGAAAATGTTTGCCGGAGGTAATCAGGGCTCCGGCGCCAACGATACTCTGCTCCCCGATCACCGCTGCGTTGAGGATGGTAGCATTCATGCCGACCAGCACCTCGTCGCCAATTCGGCAGCCGTGCAACATGGCCAGGTGACCAATGGTGACACGCTGGCCAATGGTCACCGGCTCACCGGGGTCTGTGTGGACCACGCAGCCATCCTGCAGGTTGCTGCCGGCGCCTACCAGGATGGGGGCATTGTCGCCACGCAGGACGGCACCTGGCCAGACACTCACGTCTGCTCCCAGCTGCACGTCACCGATCAGGGTCGCCTCGTCCATCACCATGGCGTCGGCGGCGATATCGGGGGACGCGCCCCCGAGTCGATAAAGCGTCACAACCCATCTCCTTATGCGGGTGCTGATATTGGCATGCTCAACGGTGGGCCAAGCCTAGAACCCGACCTGATCCCCGCCCTTGAGTCCAAGCATCTGGCGCGCCTCGTGGGGTGTGGCCACCTCGAGAGACAGGCCTTCCAGAATCTCGCGGACCTTGGTCACCTGGCTTGCATTGGTCTCGGCCAGCTTGCCCGGCCCAAGCCACAGCGAGTCCTCGAGACCGACGCGCACGTGTCCACCCATGGCAGCGGCTTGCGCTGCAATGCGCATCTGGCTGCTGCCGGCCCCCAGCACAGACCATTCATAGTCATCGCCGAACAGGCGGTCTGCGGTGCGGCGCATGTGCATGACGTCTTCAGGATGCGGCCCGATGCCACCCAGGATACCGAACACGCTCTGGACGAAGACGCGGCCCTTGGCGACACCACGGTCGAGCAGATTGCGCAGCGAATACAGGTGACCGATGTCGTAGCACTCGCATTCGAAGCGGGTGCCATTGGCATCGCCAAGCGTCATGGCTTTTTCGATATCAGCGAAGGTGTTCTTGAACACCAGGTCACGGCTATTGGCCAGGTGATCGCGCTCCCACTGATGGGTCAGCTCGTTGTAGCGATCGAGCATCGGGAACAGGCCGAAGTTGATCGATCCCATGTTCATGGACGCCAGCTCAGGCTTGAACTCCATGGCGGGGCGCATACGTTCTTCCACCGTCATATGGGGGCTGCCGCCGGTGGTCAGATTGATCACCGCGTCGCAGGAGCTCTTGATCCGTGGCAGGAAGCGCTCGAACATCGCCGGATCCTGGGTCGGCCTGCCATCCTTGGGGTCCCGGGCATGCAAATGCAGCACCGACGCGCCAGCCTCGGCGGCGGCGATACCTGCCTCGGCAATCTCCTCGGGGGTGACGGGAAGGTAGCGAGACATGGACGGGGTGTGAATGGCGCCGGTGACGGCGCAGGTGATGATGACCTTGCGTTTTGTAGCCATTTCCGTGAAGTCCTCTAGCAAAGTGAGCACAGCGGCGTGAACGTTGCCGCATGACGTGTGCGGTTTAGCGTGGTGTCGTAGCCTGCTGATGGGCGAGCAGTGCCATCAAGCGGCGATCACGCCAGGCCTGGCGTTCACCCAGTTCGTGTGTGGGGAGCAAGGCGCGGCGCTGCTCGTCCAGTGCCTCCAGGGTGGCGTCGAGCCAGGGGTCTTCCTGTCCGCGCTCGCGATCGATATCGCGATACAGCGGGCCGTAGCGCTTGCCGTAGTCGGCAATGCCCGCAGGCGCATTGAGGTCGATGGTCTCGAAGGGGCCCATGAAGGACCAGCGCAGGCCAAGCCCGTGTTTCATGGTCTTGTCGAGGTCCTCGGCGGACACCACGCCATCACGGAACAGCCGCAGGGCTTCGTTGAGCAGCGCCCCTTGCAGGCGGTTGAGGACAAAGCCTGCCACCTCCTGGTGGACCAGAATCGGGACCTGGCGCGCTTGTTCCATCAGGGCCATGGCCCGCTGAACACTCTGTTCACTGGTGGCTGGCGTCGGTACCACCTCTACCAGAGGAATCAGGTAGGGCGGGTTGACCGGATGTGCCACGAGGCAGCGCTGAGGGTGCTCCAGGTGATCGGTAAAGCGCGAGGCGGCGATCCCCGAGGTGGAGCTGGCCAGCAAGCAGTCACTGCTGACCACCGCCTCCAGATCGCGGTAGATCTGACGTTTCGCGGTCACGTCTTCCGGCCCGCACTCCTGGATGTAGATGGCATCCTGCATGGCCGAGACGAGGTGGCTGTCAAAACGAATTCTGGCCATGATCGCCACTGGATCATCGATCAGCCCTGCGTCAGCCAGGTCCGTCAGCGACTGCTGGATCGCTGCAGATGCCCTGTCCAGGGCCTCTGCATCTACATCAAACAAGGTGACGGGCAGCTCTGCTCGAGCGAAGACGATGGCCCAGGCGCGACCAATGAGTCCTGCGCCGACCACACCGATGGAAGTCGTCATGAGAGCGTCCTGAGGTCAGAGGGATTCGACGTTGGCACAGACACTGAGCGCCTGCCCCGAGATGTTGGATCCGCCTGGTGCAGCGAGGAACAGCGCCATGGCGGCGATATCCGTCGGGTCTACCATGCGGCGCATCGATATCTTTGAGAGGTTCTCGGTCTCCATCTCCTCGTAGCTGATCCCACGCTTGGCCGCTCGATCCTCAATGACCTTGGTGATCCGTGGGCCGCGCACGATGCCCGGAAGAATGGCATTCACACGCACGCCTTCCGGACCAAGCTCGCAGGCCAGGCTCTTGGTCAGGCCGACCACGGCCCATTTGCTGGCGGCATAGGGGGTGCGATAGGCGAACCCCAGGCGGCCAGCCACGGAGGCCAGATTGACCAGCAGTCCCTGACTATCACGCAGCAAGGGCGCTGCACGATGTGCGACCCGGTACTGTCCGTTGAGGTTGATATCGATGGTCTGGGTCCAGCTGGCGTGGTCGATGTCCTCGATGCCTGCCGTCGGGCCAGCAATACCGGCGTTATTGACGACCACGTCCAGGCCCCCCAGGGCCGATGCATCGTCGAACAGGCGAGCGACATCCTCGTCGTTGCTGACATCGCAATGGGTGCGTGTGATGTGCGGCGGCAGGGCATCCAGCGCCTTGTCATCGATGTCGCAGACGTGAACCCGAGCACCGGCTTCGGCAAAGGCGCTGGCAATGGCAAGGCCAATGCCCGACGCGCCGGCGGTCACCAGTACGCGCAGTCCCTGGCGGGGGCGAAGGCTTTCTACAACACTCATGGGGTCTCTCCTTGTAGGGTTACAGCGACGGCAGCCAGGTCGACAGGGCCGGCAGCAGACTGATGATGAGCAGGTTGATCAGCACGATGGCGACGAAGGGCATGACGGCCCAGGTCAGCCGCGCAATGCCGATATTGGTGATCTGAGAGGCCACGAACAGGTTGAGCCCGACCGGTGGGGTAAACATGCCCATGGCCAGGTTGACCACCATGATGATGCCGAAGTGAATCGGGTCGAAGCCGTAGCTCACGGCAATGGGCAGCAGGATGGGCACGAAGATCAGGATGGCGGCCGCCGCCTCGATGAACATGCCAGCGAGCAGCAGCAGCAGGTTGGCCAGCAGGATAAACAGCAGCGGACTGTCGATGGCCGAGATCACGAAGTCGGAGATCATGTCCGGCACTCTGAGGCTCTGAAGAATGCGTCCATACAGTCCGGCGGCAGCGATGATGCTGAGAACCACCGCTGTGGTTACTGCGGATTGACGCAGAATGCCCACCAGACTGTCGAGCTTGATCTCTCGATAGATCACCGTGCCGATGACAAAGGAATAGGCCACCGCGATCACCGCTGCCTCGGTCGGTGTAAACACCCCACCGTAGATGCCGCCAAGGATGATGACCGGCATGAGGATGGCGAGGATGGCTTTCTTGCCGGCGCGCCAGACGTCGCTCAGTGAGCTTTTCTCGCCACCGCCAAGACCGTTGGCGCGGGCAAAGAAGTAGGCAAAGACCAGGAGGGTCAGGGTAACCAGAATGCCAGGCAGGATGCCGGCAATGAACATGTCGCCAACGGACACGTTGGCCGCGATGGCATAGAGGATCAAGGGAATACTGGGAGGGATAATGACCCCCAGAGCGCCCGATGCCGCCTGATTGGCCGCCGCATAGCCACCGGGATAGCCCTTGGCCAGCATCGCGGGAATCAGGATAGAGCCGATGGCTGCCGTGGTGGCTGCCCCGGATCCAGAAATCGCAGCAAAGAACAGCGACGTGACGATGGCGACCATGGCCAGCCCGCCCGTCATGCTGCCGACCAGGGTATTGGAGAAATCGACCAGGCGCTTCGAGATGCCGCCGCCCTGCATCAGGTAGCCCGCGAGGATGAAGAACGGAATCGCCATCAGCGGGAAGGAGTTGACCGAGGCAATCAGCTGTTGTGCCACGATCAGCATCGGCATCAGGTCGCCTTGCCACACCGTCAGGGCAGACGCCAGTCCCAGCGAGAAGGCAATGGGAACACCCACCACGAAAAGAGAGATAAGGGTCAAGAACAGCATGAGGGCCATGATCAGCTGACCTCCTGCAGTCGCTGGACGGGTTGTCCGAGGGCTTCATCAATCAACAGCCCCAGGCTATTGATCAGAATCACGACGCCGCCGGCAGGAATGGCCAGGTATGGCCACATCATGGAAATGCGCGTGCTTGGCGCCGTCTGGCTGGCCACTCGGCCGACCAGCTCGAGGCCATACTTGATCATGACGAACGCAAATAGTGCCGAGCACAGCACGATCACGATCCGCAAAAGCCGAGCCAGGCGCTCTCCTGCATATTCGAGCACGATGTCGACGGAGATCAGGGCGCCATGACGATAGGCGTAGCCGGCACCGATAAAGGTTAGCCAGAGCATCGAAAAGCGAGCGATTTCATCGGAGAAGAACAGCGGGCTGCCCACCACGAAGCGAGCGAACACCTGCCAAAAGATCAGTACGGTCATGATCAGCAAAAGCAGGGCGAGCCCCCAGCCGATCAACCGATTGAAGTGCCAGATCGCCGTGTTGGCGACACGCAGAAAGGAGTGCATGAAGGGCCTCGCAGAATGCAGTGCCCCCTGACCAGCTGGCTGGCCAGGGGGCCGGGTACTCAGTGCTCGAAGTTGATGGCCGCGTCGACCAGGTCTTCGCCGACGGTCGGGCCCCACTTGGCGATAACAGGACGCACGGCCTCGCGGAAGGGCGCCAGGTCAGGTTCGGTGACCGTCATGCCCAGGTCAGCCAACTCGCCCTTGTAGCGTTGTTCCAGCTCCTGGCTGGCCTGCCGCTGAACCGGCAGTGCGATTTGAGCGGCCTCCAGAATCAGGGCCTGGTCGTCTTCGCTGAAGGAGTTGAACAGGTCCAGGCTCATCATCAGCGGCGCCGGTGAATAGACGTGCTGGGTGATGTTCAGGTAATCCTGAACCTCGTAGAAATTGACGTCGTAGATGGTGGCCAGAGGGTTTTCCTGGCTGTCCATGACGCCCTGTTGCAGCGCTGTGTAGACCTCGGTCCACGCCATTGGCGTGGCGTTGGCGCCCAGCGCTTCCCAGGTATCAACCTGCACGCGGCTTTCCTGCGTGCGGTGGTTGATCCCTTCCAGGTCGCTGGGCTGCTCCAGCGCGCGCACGGAATTGGTGTTGTGACGGAAGCCATTCTCCATCCACGCCAGGAACTTGACGTTCATCTGGTCTTCGGCGAGTTGGGCCAGCTGGTCACCGTATTCGCTGTCGAGGAAGGCATAAGCATGCCCGTGATCCTCAAAGATGTAGGGCAGGTCGAACAGCAGGAATTCATCGACAAAGCCGCCCATGGGGCCGGTCGACGCGATGCCTGCATCGATGATGCCAAGCCCCATCCCCTCGATGACTTCACGCTCGGCCCCCAGCGCATTGTCATAGTGGGGCTCGATGGTCAGCCGGCCTTCCGACAGACGCTCCAGCTCCTCTCCGAACTTGAGCACTCCGATGCCCTGCTGGGAGTCGGGTCCCAGCGGCAGGCTGACATCGATGGTCCGCTCCTGCTGGGCGAAGGCTGCGCTGGACAGCCCGATGGCGGCGGTCAGGACGGTGAGGCGGAAAGGAAGGGAGTTGAATTGGCGCATGATGCTCTCCTGTTATCGTTGTGATGCCCTGGGGTGGGGCGGCCGCTGCCGGGAGGCGTGCCTGTGTGACGGGCAGCAAGGGGAATCACTTTTAAAGGCTTGGGAATACGTATTCAACATCAAAGTTTTTGTGTCTTTGGTTTTTGTTTTTAAGACCATGAAAATAAAGTAAATATACTTTAGTAGTGCTGAGTGAATACGTAGTCTTTAATTTTTCGGAATCATGATGCGAATGTCGCGGATGAAGGCATTGGGTGTGGGCTATGGAAGGGGCCGATGACGGTCGAACAGGGCGGTCGCCCAGGATGGTCAGTCAGAGCAGTCACTCCGGGCGGTCAGTCCGGGGGATAGTCAGGCGCTGGCAAGGGGCGGTTCGGGGGGAAGAGGAAAAAAGCGAAGACATCGTCAAGCTGTCATAGGGTGCTGATTGACTACACTGAGGACGGCCCTGGCGGGGGTCACTTTTCGGTGCGAAAAGCCGTGGCATGAGCTGGCAAATGTGGTTAGCATGCGCCGTCCGGTAGTAGGGTAGGGGCATGTCTCGAGGACGTGCCCTGTGGGCGAGGCGCCAAGCACCTCAACCGGGCCCATTAAGCGAGTCCACGTCACGGGTCGGGCCCGCTGGCTTGCTCGGAGGAGCGAGTCAGGGAGTCTGTCGAGAAGGGCTGCTCAACAGGTCTATCCATCCTCTCTATTGTCTGTGGATGGATCGTTGTATTCAGGCGGGAGCGTATCAACATGTCGAAAGTGATCATCATTGGTGCCGGCGGTGTCGGCAGTGTCGTCGCCCACAAGTGTGCCCAGCTGGACTCGGTGTTTACCGATATCCTGTTGGCCAGTCGCACCGAGTCCAAGTGCAAGGCTATCGCCGAGCAGCTGCCGCGCCCCATCCGCACGGCCCAGGTCGATGCCGACAACGTGGCTGAACTGACGGCGTTGCTCGAGGCAGAAAAGCCCGAGCTGGTCATCAATGTCGCCCTGCCTTATCAGGACCTGAGCATCATGGATGCCTGCCTGGCAGCGGGTGTTCACTACCTCGACACGGCCAATTACGAACCCCTTGATACCGCCAAGTTCGAGTACAAGTGGCAGTGGGCCTACCAGGAGCGCTTCCAGCAGGCGGGGCTGACGGCTCTGCTGGGCAGCGGCTTCGATCCGGGCGCCACCAACATGTTCACCGCCTATCTCGCTAAGCACTATTTCGACGAGATCGAAGAGCTGGACATCATCGATGTCAATGGCGGCGATCATGGTTATCCCTTCGCCACCAACTTCAACCCGGAGATCAACATCCGGGAGGTCAGTGCCGAGTGTCGTCACTATGAGAATGGCGAGTTCGTCACTACCCCGCCGATGTCCAAGATGGCGCGTTTCAGCTGCCCTGAAGAGGTCGGTGACTACAACATCTACCGTCTCTATCACGAGGAGCTTGAGTCGCTCTCGAAGCACTTCCCGAGCCTCAAGCGGGCTCAGTTCTGGATGAGCTTTGGTGACAGCTATCTCAAGCACCTTGAAGTGCTGAAGAACGTCGGTATGACGGGGATCGAGCCGGTCGACTATAACGGCCAGGAAATTGTGCCTATCCAGTTCCTTGCCAAGCTGCTGCCCGACCCTTCCACCCTGGGACCGCGCACCAAAGGCAAGACCTGCATCGGCACCGTCGTCCGCGGCAAGAAGGACGGCCAGGAAAAGGTCATGTACCTGTATAACATCTGTGACCACGAGGCATGCTATGCCGAAGTCCAGTCCCAGGCCATTTCCTACACCACCGGCGTGCCCGCGATGATTGGCGCCAAGATGATCCTCGAGGGTCACTGGAAGCGTCCCGGTGTGTGGAACATGGAACAGTGCGATCCCGATCCGTTCATGGCCGACATGAATGCCTACGGCCTGCCGTGGAAAGTGGTCGAGCTGGATCCCTCCTTCCGTCTTGACGTACAGAAGGGCGAGGACCTGTAAGGCGTGGAGATCCTTCAGTTCACGGATATCTCGCGGCTCGATACCCGCGCGCTGCCATCTCCCTGCTATGTGGTGGATGAGGTGGCGGTGGAGCGCAACCTGCGGATTCTCGCCGAGGTGGCCGACGCCAGCGGGGCCAAGGTGCTGTCAGCGCTCAAGGCCTTCAGCATGTGGCATTTCGCGCCGCTGGTGTCGCGCTACCTGAGCGGCACCTGTGCCAGTGGTCTGCATGAAGCCCTGCTGGGCCATGAGCACTACGAAGGCGAAGTGCATGTCTTTGGTGCTGCCTACAGCGAGGCCGATCTGATCGAGATCCTGAAGATCGCTGATCATGTGGTGTTCAACAGCTGCGCGCAGTGGCAGCGCGCGCAGCCGCTGGTGCAGGCAGCGCTGGAGCAGCGGCCTGGGATCAAGTTCGGCTTGCGCATCAACCCGGAGCACTCCGAGGGCGATGTGCCGATCTATGATCCCTGTGCTCCCGGCTCACGTCTGGGTATTGTGCTGTCGGAGCTGGATGAAGCGACCCTGGATGGTATCACCGGTCTGCATTTTCACACCCTGTGCGAGCAGGATTTCCCGCCGCTCGAGCGAACGCTGGCGGCGGTGGAAGAGCGCTTCGGCCACCTGCTTGGTCGCATGGAGTGGGTGAACTTCGGTGGTGGCCACCACATCACCCGGCCCGACTACCAGCGCGACGACCTGGTGCGCTGCATTCGCGCTTTCGCAGAGCGTCACCAGGTTCAGGTTTACCTTGAGCCAGGCGAAGCGGTGGCGATTGGGTCCGGCGTGCTGGTCACCACGGTACTGGATACCACCTTCAATACTCTCGATCAGGCGATTCTCGATACCTCTGCCACCTGTCACATGCCGGACGTGCTGGAAATGCCCTATCGGCCTGGTCTGCTGGGGGCAGGGGAACCTGGTGAGCGGGCTCACACCTATCGTTTGGGAGGCTTGACCTGCCTGGCCGGTGATGTGATCGGTGACTACAGCTTCGATGCCCCTCTCGAGATAGGGCAGAAGCTGGTGTTCAAGGACATGGCGCACTACACCATGGTCAAGACCACCACCTTCAATGGCACGCGTCTGCCGGCCATCGCAGTGTGGAACTCGGACACCGGAGCCCTGCAGGTCATCCGCGAGTTTGGCTACCAGGACTTCCGCGAACGCCTGTCCTGAGGTTCAAACAGGAAAGGCTGAGCTGGCGATGCTGAGTTGACGGCTTAAGCTGCGCAGGCTCGATCGCAACGTCGTCGCCCCACATGACGCCCGCCCCGTTCGGCAAGACCGAGCGGGGCGGGCGTTTTCTGTTGGCGCCTTGATGGCCAGCTAGGCCAGGGGGGCTATCAAGAGGGACCGCCTAGAAACCTTCGAGCACGACCTTGCCCTTGGCCCGGCCGCTCTCGATCAGGGCATGGGCACGTTTGAGGTTGGCGGCGTTGATGGTGCCAAAGGACTCAGTAGCGGTGGAGCGAAGGTGCCCGGTATCGATCAGGTGCGCCACCTTGGCGAGAATCTCTCCCTGGCGGGCGATGTCGGCGGTGGAAAACAGCGGGCGGGTGAACATCAGCTCCCAGTGGATGGACACCGCCTTGGGCTTGAACGGCACCACGTCGAGGGAGGCCGGGTCGTCGATCAAGCCAAAGCGACCCTGGGGCGCAATCAGTTCTGCTATCTGGGGCGCGTAGCCCTCTGAGGCATTGGTCGAGAACACAAAAGCGGGAGCGCCGAGGCCAAGGGCATCGATCTGTGCCGGCAGAGGTTGATGGTGATCGATGACATGGTGGGCCCCCAGCTCCTTCACCCATTCCTGGGTTTCTGGCCGTGACGCCGTGGCAATGACGGTGTAGTCGGTCAGTGCGCGCAGCAGCTGGATAGTGATCGAGCCGACGCCGCCGGCCCCGCCGATGACCAGCATTGCGCGAGCGGCGCCGGGGACCGGGTCGTTGATCTTGAGCCGATCAAACAGCATCTCAAAGGCGGTCAGAGCGGTGAGGGGCAGGGCAGCGGCGGCCGCGTTGTCGATGGAACCGGGTGCCTTGCTGACGATGCGTGCGTCCACCAGGTGGTACTCACTGTTCGTGCCCGGGCGAGAAATATCCCCGGCGTACCACACTCGGTCGCCCACTTGGACAGAGGTTGCCTTGTCGCCGACAGCCACCACCTCTCCGACTGCATCCCAGCCGATCACCGCGGCCAGGCCTTGCTCGGGCGCTCGTGACTGGCGGATTTTGACGTCGACGGGATTGACCGAAACGGCCTCGACCTTGACCAGCACGTCGTGCCCGCTGGCTTGAGGCACCTCTTGCGCGAGATCCACCAGGGCGTCGTCGCGATCGATAGGGCCTGGGGCGTAGTAACCGATAGCTTTCATGGGATCTCCATAACAGTGGGGATTGGGATATGAGCAACACCTTAGCCTGCTATGGATATTCCGAACACCGTCAAATGCTAAACACTCTTTTCGGGATGTAAGGACAATCGACGCAACGACAGTCTGGCGGTGCCCCCTGCTTCACGACGTGATAAGCAGGGGGCATCTTGGCATTGCGGCGGCCCCGGTCGGCACGGTGGCCGGGAGATGCGGTCAGTCGATCAACCCCTGGTCGGCGAGAAACTGCTCGGCGACGGTTTCCACGACGTCGCGGTTGACGTCCACCTGCTCGTTGAGTCGCGTCATGACGTCATCGTCTAGCGTGGCGGCAAGTGCATTCAGCTGGGCCGCCAGCTCTGGGTGGGTGTCCAGCGCTTCCTGGCGCACCACGGGAGTCATGGCATAGGGGGGGAAGAAGCCCTTGTCATCGTCAAGAATACGCAGGTCGAAGGCCGACACTCGTCCATCGGTAGTCGTGACCATGGCGATGTCGACCTGGTCGTCTCTGAGGGCGGTATAGGTCAGGCCCGTATCCATGCGCTTGATATCGGAGCGGTCGAACTGAAAGCCGTAGATGTCCTGCATCGGACGCAGTCCATCGGGGCGCGCATAGAATTCGGCATTGGAGGCAAACAGCAGCTCTTCGCCTGCGTTGATCGCCGACGCCATGTCCGAAATGCTGGTGATGTCCATGGCCTCGGCATCGGCCTCACGCATGGCGATGGCATAGGTGTTGTTGACGCCGGAAGGCTCAAGCCAGGCCAGCCCCTTGTCGGCGTCCAGGGCCTTGACGCGATCATAGGTCGCCTGGGCGTCCAGCTTTTCGTCAACGCCATTGAAGACGATCAGCGAGGTGCCGGTGTACTCCCAGTAGACGTCCACCTGGCCGTTTTCCTGTGCCTGCCGCAGCACCGCGGATCCCATGCCGGCGCGTTTGTCCACGTCGTAACCCAGATGCTCCAGGTACTGGGCGGTCATGCTCGAGATGATCTGCTGTTCGGTGAAGTTCTTGCCGCCGACCACGATCTCATCGTCGGCCTGGGCGGTGGCGGTCAGGAGGGCGAACAGGCCCGTGGTAATTGTTGTTTTAGCGAAGTGTTGTAACGGCATTCTGACGTCCGGCTGGAAATTGAGCCTTGATTCTAGCCCAAGTCGACAGGCTGCCAAGGGACTGGGTACGAGTCTTCGCAATGGGGGCGATTGCCGATGTAAATGCCTGGCGCGCCGAGACATCGCTACCATGATGTGGCACATCTGCCTACGGAAGGCCTTATGGAAATTGAAGCGTTCATCAACCGCTATCGGCAGGGACTCTGCGGACTCCAAGGGATGCCCCCCGTTGACGCCCGGCGTGGCTACGAGCGTCTGTGCCAGAGCTTTCAGCTGAACAGTGCCACCATCGCCGACGAGGCCACCACCATTGCCGGGGTGCCGGTGACCAGGCTATGGCCACGGGACGGCCCGCGCCAGGGCGGTGGCGTCGTAGTGTACGCCCATGGTGGCGGCTGGACGCTGGGGTCCAGCCGCAGCCACCGTGGCGTCGCTGAAGCCCTGGTGCAGGCCCTGAGCCGGGAAGTGGTCAGCGTTGACTACCGCCTGTTGCCCGAGTCGTCCTACAGTGACGCTCTATCGGACGTGCTCGGCGTGTGGCAGGCCTGTGATCCTGTCGCCGCGGTGGGGGACAGCGCTGGAGGTCGGCTGGTTCTGGATGCGGCGGCGACACTGGCTCGGGAGGGCGCCGGCGTGCCGCCGCTGGGGTTGATCTATCCGGTGGTCGGCACGCCACAGGCGTCTCTCTTGGGGGCAGACGCGCCGCTGCTGAGCCGCGATGACGTCCTGGCGTTGTGGACGATGGTCGCGGCAACGGTTCCCGCCCATGATGGGTACCTGCCGCCATCGCAGCATATGCATGTGCTGGCGGCCGAGCATGATCCGCTGACGGCAATGATAGAAGGCGCCGTAGCGCAATGGTCCCGCACCTCGGCGCAGGTATCACTGGAAATCGCTAACGGCATGGTGCACAGCGCGTTGCATGGCCTTCCCTGGCTGCCGTCCCTGCAGCTGGCCTGGGGGCGTTTCTGCTCCAGGCTCGGTGAATCCATCGAGGCCGACGGGGACGGCCGGTAAGGAGCGCGCGCGGGAGCGCCACAACTCCTGCGGAAGCCTCGTCCGGGCGGGTATCCGCCGCAGGGTTTGAATGGGGGTAGGATGGAAGAGACATAGGGCGAAATGGGTGTAGGGTTGAACGGGTGCCTATGAGAAGCGCTCGAGCGCAAGGCAAGGCGCGCAACATCGCTTCGACTGACCCTCTCTGCCATTCGAACCGTCGCTTTGGTGATATCGAGGTAAGTGCCACGTGAACAGCATGAGACGATGGAGGGTCGCTGGCCTGGTCGGACTGGGCGTGCTGGCGGTAGTGGGCCCGAGGGCGGTCGATACCGTTCGTCCGATGACCTTTGTCCAGTCCAAGGTCACTCCCAATCTCTACCTGGTCAGACATCCGGTCAGCGACCGGCAGGCGCTCTATCAAAGTGTGCGCCACAAGGCCATGGAAAGGATGTCGGTAGAGTTTGTCGGTAACGAGCACGCTTACCGCAGTAGCCCCTATTCCCTGCTCTTCTACGAGTACACGGACAATGGCGTGTTGTCGCTGTTTGGCGGTGCTGGAACCGCCTATTTTCTAGAGAATCATGACGATTCCGGAGGCTTTGGCTCGGAACAGCTCAGGCTATATGCCGAGCAGCACATCGCCGATTTTGATATCCGTTTTTGCGATGGTACGACGGGGTATCAGGGCGTCATGACATACTCCTGGCAGGGGGTGTGGGCCGGAATCGACGTTATCGTCGATACCTGTCCGCCATTGACGAGCTCAGAGCCGGCCGATGCCGAAGTGGCCACCGAGCGCGGAGCGATGCTGTAACGGAATTCTCGGTGCCGTGGCGGGCTTTATCGAGTGAGGTGTCGTTTACCTGCTTCCCTGGGGTAAGGGCCGTGGCTACACTTGGGCCCTTATGCCAGTAAAAGGATCCCTCATGGTCAGCAAGCGGCCTGGTTACGCCAGAATCAAGGAGCATTTGCTATCTCATATCGAAGAAGGGACCTTTTCTGCTGGCGATCGCATTCCCGCCGAAAATGCGCTCGCTCGGGAGTTCGGTGTCAGCCGGATGACCGCCAACAAGGCCATCAGGGACCTGGTGCAGAGCGGTCTGCTGGTCAGGCGCGTCGGCTCTGGCACCTATGTCAGCCAGCGCAAGTCCGAGTCGTCCCTGTTCGATATTCGCAATATTGCTGACGAAATTCGCTCGCGAGGTGGCGAGCACTCCAGTGACATCATCGCGCTCGAGGAGGTGGAGGCGTCTGAGGAGGTGGCGGTCTTCCTTGGCGTGAAGACCGGGACCATGGTGTTCTACTCCGAGATTCTGCATCGGGAAGATGGCGTGGCCATTCAGCTCGAGCGACGCCACGTCAATCCTCGACTGGCACCGGACTACCTCAAGCACGATTTCACGCGGCAGACCCCAAACGCCATCCTGGTCGCGCGCTACCCCGTCACCGACGTGGAAAACAGCGTCGAAGCGATCAATCCGACGGCTGAAGAAACGCGTCTACTCGAGATCCCGCCTCATCAGGCCTGCCTGCTGGTCGTGCGTCGTACCTGGTCAGGAGAGCTTCTTATCAGCTATACCCAGCTTCTCCATCCTGGACATCGCTACAAGCTGAACACCTCCCGCCACGGTTGATGGCACGGCCAAACCTTTGATGCTGCTCTGCGCTGCGTCCTCATCCGCCGTGCCGATTGTCCCGCCATGCGGTCGCTTCACGCTCGCCCTTCACGGGTAGCGTCCAGGTGATGGCGTCTCGGTACAGAATGGGTCGGTGCATCAAGATGTATATACCAATTTGTGCCTGCCAAGCCATCTTCGCCTGTTCTTCCTTTGACTTTAGTCTACTTTTAGCCCCTGCCTGAATATTGGGTTTGATAGTAAAAACAAAGATTTCTTTACTTTTTTGCGAGTTGGCAAAATATTGTCGCTGTGCCTCAGGCTTTTATGACGACCAAGATATGTATATACATATTGTGTGGCTCGTCGAGATCGTCGTGCCACGTCTCAATAACAAGACGCTGGAGGACTGGCACGATGAAGCCATTGGAAGGGGTCACCATTCTTGATCTGTCGAGGGTGCTGGCGGGGCCCTATTGCACCGCGATGCTGGCGGACCTGGGGGCGGACGTCATCAAGGTCGAGTCGGGCCATGGTGATGACAGTCGTCACATTGCGCCCTATGTCCAGGGGGAAAGCCTGTACTTCTCGATGCTCAATCGCGGCAAGAAGAGTGTATGTCTGGACCTCAAGGATGCCACCGATCGCGAGCGTTTCTTCACTTTATGCGAAGGGGCGGACGTACTGGTGGAAAACTTCCGTCCGGGCGTGACCGAGCGCCTGGGTATTGACGAGAAGAGTCTGGGTGAGCGCTTTCCGTCGCTGATCTACTGCTCGATCTCGGGCTTTGGTCAGACGGGCAGCATGCGGTCAAAGCCCGCCTACGACATCATTGCGCAAGCACTGTCGGGACTGATGGCTGCCACCGGTCCCGAGGGAGGACACCCCACGCGGATTGGCGAATCGCTGGGAGATGTCTGTGCTGGCATGTTTGCGAGCTGGTCAATCTGTGCCGCCCTGTTTGCACGGGAGCGGGATGGAGAACGCCTTGGCTGTCACCTTGACGTGTCGATGCTCGATTGTCTGTTTGCCATGCAGGTCACCAATCTGGCGCAGTTCATCGCTGGTGGCCCCACGCCTGCGCCTATCGGCAACCGTCATCCGCTGTCCGCTCCGTTCGATAGCTTCGAGGCCAGCGATGGCCAGGTGATTATCGCCGTCATCAATAACCCGCTGTTTGCCCGCCTTGCCGAGTGCATGGAAGCCCCTGAGCTGTTGACCGATCCGCGCTTTGCCAATGACGAGCAGCGTTGCATCCATCAGGCCGCACTCAAGGCCGAGATCGAACGCTGGACCCGTCACTACTCGGTGAAAGACGTCTGTTCGCGTCTAGATGAAGCAGGGGTTCCCGCTTCCCCCATCTGGGACATTGCCCAGCTTGCCGAATCACAGCATGCCGAGGATCGCCAGCTGTTACTCGACATGGGGCAGTGGAAGTCCCCCGCCCAGCCGGTTTTCTTCAATGGTCAGCGGGTCGTCTGCCATCGCCCCGCGCCGACGCTCGGTCAGCACACCGTGGACCTCGATCAGGAGATTGACGCATGAACTTTACCTTCAATGAAGACGATATCGCGTTTCAGGATGCCGCCCATCGCGTCTGCGCCGATGTGCTGAAGACCCATGCAGCCCGTTACGACGAGACCCGGGAATTCTGCCAGGAGAGCCTGCGTGCCCTGGGCGAGCTGGGCTTCTGGAGCATGAACCTGCCTTCCGAGTACGGTGGTGTCGATATCTCCAGTATTGGCATGTCCCTGGCAGTGGAGGAAATTGCCTACCACTGTGCGGCGACCTGCTCGTCGCTGACGGCGCACTTTCTCGCCACCGACTCGGTACTGATCGGTGCCACCGAGGCACAGCGGCAGGCGCTGCTGCCGCTGTGCGCAAGCGGTGAGAAACTCGGCGCTTTCGCGCTGACCGAACCTGGTGCCGGTTCCAATCCTGCCGAGATGCGAACCCGCGCGGTGCGCACCGCTGACGGCTGGCATCTGACTGGCACCAAGCACTACATCACCAATGGCGCCTTCGCCGACTTCCTGGTGGTCTACGCCAAGACTGACCCTGACCAGGGACATCGCGGTATCTCGGCCTTCCTGGTAGATCGTCATACGCCCGGGATCAGCTTCTCCAGCCCAGAAAAGACCCTTGGTCTGCGCGGCAGCCACATCTACGAGATCGGCTTTGACTGTGTGCTTCCCGATGACGCCCTGATGGGGGAGGAGGGCGCGGGATTCGCGACCGCCATGGAAGTGCTGGACCGAGGACGTGTCGAAGTGGCGGCGATGAGCGTGGGGATTGCCCGAGCTGCCTATGACGCCTCCATCGCCTGGTCGAAGGAACGCATCATCGCAGGCAAGCCGCTGGGCCGCCACCAGGGCATTCAGTGGATGTTGGCCGAGATGCATGCCCAGTTGGAGGCGGCACGGCTGGTCACCTACAAGGCGGCGGATGCACGTGATTCCGGGCAGCGCTTCAGCCTAGAGTCCGCGGTAGCCAAACTGGTGGCGTCCGAGGCTGCGGCCAAGGTGACCGATGCCGCGGTGCAGGTACATGGCGGGTATGGCTACATCAGCGATCTGCCGATCGAGCGCTATTACCGCGATGCGCGCATTACGCGGATCTTCGAGGGCACCTCGGAAATCCAGAAGATCATCATCGGTCGAGCCATCACGGCGTAACACCCGAACAAGGAGGTATCACCATGAAAATCCTCGTCGCGGTGAAACGCGTCATCGATTACAACGTCAAGATCCGGGTCAAACCGGACCACTCCGATGTTGACCTCAGCAACGTCAAGATGGCCTTGAATCCCTTCTGTGAAATTGCGGTGGAAGAGGCCGTTCGTCTCAAGGAAGCGGGAGTCGCCAGTGAGGTCGTGGTGGCAAGCATTGGCCCCCAGGCCGTCCAGGAGCAGTTACGTACCGCACTGGCGCTGGGAGCCGACAGAGCCATCCACGTCGATGCCCCGGCGGCGCTTGATGCGTTGGTCATCGCCAAGCTGCTGCAGGCGGTGGTCGCAGCGGAAAAACCTGGTCTGGTGCTGCTGGGCAAGCAAGCGATCGACTCGGACAACAATCAGACCGGGCAGATGCTGGCTGCGCTGATGGGCGTACCCCAGGGCACCTTTGCCTCCCAGCTGAGCGTTGAGGGTGATGCGCTGCGGGTCACCCGCGAGATCGATGGTGGGCTTGAGACACTGGAGCTGACGCTGCCGGCGGTCATCACTGCGGATCTGCGCCTGAATGAGCCACGCTACGCCAAGCTTCCGGACATCATGAAGGCCAAGAAGAAGCCGCTGGATCGCTGGACGCCGGAGGAGCTGGAGGTCGTCGTGACGGCTCACCAGCGGCTGCTCAAGGTAGAGCCCCCCGCCGAGCGACAGGGAGGCATCAAGGTGAGCTCGGTCAGCGAGCTCGTGGAGCGACTCAGAAACGACGCCAAGGTGATCTCATGAAGCTACTCGTACTGGCCGAACATCATCAGGAACAACTCGCTGCGGCCACTGCCAAGGTGGTGGCTGCCGCCAGGCAGATCGCGGACTGCCAGCAGGACGCCAACGTCGAGATCGACGTTCTGGTAGCAGGCCTTCAGGTCACTGAAGTGGCGCAAGGCGCTGCCGGCATCGAGGGCGTGAGTCGGGTTCTGTTGGCAGATTCATCCGTCCTTGACCATCAACTCGCCGAGCCTATGGGCGAGCTACTTGTCACCCTTGCCGACGGCTACACCCACGTGCTGGCAGCGGCCTCGACCACGGGCAAGAACGTGTTGCCGCGTTTGGCGGCGCTCAAGGACGTGGCACAGCTTTCAGAGATCGTGGCGGTGATAGACGAGGACACGTTCAAGCGGCCGATCTATGCAGGCAATGCCATTGCCACTGTCCAGAGCCTGGACCCCATCAAGGTCATCACCGTCAGGGTCACCGCCTTTGAGGCAGCGGCCAATCGCGACCAGACCGCTCCAGTGTCGGTGCTGCCTGTCACGGCTCATAACGAGCACTCGCTCTTCGTCAGTGAGTCCCAGGCCGCCAGTGACCGGCCGGAGCTGGGCTCGGCCAGGGTCGTCATTTCCGGCGGTCGTGGAATGGGAAGTGGCGACAACTTCGCTCTGCTCGACGGTATCGCCGATGCCCTTGGCGGGGCCATTGGTGCTTCGCGGGCCGCGGTCGACGCCGGCTATGTGGCCAACGACCTGCAGGTGGGGCAGACCGGCAAGATCGTCGCGCCCGAGCTCTATATCGCCGTCGGCATCAGTGGGGCGATCCAGCACCTGGCGGGAATGAAGGATTCCAAGGTCATCGTGGCCATCAACAAGGACGAGGAGGCGCCGATCTTCCAGGTAGCCGACTACGGCCTGGTGGCCGATCTGTTCCAGGCCTTGCCGGAGTTGGAAAGCGCTTTGCAACGCCGCTAGACAGCCTGCGCAGACGACGCAGACACCAAGCGACGGGCCGGAGCATGGTCGTCCGGCCCTGTCACGGGCGCATACCGTGACACCTTTCGATTGCCAGCCCCCACTGGAGACACAACATGAATAATCCCAAGGTGGCATCCACATCATCTAGCGCTGGACTGATCTCGCTGGCAGGCAGCTTGATCGGTCTGGGTATCTTCTTTCTACCGCTCCCTCACGGTGACGGACAGATGACCATCCCCCTGGTCATCATGATCAACCTGCTGAAGCAGACCCTGGGGGGAGCGCTGAATTTCATCACGCTTGGACTGATCGTACTGCTGTGTGTGACGTGGCTGATGTCACGTATTTCCGGGCATGAAGGACTCCGGCGTTATCATCGTCAGGACGGCACCATGACCGGAATCACCTTCCTGCTGGCGGCGGTGTTCGCTGGGCTGCTGGCGTTTGGGGTCGGCCCACAGTGGCTGTTGCACGAGGATGTCGGCGGGCTTGCCTTGTACCTTGGCGGCAGCGTCTTCCTGACTGTGACCATCGCCGGCTTCTTTGTCATCTTCCTGACTGAGTTCGGTTTTCTGGAGTTCGTCGGCACGCTGATGGAACCCTTGATGCGCCCCCTCTATCGCTTGCCTGGAAAGTCTGCTGTGGATGCGGTGGCGTCTTTCGTGGCGGCACCCGCGGTGGGCATCTTCATCACCAACAAGCTGTACATGGAAGGCCACTATACCGAGCGTGAATCTGCGGCCATTGCCACCAACTTCAGCATCTGCAGCCTGGGCTTCTTTGCCTTGCTGGCCTCCATTGGCGGCATCATGGCGTATCTGCCCCACATGATCCTGATGTCCTTTGTCATCAACTTCACCGTGGCGGCGTTGATGGTCAGGATTCCGCCGCTGTCGCGCAAGCGCGATGTCTACTTCGCGGGTAACCCGCAGACGGCTGAAGATCTTCAGAGCACCAGTGACACCCCTATTATCGCTCGTGCCTGTGCCGCGGCAGCCGAGCGCGCCGCACAGACCCGTCTGGATGTGTTCTACAAGGGGTTTTGGGAAGCCATTACCTTCGCCCAGAAAATCGTCGCCTACATTCTGGCCATCGCCACACTGGCGCTGCTGCTGGCCACCTATACGCCTGTCTTCGACATGCTTGGCAGCGTGGTTGAGCCGCTGATTTCAGCGCTGCAACTGCCTGATGCCAGCGCCATTGCGCCTACCGTGCTGGTGGCGATCGCCGAGATTGCTCTGCCGGCCATCATCATCTCTGGTGCAGAGGTCGACCCGATGGCGGTGTTCTTTGTCTGCACGCTGTCGACGGTGCAGATCATCTTCTTCACCGAAAGTGCCAATGCCATGCTCGAGTCCAAGATTCCGCTGACCGTGCTGGATCTGGTCGTCGTGTTTCTGTTGCGTACCCTGGTGGCCTTGCCGATGGTGGCGCTGGCCACTCACCTGTTGTTCTAAGCCTGGTCTTCTAGGTCCTGCGTCTCGCTGGACCTTGGTCTCTCTTCATAGGCTGTGCCCATTGGCATCACGGGTGATCACCGTGGTGCCTTTTTTCCGTTGCGCCTGCCTGGCACAACACGCCAGCGCCCCGCTCGACAAGAGCGGGGCGCTGGCTGATGCGCGTCGTTGTCAGGTTCAAGCCAACACTTGCGTTATGTAGGGGCAAGAACCTTGGCGAGATGGCTTACTGAGCCGTGATGACGGCCATCACCAGGTTGCCATCCACCTTGACCGGGCCATCTTCGCTGGCGCCAAGGGTGTACTCGAAGACGCCGGTCTGGTTGCCGCCATCTTCGCCGTGGAGCATCAGCATCAGCATGTCACCATTGGCCACTTCCTCTGTCAGGATCGCGGCAATGTCAGTGTTCTCGCCAGCCTTGAGCGGAGCGTAGCCGACTACCGGACCCGGCTTGTGGCTGTCATCGGTGCGGTGAACGACCATCCAGCCGTTGTTTTCGGCAACGATGCGTTCTGCCGTCACGGTGCCCTCGGCAACGGACTGGTCGTCTGCCCACACGCCAAGATCATGGGATCCTTCCATGTCCGCATGATGGTCGGCATGGGCGCCAGCGGTGAGGAAAACTGCTGAGCTGACGAGGATGCTTGCTGTCAGTTGTTTGAACATCATTCTCTCCTGGTGCAGTTGACTGGCTTTGGCTCTCGGGCCCGTGGTGTGGCGCCGAGTCACTGTCAGGTACGTAGCCTCTGGGCACAAAGTTTCAGCGGCGAGGTTTTTTTTGATCGCTGTGCCTTTGATCGTTGTGCCTTTGATAAAAAAGGCCGCCGGGAGGGCGGCCAAGCAGGGAAGTGGTGAGGCGAACAGGTGGCAGGCATGCAACGCTCACCCTCGCGGAAGACGCCCTCGCGCCGCTATGGTCGCGCCACTATGATCGCGCCCTATGGCGTGGGGCACTGCAGCGGGGGCACGCTGGTATGCCGTTGGCTGCTCGCTCGCCAGCAACAGATACGTGTCATGAAAGGCAAAGGTTTCATGAACGACAAAGGTTTCAGTCAGAAACGGGGAAAACCGCGCACTGTTGAAGTTCGCTTAAGGCGCTGCTGTCCCGGCGATTGACGTTGGGAGAACGCTGAAGGAGGCACTTCGCAGGACCCCTTGGGAATAGATCAGAGGAATCCACGGGGCCTGAGCTGGTGCTGACAAAGCCGATGCGGCAGAGAGGAAGCGTTCCTCTCTGCGGCCATGGCTAGAGACGCTGGTTGCCGGGGGCCTGGGTGGGATACAGATACCCGTGAATGGCGGGGCCCGTGGGCTGGCCGGTGGGTGAGCCTCCCGAGGGCTCGACACTGATGCCAAAGGTGGCCCGTTTCAGCAGCTCGGGCGAGTACTGCTGCAGAGCGCTCTGGTCGATGCTTAGGTCGTCGTCCAGGACCCCCACCGACTGTGGCGTCGGCCCCAGGGAGGCTTCCTTGATCCATAGCTGGTAAGAGCGGTCTTCCATCGGCTTGGCGGTAACGGGCATGACGTGCAGGCGGCGCTGTTCAAGGTTGACGCTCAACATGAAGGCGGGTTGCTGGTCGTCCTGCTGGAACACCGCGACAAACTGGGACTGGTCGGGAGATGACGTCGGTGCACCCACCAGTAAGGCTGCCAGTATCAACGCTGCGGCAGAAGAGACCCCAGCCATCCCTCGCCAGAGGGTTAAACGACGGCGCAGCCGGGTAACCCGATCATCGCTATGCTGCAACGCGGCCCGAGCTTCGACAGCGTCGATACGTCGCTCGATACGCGCCAGCAGGTGGGGGCCAGGAGCAATGGACTTGACCTCATCGCCCAGGGGCGCGAGCCGTGCCTCCCAGGCCTGGATCAGCTGCTCAAGCTCGCCATCTTGCTGGCGTTGCCGGTGGACCTGCTGGCGCTCGGAATCGTCGAGTGTGCCGAGTACAAACTCGGCGGCAAGGAGGTCCTTGTCAGTAAGATCGCTCATGTCGACAAGCATCCTTTCAATTGCTTGAGAGCGCGATGCAACCAAGTCTTGACGGTGTTGACGGGTTGCCCGAAATGGGTGGCCAGGTCGGCCCTCGACCAGCCGTCCAGGTAGGCCAGCCGGACCATCTGGCTGCGTGTCTCCTCCAGTTCCTCCAGGCACTGCGACAGGCGGTCGGAGGACTCATCCTGGTCTCGCTGCTCGAAGGCCGAGGCCTGGGTAGCTGCGGCGTGCTCCAGGTGACTGTCGTCCTCACTCTGGTGGCGGGGTGCTCTGCGCAGGTCATCGATGGCCGCATTGCGGGCGATGGTCGCCATCCAGCCGATGACGGAGCCGCGCTGTCGATCGAAGCGATCTGCCTTTTGCCAAATGGTCACGTAAACGTCCTGAATGACATCGTCTGCCCACGTTGTGTCCTTGAGGATACGCAGCACGGTGCCGAAAAGTTTCGCCGAGGTTGCCTGGTACAGTTCGGCAAATGCCTCTCGGTCGCCCTTTTCCACTCGAGCCAACAGCATCACCAGCCTGTCTTGAGGAGACTGCGCATCACTCGGCGCGGACGTGTCAGTTTCCAGGCGTTGGACATGCGTCATTCATGGGATCTCTGTGACGGGGGCGTGTTGGGCAGCGTGACGCGGCCGGCCGGTTCGGGTCAAGTGGCGCAGGACAGGGCGATTCAGGCCGGTAGCTGGTCTGGCGGGATGCCGTGAGCGCGTAGCGGCTGATCGACCAGCACCTGCGTGGCACGTTCCTCCAGAAGGCGCCTTAATTCGGCTGCAGGGACGGGCTTGCTGAACAGGTATCCCTGGTACTCATGCCCTTGAAGCTTGCTGATAAACGCCAGCTGCTCCGAGTTCTCGATCCCCTCGGCGATGATATGCAGCCCAAGGCTTCGGGCCAGTGAGATGACGGCCCGGACGATCGCCGCGTCCTGGCTGTTGTTGGCGACGTCTTCCATGAAGCTGCGATCGATCTTCAGGCGGTCGACGGGCAGGTTCTTCAACTGGGTAAGGTTCGAGTATCCGGTACCGAAATCGTCAATGGACATCAGTACCCCGAGCTCCCGCAGGGTGCCCAGGACTTCCATGGCGCGATCCGGGTTCTGCACCAGGCAGGTCTCGGTCAACTCGAGTTCCAGCAGGTTGGGCGGAAGGCCGGTATCGGTGAGCACGGTCTTGATGGTGTCGACGAAACCTCGGTGGTTCAGCTGAATTGCCGAGATATTGACGGCGACTGGCAGGGCTTGGCCGGTTTCCTCCATCCACTGACAGGAGAAGCGACAGGCCGTGCGCAGGACCCATTCACCCAGTGGCAGTATCAGCCCGCAGTCTTCCGCCAGAGGAATCGCTTCATCGGGGGCAATCTGGCCAAGTTCCTCATCGTGCCAGCGCAAGAGGGCTTCTACTCCCGCCACCTGGCCGCTGTGCACATTGATCTTGGGTTGGTAGGCCAGGGTCAGACCGTCGTTGTCGAGGGCATGGCGTAGGCGCTGTTCGAGGATGCTGCGGCGGTCCGCCGCGTGAGTCATGTCGGGTGCAAAGAACTGGTAGGTGTTGCGGCCGTTCTGCTTGGCGCTGTACATGGCGGCGTCAGCATGCACCATCAAGTCGTGGCGGGACCTGCCGTTTTCCGGATGCAGGCTGATCCCCAGGCTGGTGGAAACCTTCACCATGCTCTTGTGAATCTGGAAGGGCTTGTCCAGCGCGCTGAGAATTCGGCGCGCCATGGCCTCTGCATCGCCATGTGTGATGTTGGGGCCCGCCACGATCATGAACTCGTCGCCACCGACCCGGGCGACCAGGTCGCCATCGCGCACCGCTGATTTCAACCGGGCGGCTGCGCCCTTGATCAGTTCGTCACCAGCATGGTGTCCCAGCGAATCGTTGACCTGCTTGAAGCGATCCAGATCGACGAAAAACACCGCGAAGCTCGCAGACTCGGTGGCAATCATCGCGTCCAGGTGCTCTTCGAGCTTGAGCCGGTTGGGAAGCTGCGTCAGCGCGTCCTGGTGGACCAGATCCTTCAACTCTTGATTGGCGCGTTGCAGCGAGTCGGCCAGCAGCGCATTGCGTGACGACAGGTGGGCGTCGTAGATGGAGATGAGCAGCGCCGTCACCATGATGAAGATCGAGGCCAGTGCCACAAGGAAGGCGAGCTGACCGTTACCCAGGCCGCCGGCATCGACGGCCATGGGCACGCGCTGATAGCTGGTAGCAGCCATGCCGGTGTAGTGCATGCCAGCGATGCCGACGGCCATGATCAGCGCAGCAAGACCCCGCTGCCATAGCGGAGATCGTATGCCTTCACGATTCAGTCGAAAGGCCAGGGTGAGGGCGAGGGCGGAGGCGACAACGGCAACGGCGACCGAGGCCAGAAACAGATCGATGCGATAGCGCAGCTCGGTGATCGACAGCATGGCTTCCATGCCGATGTAGTGCATCAGGCACACGCCAGTGCCCATGATGATGGCACCGGATGTCAGCCTGGGCCAGGTGAGCCGGCCTCCCTGCACGGTCGCCAGGGCCAGTGCCGAGGCGAGCAAGGCGGCCAGCAGTGAGACAAGGGTCAGCGGGATGTTGTAGGCGGAACGGGAAGCCGTATCCATGGCCAGCATGCCGACAAAGTGCATCGACCAGATGCCGGTGCCCATAGCAAAGGCGCCCCCGGCCAGCCAAAGCTGCCGAGCCAGTCCGCGACTGGACTTGACCCGGCCTGCCAGGTCCAGCGCGGTCAATGAGGCAATGGCGGCGATAGCGAGACTCAGCACGACGAGCGCGGGATGATAGGACGCAACGGTATGGTCCATGCAGGAGAGATCCTCAAGGAGTGATAGCGGTGTTGGCCGTAAAGGCACCTACCATACCTTTAGAAGAAACTCCGCGCTGGTTTAACTTAACGTTACGTCATATGTTTCTTATTTTTCTTAGGTATGTCAGTGGTATAGCGGCAATGCTCTAACTGCCTTTCGTACACGTCGAATGCCCTGGCGACCGACGTATCGGGGCGCAAGCATCAGTGAGCGATGTTAGGGTAGGCCTGATCCAAGGCCTGCCGGATCGTCCGGGAGGCCATCGACAGGAGGTCCCATGAACACTCGCAGTGAGGGCATCGTGATTGTTGGTGGTGGAGCCGGCGGCCTGGAACTGGCCATTCGTTTGGCCAAGGCCGGGCACAAGGACGTGTTGCTGATGGATCGCGATGCGACCCATGTGTGGAAGCCTCGTCTGCACGAGCTGGCGGCGGGCTTCACCCGGGCCAGCGTTGATGAGCTGGATTACGCTGGTTTGGCGCAGCAGTGGGGATTTCGTTTCGAGCAGGGCGAATTGGCTGACGTAGACGCTGGCCACAAGCGTTTTACCCTGGCGCCATGGAAGGACGACAACGGGCGTGTACTGGTCGCCGAGCGACAGCTGTCGTATGACGCACTGGTGCTGGCACTGGGGGGCGTGACCCCGGACATGGGGGTCGACGGCGTTCTCGACAATGCCTTCCTGCTCGATAGCGAGCGAGACGCAGAACGACTGTATCGCCATTTCTCGGCCGGTCTGCTGGCGCGCCGCTCCCAAGGGTGCAGCGATCCCTATCATGTCGCCATCGTGGGAACAGGGGCGACCGGCGTCGAACTGGCTGGCCTGCTGGCTACCGAGGCCAGGGCATCCAGCATGGCGCCCAAGGAGATCCAGCCCGAGGTCAAGGTCACCTTGCTGGAGGCAACCGACACCTTTATGCCTGGTATGGACGACGAAGTACGGCACGTCGTGCAGGCGCGTCTGCAGGAGGCCGGGGTCGACATTCATACCGCGCAGCAGGTCAACGCGGTCAGCGCCCAGCGTGTCACCACCGAGGGTGGTCAGTCCTTCCCCGCCGACATGACCATCTGGGCGGCCGGACGGGTTGGCCCACCGCTGGCGAGTCGAATGAAGGGGCTTGCGGTCAATGACAAGCGCCAGTGGATCGTTAGGCCGAGCCTCCAGGCCATGGACAATGACGCGGTGTTTGCACTTGGGGATTGCTCCTGGATCGAGGAAAGCCCGGCGCCTCCTACCGCTCAGGCCGCCAGCGAGCAGGCCGAACACCTGGCCCGAGAATTGCCGCGTTTTCTGGCAGGAGATGACCCGGCCCCCTTCCGCTACGAGGACAAGGGGACCCTGCTGTCCTTGGGCGAGGCGGGCAGCGTGGGTACCCTGCGCGGCGTCTTTGCTGATGACATCACGCTGCGCGGGCGCCTGGCCCGAGCCGCGTATCAGGGCCTGCAGCGACAGCATCAGTTCCTCTTGCTGGGCCCCTGGAAGGGTGCTGCCGAAGCGGTGAGCGATGCCTTCGGTCGCTCAGTGGGCCCCCGTCTCAAGGTCCACTGAGCCCGCGCCGGCTCAGGCCGGATCAATCGTCAGCAGCAGGCGTCGACCGCCCGACGCCATGGCGGGGCTGCGATGGACCAGGCCCCGCCCTTCATTGCCGGCCCAGCCATCTCCCTTCAACAGCGCCAGGTCCCCTGGTGCCAGCGCCCGAATCGCGCTGGGCTCGCGCAGCACGTCGGGCTTGTCCGGGGTCGGAGCGCCCAGTCCCTGACGATTGACGGCAAACTCCGGCAGCCATTCGCTGCCTGCGCCGACATAGGTCGTGACCATGCGCACCGGCAGCTTGTCACAATGGAAGCGCGGGCACATCGCGGCATTCATCAGGCGCAGTCTGACCCCCAGGCTGTCAGTGTCGAACAGCATCCCCATGGCCTCTGTCAGCAGCATGACGTCGTCGATCAGTGCTGTCGCTTGCTCAGCCGCAGGCAAGCTGCGCAGCAGGGCCTGCTTCATGTCCGTATTGGCGGGACCCAGCCATTGAAAGCTCCACAGTCGCTCGCTGTGGCATTGGGCTTGAGCGCTGCCTTCCAGAACGGCAGGCAGGGCCCGTTGGAGCACGGAGATGGTGATAGTGTCTTCATAGATTCGAGGCAACACGCTGGCCTCGGTACCCATCGCCCAGTGTGGCACGTTGCTGTGAGCCTGCAGGGGCGCTGCGGCGGCCTGGGGGGAGTCGACCAGCGCGCTGCTTGAGCCAATAGAGAGGGAGGGCGCGACGGGGCGCGGCTGAGAAAGCGACATGGAAGGAAGGCTCCTGGGAGGTTTTTATATGTTATATCGTAACAATATGCCCGATGAAAGCCCCCCCTTACCTCCTTGCATTGGCATGCATTGGCGCAGCCGACAGGAACTCGTCTCTGATATAAGCACCAAGCGGTGACGTGGTCCCTGAGTGAGGAATCCTGAGTGAGTATTGGGGGAGAGACGACGGTGTCAGGTGGCTCTGATCAGCCCTTCAAACGGGGCGATGGTCCTGCTGTCCGGGAAGACGGTGGTATCCAGTGCGGCACGCTGCAGCCCCAGATGATCTCGCAGCACTCCCTTCAGCACGCTGCGAATATCCTGAGCGGCGACAAGGTCTCTATTGTCGCGAAGGCGAGCGAGACCCGGCCAGTCGCCGTGGACCTTGCCCCCTCGGATGGCGCCGCCAGCCAGCAGCACGCAGCTGGCGGTGCCGTGGTCGGTGCCACCGCTGCCGTTGACGCGAACGGTGCGACCGAACTCGGTCATTACCACCACGGCCGTATGCCGCCAGCTAGCGCCGAGCTGCCGATGCAGCGCTGACAGGCCGTGATCCAGGTCGGCAAGTTTGCGCGCCAGTACGGCGTTCTGGCGCGCATGCGTATCCCAGCCCTGGTCATCGATCAGCGCCACACTGGCTCCCTCGGCAGGTGCCAGAAAGCGTCCCGCCGCCGGCATGATGTCCTCCAGGCGGGTACCGCCCACCACCTCATCTGAAACGATGCGCTGCATCTCCAGGGCTCTGGCGAAGGCCGGACCCAGCCGCTCGTCGTGTCGATAGAGCCCGCTCATTCTGGCGGCCAGCACGCGGGTAGCGTCCGAGGTGGGGGAGGGGACCCAGCTGGTGATGGGGGCGGGCCCTCGAATCATCAAAGGGCGGTCATCCGTGAGGCTGATGCCTTGGGTGTGAGCCTGTTCGCCAATGGCTCGATTGAGCCAGCCGGTGCGACTGCCACCCGGATGGTCGGTGCCGTTCTCCAGGCAGTCCTGGGCACTGAAGTGTGAGCGTCCCCGATAGGCCTGGCCGCAGGCGTGTATGGCGGCCATGTCCCCAACCAGGAAGCGTTGATGACAGAATGACAGCGCAGGATGCAGCGCAAAGGTGTCATTCAGCATAGGGGCTGTCGGGTGCAGTGCCGCCGCAAGGTCGCCGCGCAAGCTGGCGTATGCCGGATCACCGGGGCAAGGAAGTGCCGTTAGACCATCGAGGGCACCACGCAGCAATACCACCACCAGACGAGGACGCGCCTGGTGTGTCTCGGCCCTGGCGAGGGGCGGCCATAGCCACATGCTGCACCCCAGCGCCAGGCGTCCGAGAAAATCACGTCGATTCAGCATGGCAGCCTCCGTAGCGAATCCCCAGGGTTCAGGATCGAGAGTGTCGGGAATGAGAAGGTCGAAAAGGAGGAAGTCGGGCGACTAGCGCCACTGGAACTCCGGGCTTGCCAGCACCATGGCTCGGCCCATCCCAGGGGGCTGCTGGCTGATCGCGACGGCGGTCTCCTCGCGTAACCTGGGTCCCAGGCAGTGCTCCGCCAGAGCCAGCGGTTCCACCGTACTATCGCGTCCATGGCGGCGTGCCAGTGCAACACGTCGATACAGCGCATCCGCGCCGATCCAGTCACGGCTGTCGTCACTCCACCCGGCGGGAGAGCCAGGCCAGAAGGGGCGCTGGCCGAGTAGACGCAGCTCCTGTTCCCACTGATTTCCCGTCGAAGGTGGGGTCTTGTCCAAGGCGCGATAAAGGGCCACCAGGAACTCCTCAGGTCGGCGAAACTTGGGTGCCCCGGGCTGCCAGGCAAGAGGATGACGGAATAGGGTACGGTAGAGTTCGGCAAGGTCGCCGTCTTGATCGCGAAAGCTCCTGGCCAAGGCGCTGACCAGCTCTGCCGGAGGATGGTCTGCCACGAAATGGCCGGCAAGCTTGCGCGCGATGAAGGTAGCTGTCGATTCATGCTGTGCCAGCAGGCGCAGCATGGCTTGACCCTGACCGGCGCCATCTGCAGCGAAACGCTGTCCCAGCAGGATCCGTGGACCTGGCTCATGGGCCGCTTCGTGAAAGACACTGCCATGGGAGCCCAGATCAGGTGGGTTCGTGGCCGGCGGCATCTCCAGCGGGGTGCGCCAGCCGGTAAGCGCCTGGGCCAGGGCGACGACATCTGCTTGGTCGTATGGCCCGTCGACGCCCAGGGTGTGCAGCTCGAGGATTTCCCGGGCCAGATTTTCATTGAGCCCCAGAGATCGCGGTGAGGCCCGTCGGCGAGCGGCGCGAGCAACGGCCGAGGAAGGGCCGACAGAGTCTGCGTTTTCCAGGTACAGCAGCATGGTCGGGTGCTGTTCCACTGCCAGCAGCAGGTCGCTGAAGCGGGAGGTGATGTTGGGGCGGATGGCCTCGCGCTCGTAGGCGCCGGGCAGCATCACGACCTTGCCGCGATCGGCGGAAACACAGAAGTGGTTGCTCCAGAACATCACCCAGCGTTCCAGCACCGGGGCGCCCGTAAGGCACTGCTGTCGTGCCCGAGCTTGTCGTTCCGCCTGCATATCGCGACCAAAGCGCTGGGACAGGCGCGGTAGCGAGGTCCCGCCCGCTGCCGTCTGGCGGGCCATGCGTCGCCGTGCCTCGGCATGGTCGCGCTGAAACTGGGCGAAGCGCTCCAGATAGTCGAGCGTGGAGGGCAGTGGCGTCCCTCCGGGGCCTAGCAGGGCCTCTTGGGGCGCTTCCAGCTGGGCCAGCACCCAGCCTTGGGGATCGTGAGCAATCTGCTCGAGCTCTCCTGGCCGGGGACCCAGGCCGAACCGGCTGGCAGCGATTTCCGCCAATACCAGGGCATCAGACACCACAGCGACTCCTGAAGACGAAAGCCATGCTGGCTTTGGCCGGGGAGGAGGCGCCAGGTTCCCTTATCCCTTGAGTGGCGGCTGATTCGGCAAGGTATCGAGGTTTTCGCGTGCGATGGGGTGGAGAGAAGGGCGAGAGAAGGGCGAGAGAAGGGCGAGAGAAGGGCGAGAGAAGGGCGAGAGAAGGGCGAGAGAAGGGCGAGAGAGCCGGCGAGAAACGTTGATGAACGCTTCACTGATAGTCGCTTGCTACGGGGTATGCAGGGCCAGGCTCAGCAGCACCCGTTGGCCTTTCTCGATCCGCGACACGCTGTGCTGGTAAAGGTCAGGCCGGAACAGGATGACCCGGTCGAACAGATTGAAGATCACTCGCTCCGTCTCGAACACGCCTCCTGCCTTGGGCGCCTTGAGAATCATGTTCAGCTTGAAGTATCGGCCGCCGCCCATGGGATCATTATGGCGATAGACGCTATGTCCCTCCGGGTAGGTGACCAGATTGGCGGTCAGTCGCCCCCAGTCCAGCAGGGTGCGGTTGATGACGCGTGCCATGGTGATGCTCCTCATTGGCTGTCTAGCCGGTATTTAGGAGGCTATTCAAACTCATCTTGAGCAATCACTCAAATTCTTTTTGCAGCTGCCATGACCTCAGTTGACGGCAGGGTGGAGGCACAGAGCCGCAGAGCCGAGCAGCGCTACTCTGCACGCGGCCGAGCGTTACCATGGAATCGTGCTGACGCAGCAGTATCGGCACATGCGCCTCATGACGAGGCGCGTGCTTTCAGGCCTTGGATGACTGCGCCCAAAGATTGATGCCACCATCCACCGCGTAGCGGTCGATCTCTGCGAGCTCTGCGTCGCTGAATTCTGGGTTGTCCAGTGCTCTGACGCAGTCGACGACCTGTTCCGTCCGGCTGGCGCCAATCAATGCGGTGGTAACGCGGCCCTGGCGCAGGACCCAGGCAATCGCCATTTGGGCCAAGGTCTGGCCCCGTTGCGCGGCGATATCGTTGAGCGCCCTTACCCGCCTCAGGTTGTCGTCCGACAGGTGGTCCTCGCGGATGGCGCCGCCCTTGGCCAGACGGCTGTCCTGGGGCACACCATCGAGATACTTGTTGGTCAACAGTCCCTGGGCGAGGGGCGAGAAGACGATTGAGCCGATGCCTTCCTCGTCGAGAACGTCGAGCAAGCCGTCATCTTCGATCCAGCGATTGATCATCGAGTAGCTGGGCTGATGAATGAGGCATGGCGTGCCCATGTCGCGCAGCAGTCTGGCGGCCTCGCGAGTGCGTTCTGGGCTGTAGGACGAAATGCCGGCATAGAGCGCCTTGCCGGAGCGCACGGCGTGGTCGAGCGCTCCCATGGTCTCTTCAAGCGGCGTCTCTGGGTCGAAGCGATGGGAATAAAAGATGTCGACGTAGTCGATGCCCATTCGCGCAAGGCTCTGGTCGAGGCTCGACAGCAGGTACTTGCGGCTACCCCATTCACCGTAGGGCCCAGGCCACATGTGGTAGCCCGCCTTGGTGGATATCACCAGCTCATCGCGATGGCCGGCAAAGTCCGAGTGCAGAATACGCCCAAACATCTGTTCGGCACTGCCGGGGGGCGGACCATAGTTGTTGGCCAGGTCGAAGTGGGTGATGCCGTGATCGAACGCCGTGCGGCAGATGTCGCGTGCATTGTGCTCGTCGGCGTTGTGACCGAAGTTGTGCCACAGGCCGAGCGACAGCGCAGGAAGTTTCAGACCACTTCGACCACAGCGCCGGTAGCGCATGCGTTCATAGCGGTCTGCTGCAGGATGGTAGGTCATGCTGATTTCCTCCGTGACAAGGGCGGACATGAGGGGCCGAGGGGATAGTGCCAGGACCTGGAGCATGCCCAGGGTTCCAGGGTGATGACGCCTGCCGGGAAGCTACACTCTGGCTGCCCGCACCCTGGCCGACCTCACTCTGGCTGCCCACACTCTAGCTAGGGCTAGCGTTCGCTAGAAGTCAGTAGCGAGAAAACATTGTTCGTTCAGGTGAACAGTAAGGCCTGTCACCGGTCATTCAGCAAGGGTAAAGTTTTACTGCAAGCACGGCGTCATTCGTGGTGCGGACCGTCCTTTATTGGCAGGAATCTGATGATGGCAAGTCCTGATCACAAGACATTGGAGCGGATGGCACTGTTCGCCGATGTCGCCCGCACGCTGAGTTTTACCCGTGCTGCCGAACAATCCGGCGTGTCGAAAAGCTATTTGTCCGAGCAGGTCCGGCGTCTGGAGCGTGACCTCAACGTCAGTCTCTTGATTCGTTCGACCAGGAGCGTGCGGCTCACTGAAGATGGTGAGCGCGTGCTGCGGCGCATGGACCAGGTGCAGGATAGCCTGATAGAGCTGGGAAGAGAGCTCGAGCACGCTGGCGGGCGCCTGTCAGGAGAGCTGCGCATTACGGCGCCGGTGCTGTTTGCCGAGCACTACCTGATGGACATCTGTAACGACTTTCAGCGCACTCATCCCGAACTACGCTTGCACCTGGACGTCAGCTATCGCAATCATGACCTGACACGAGAGCGCTTTGATCTGGCATTTCGTTCGACCCTGGTTCCACCGGAGCGCATGATCGCGCGTCCGCTGATGCGCTACCGCGCGGTTTGCTGCGCGGCACCTTCGTATCTGGCGCGCCATGGTCAGCCCCAATCCACGGCAGAATTGCGCGAGCATCGTTGCCTGACCTTCACCCAGCAACAGCTGTGGTCGTTCGATTCGGAGGACGTCACCCTGGAGGGATGCTTGAGCATCAATGATCATCGACTGCTGCGTCGGCAGGCGTTGGCAGGTCGGGGCATCGTGCGAGTGGCAGACTACCTGGTGGCCGACGATCTGGCCAGGGGGGAGCTGGTGGAGGTGTTGCCGACGTATGCTGAGCGCACGCGTACGATTCAGATGATCTACCCGCCCAGACTTCGCCAGTCGGCCAAGCTGCGTGCCTTTATCGAGGCCCTGAGTGAGCGTCTAGAGAGCTAGCCAGCGACGCGCTCTCGCGACACTGGCGGGGATGGAGAGATAGAGGGGGAGAGATAGGGGGGAGAGATGGCAGGGTCGGCCAGGGCCTGGGCCCCGGCCGGCCAGGACATTAGCTGTCTGCCTCCATGGCAGCGGGCATGGCGGCCAGGGTGGCTTCGTCAGACAGCAGGTCATGCAGGGTCTGGGAGGCCAGCTGCGAGTTGCCGTCCATCACTCCATCCAGCCATACCAGCGCTTGTTCCCGGTTGGCGTTTTCCAGGCCGTTGGCGGCAAGGTAGGCCTTGGCCAGGGCCAGCCGCGCGGTCTCGTGCCCTTGGCGAGCGGCTTGCAGCAGATAGTCGGCTCCCTGCCGAGTATCACGCTCTAGGTTGTCTCCGCGCAGATATTCGCGGCCAAGGTTGGCCTGGGCGCCGGCATGCCCCTGGTCGGCTGCGCTGGTCAAGAGCTGCTCTCCTCGCTGTACGTCCTGGGCCAGTTGCTGGTCGCCACGAATCAGCGCCGTACCCAGGGCGGAGCGAGCCGACAGGTTGCCGGCCTCGCTGGCCTGGCTGAGCCAGCGTTCGGCCTGCTCTCCATCGGCGGTGACACCCTGGCCCTCCAGATAGGCCTCACCCAGAGTCTGGGCTGCGTACTGGTTGCCTGCTTCTGCAGCCTGTTGCAGCAGCTGACGGCCTCGCTCAGGGTCAGCGTCGACCCCATTACCGCTCAGCAGCAGCTCGCCAAGGTCTGCTCGCGCGCCGGCGTGGCCTCCCGCCACCGCCATCTTGAGCAATTCGGCGCCCTTGGCGGGATCCCTGCTGACCCCATCACCGTCCAGGTACATCCGGCCCAGGGCGGCGGCGGCGCCAGGGTGACCCTGACGAGCGGCCTGTTCCAGCCAGCGACTGGCCTCGGCGTTGTTCTGGCCAATGTCCTGACCGTCACGATAGGCGCGACCGAGATCCGCCATGGAGTTGACGTTTCCCTGACGCGCAGAAGCGATCAGGGCCTGGATATCGCCGGCCTTGCCGCGATCCCGTTGGGTGCGCAGCAGGGCTTCAGCCGCGGAGGGGTGGCCCGCTTGCTCGGCCCGTTCAAGCCAGTCTGTCGCCGCGGTCAGGTCGCGCTCGACACCGGTACCATCGCGATAGGCTCGGCCCAGCACCACCATGGCATAGGCGTCGCCCTGCTCCGCAGCTTCTGTCAGCAGACGACGACCCGCCTCGACTCTGGGGCTGACCTCCGGCTGCGCCGATGGGGTGGTAAGCCTGGTTGATGACGTGGTTGATGACATGGTCGAGGACGCGGCTGGCGTCTGCGGCTGTGAGGGTACAGAGGCCTGCTGGAGGCCTTGACCACCGGCCAGGTCGCCGGTGAGGTAGGCTTCACCCAAGCGAGTGGCCGCGCTGGTGTCGCCCGCCTCGACGGCCTGGGACAGCAAGCGCTCTGCTTCATTGGGCTGGTAGGCCAGCGGGCCGTCCTGCTGCAGGTAGGCCTCACCCAGTACCCGCAAGGCGCCGGTCTGGCCCTGCTCGATGGCCTCGCGCAGCAGGCGTTCGGCGCGGGCCGGGTTGGCGGCTACGCCACGGCCTTCGAGATACAGCTGTCCCAGCTGCTCGGTGGCGAAGGGGTGCCCCAGTTCATGGCCACGCTCAAGATAGCGAGCGGCCATGATCGGCTGTGACGGCACCCGTTCGTCAGACAGGTAGACCTGGCCGAGAACCGCGAGGGCCAGAGCGTCATCGCGGTTGGCCGCTTCCTCGAGCAGGCGAATGCCTCGCTGCGGCTCGGCCGGCAATGCATCCCCTTCCAGCAGGGCACGGCCCAGCGTGACACGCGCCGTCACGGAGTCTTCGGCGATGGCCTTTTCAAGCCATGAGCGGGCTTCCATGGGACGCGCTCTGAGCCCGTCTCCCTCGAGCAGCAGTTTGCCCAGGCGCTCCATGGCATCGACATCGCCCGTCTTGGCCGCCTCACTCAGCAGCTCAGCGCCCTGATCGGCGCGGCCGCTTTCGAGCATCTCACGGCCGGCCTTGGCGACAGCGCCAGGATCACCCGCCTGGGCGGCCTGAGTCAGCCAATGCAGGCGCTGCTCATCGTTGCCGGCAAGCAGGCCATCCGCGGCGTACAGCTCGGCCAGCTCGGTCATGGCCTTGACGTCGCCGCCACCGGCTCGCTCGCGCAGGCCTTCGGCATAGCGCTGCGCATACTGGCGTGAGCGCTCGGGGTCGTTGTCCAGCCAGCCGCCTTCAGCGTAAGCCTGGGCCAAGGCCAGAGTGGCATCGGCATTGCCGGTGTCAGCCGCTTGACGGTAAAGCGCCAGGGCACGCTGAGGGTCGGCGGCAACACCGTCGGCACCGCGAGCCAGAAGCGATGCCATGACTACCCCCTCGTCACGGCCAATCTGCTCTTCCATGGCCTGTTCGAGCAGGTAGTAGGCGAGTACCGGGCGGTAGGGGGCACCTTCCTGCTCAAGACTCAGCTTGGCCAGATTCAGCGATGCGTGGCCCAGTATGTAGGAAGGGGTGCGCACGGCATCTTCATAGTAGGTGGCCGCCTTGGCGGGGTCTGCCTGGATGCCTTTACCCTGGTCCCAGATCTTGCCCAGTTCGTAGTACGCCTTGGGTATGTCCTGGGCCGCCACGGCCTTCAGTTCGAGGATCGCCTCGCGGGTCTGCCCCGCAGCGACCAGCTGCTCGGCTTTGTCGAGCGCGTTGTCATGCATCCATTCGGGATTGCGCGGCTGTTCGCCATCAAAGAAGTCCTGGTACTGCGCCGGCAACGGGTCGACCCCGGTCGACTGGAACTGGGAGCCCGGCGCAGCGCAGCCGCCCAGCCACAGGGCCATGGCGGCGGATGCGGTCAGCGGAAAGGCCTTCGACCAGCGCAGGCCTTGAGGAGTAAAGGAGCGAAAGTGGGGGAGCATCATGGGCAGGCCTCCTGGGGCTTTTTTATCGGTCACTGCGACACAGCGTCATCGGCAAGGCCTTCGAAGGCGGTCGTCTCGCGCCGGCTTTCGTCGATGACCAGGTGCTGTTGCGCCTGCGGTGACATGAAGTAGAGCGTCTGGTAGCCGCCGGCGCTGCGGTTGTAGACCGGACGGACCTGAGTCAGGAATTCCTCGATGCGGGGGTCATCGAAGTGGTTCTGGTAGATCTCCATCCAGGCAAAATACTGGTTGTCCTTGAGAAAACCGGTGTACTGCTCGCGAGGAGCAAGGTCTCCAAGAGCTTCCGGGTTATTGAAGATGGTCAGGGCGAAGTCCACCGCATCGTGGATGCTGTGGCCGTCTATCTCGAGATCGAAGATGTCGTAGCCCTGACGCGCGATGACCTGCATGTTGGTGATCAGGTAGAGCAGGGCATAGTTCTGGTAGTGGGTGGCGCGACGACCCCGGTCGATTTCCAGCGGGAAGGCGCCTTGATCGGTCATGTCGGACAGTGCCGAATAGATGGCGCTGACACCGAAGCGAAACAGTTCGTCATCCTCGGTCACCACCCCGATCACGCTGGCGTAGAGGGCTCGCCGGTAGAAGTGGTTGTTGCAGCAGCTGTTACCGGGCTGCCCGGGAATCTTGGCGTGCTTGTGCGCCAGCCGGTTCAGCCACTCTTCGATGCGTTGCTTGGCCTGGGTGTGGCCCTCGACCTCGGGCCGCACCACCGAATAGGCCATGCCGGCGGCAAAGATCATCGATTCGGTGGCGAACCACGCCTGGGGCTCCATGGGATCGTAGTGGAAGTCGGTCAAGGCATCGTGCTGCGCCCATTGATCAAGGAACGACACCAGGCACTGTGCATAGTAGTCGTCGGCGGTGGCGACGAAGGAGCCAGCCAGCATCGATACGCTGTCTTCAAAGTCGAACAGCGGCTGGGAGGCCAGCTCCCACTCCTTGGGGCTGGGGTAATAGCCTGGTATACGCAGCCGGGTCGTGATCGGTTCCTGTGCCAGCAGCTGCTGGCAGCTTGGCCCGTTGGAGAGCTGGTCGATTTCCTGCAGCAAGATGGAGTTATCGGTGCTTGCCAGCATCTGCATGCGGCCGTCCACATCGAAGTAGGAAGCGTCAGGTCGCGTCACGCGGTAGTCGCTGAGGTCGAGTTCGGCTCGCTCTTCCAGGGTCATGGCCTGGGCCGCTGTCGATACGGCGGCCAGCGCAAGGCTGCCCGCCAGCACGGCAGGTAGCGCTGTCCAGGCCGAGGCGATGATGCGAGGCGATGATCCGCGCAAGTCAGGCATGCAGGGTCTCCTTGTTGACGGCCCGTGGGCCGTCACACTCATGAACGTGGTGCGTAGAAGTGAAAGTCGGCGAAGTCGACGTGCTGGTCCCGCGGCGTGCGCCAGTCCTTGCCATGTCCACCAAAGAAGGTGGAGAACATGAGGCCGTCGATGTGAACGCTGTCGCTGGTGCGATAGGTGATATCGGTCTGCTCGATCAGCGGCTGGCCATTGACCCAGACGCGAGCGACGCCATTGGCTTGGCCGGGATCATTGAGGATGATTTCCTGTTCCAGCGTGACCCACTGTCCGGATGGAAAGCTGAAGCGCCCACGGGCAATGGAGTCTCCGTAGTCGTTGTCACCGCCCACCACGTATTCGTAGAGCTCGCCTTGACCGTTCTCGCGCCACATGTAGCGCATCGAAAAACCGTTTTCGCCGGTGACGTCATCGCCGCCACTGGGGGCTTCACCGCCGAACAGACCCGGCAGCTTGCCGCCCTTGACGAAGTCGAAACCCTGCTCGAAACGGACCCGATAGCTGAGGCAGGCGTGGTCGCTGCCTGACAGTTCGGCGGGCTCGGCGTAGAAGCCGGCACCACCGACGTCGGTGTCTCCCGGTGAGGACGTTCCTTGCGGATAATGCACGCGCAGGGCGGGCGTCTCGGCGTGTCCGGCGAGCAGTTCGACGTTTTCCTCGGTGCCCCAGGTTCGGGTGGTGTCAAAGCCCTCTCGAATCGCATCGTGAGCGCTCGACTCGCCAAGCATCGGCGCCGGAGACGCTACCAGCGGAAGGCGGGTGGAGCAGGCAGCAACATCGGGCCGTCCTGGCTCGTCAGCGGCCTGGACCAGCAGCGGTTGTGCGGCCAGTACGGCGAGGACAGAAGCGGTCAGGCGCGTCGTGTTGGTCATGGCGTGTTCTCCTTGATCACTGTCATGCAGCGCTCAGGGGAGGCGCTCCCCTGACGCGTCGATGGCGAGGGCATCAGCCTGCCTGGTTGGCCTCAGGGCTTTCCTCGGCGGAAGAAAACAGTCGACTGGCCTGCTGGTAGATGCCGCGGCCGCTCTGCCAGATCCACTCGGCGGTGGCGCCCAGCAGCGCCTGTTCGGTGAAGCGCACGTCCACCGGGGTGCCGACGCTTTCGACGGGCAACGGCTTTTCCGGTACCAGCAGCACGCTGGCGACGTTCTGCTGCTGGCGCACCCAGCTGGGGAAGCCCGCGCGGGGCTGGCGCTCGATGTCGAGAGCCACACTGCGCACCCTGGCGCTGATCGTGCCTGAGGCATTGGGCAGTGACAGGTAGGCCAACTGATCCGGCTCGATGCGGTCGATGTCGTCCATATGGACCAGGGCTTCGACCATGACCTCGTCCTGACCGGTGCGCATCAAGGTCATGATCTTTTCGCTTTCATTGATATAGGTGCCGTCCGAACTGGACAGGGCCCAGGCGACCAGGCAGTCGCAGGGGCTGTAGATCTCGTTCTGGGACTGGCGTGCCTGCAGTGCGGTGACGCGGGACGCCTGGAAGTCCCTGGCCGTCTCGAACTGGTCGATCCGGGCCTCGGCAATGGCGGGAGACACCGTCTCGAAGCTGACGGCTTCGCCGTTGCCCGGCTCAGCGGAGTTGGCCAGGCTGACCTGACCGCCGTTGGCGCTATCCAGGCTTTCCTGAAGATTCTCGATCAGTTGGCTGTTATAGCGCTGAGCCGCCTCGGCCAGAATGAGGTCGGACTCCAGGTCTACGTCCTTGACCCGCGTGAGTGCTTCGTCGCGGGTGACGCGATCACCGGCTTCCAGCTCATGGGCCATCAAGATACCGGGGCTAGGGGCTCGGATATCGATGCGTGGAGCGGTGACCGCGGCAAAGCTGGGTTCAATCAGCATGAAGTTGCGGTAGGCCGTGGCCGCCGCCACGATGGCCAGAACCGCAAAGCCCATGAACAGCGCCACGTAACGACCCAAGGGCTTGGGAGGGCGCGCCGCCGGTTGCGGTGCACTGCCCGCTCCACGTCGCTTGCGGGGAGTCTGGCTGTCTTCACCCTGCAACAGCTGTTCGACGTTCAGCGGCCGTCCTGCCAGATGGGCTCGCACGACCTGGCGCAGCAGCTCCAGGTGGGAGGGGGAAATGTCGGTAATCTCGAAGCCAGCGTGATGCGTACCGGCGCGCCCCTCTTGTGCGAGGCTGTGGCGGCAGCTGGCGCCGACCGGCACCAGCAGTTCACCGCTGGCGGTCTGGATGGCGATCTCGCCGCGAATGCGCGCATCCTTGCGCATGGCTTTCGGGCTTTCGATCGCGAACCCACCCTGTGACAGGTCGACGCCGCGAAAACGGTTGCCATCCTCGAAGCGCACTTCAAAGGTCGGCGTGACGCGGATATAGCGGCGTTCATCGCGTCGCTCGTGGGCGAGGCCTGGGCGGCTGTCACCGTTGCTGGTACTGGCGTCATGGCCAGCCTGCCCGAGGCTAGGCTCTGCCCGCTGTTGAGAGGGCGAAGAGGCAGGACGTGACGAAGGTGTCTCTTGATCGTGGTGGTCGAAGTAATCGCTCATGGCGGTATCTGAGATCCTGTGTCGAAGTTGGCCGTGTCGGGACGTATCTGGTCGTGCGTATCGATCGGGTATCGTGGGACGCTTGAATGGCGCGGCGTAGAGCCCCTAGGGAGGCGCAACAGTGGCGGGGCTAGCGGCGGCTCCTGACTGACCAAGAATGTCGAGGGATGTGGCGTCCGGGATCTTCAGCACACCGGTTGCCAGGGTCAGCACGAACAGCATCAGGCAGACGTGGAAGGCATGCAGCAGATGCCCCATCCGCCGCTGTCGACGAACCGCCTTGGGGTTGTCCGGTTCACCCGCAGAGATTCCCTGGCGCGACCATTTCTGCCGATTGAAGCGAAAGCTCACGTAGGTCTTGAGCAGGGCGCCGTAGACCTGGTTGTAGTAGATCAGCGGAATCCACAGCAGGCTGAAGCGACCGCGTTGCCAGGCAAGAATCAACGTCGAGATGCCCCTGGTGAACAGAATCCACAGGGCATAGGCGAAGATGAACGACGGGCGCACGAACAAGGACACCAGTATCGCCACCGTCGGCCCGATCAGGGTCGTCCACATGGAGAGACGCTGGTCGATCAGGCTCCACCAGGTGAATAGCCCCATTGGGCGCGGTCCCAGGGCGATGGCTCGGCCACTGGTGCGCAGCATGTTGCCGTACCAGCGGCGCATCAGATCGGTGGTAGAGGCGAAAAAGCGCGTGCGATCAGGTAGCTCCTCGAAGCCAGAGACGTAGACGTCCGGCAGGTAGAGCATCTTCCAGCCATTTTTCAGCAGCCAGTACCAGGTGGACTTGTCGTCGCCGGACAGGAACTTGAAGGTGCCGAAGCGCCAGTGATCAACGTGGTCGTTCTCGACCATGTCAATGAAGTCAGGGTGGGTAGCGAGGTCTGCACGAAAGGCACTGTAGCGCCCGGTGAGCACCAGCAGGCGCTCTGACACAGACATCGAACTCATCACCAGGTGGCGTTGCGCGTAGCGCAGGTCGTACCACTCCTTGGTGGCATCGTTGCCAGTGACGATCGCACTGTTGTTGGTCGTCAGAGCGCCAAGGTCATCACGCAGCGCGAAGAACGACAGCGAGCGCTCCAGGGTGCCGGGTTCCAGCAGAATGTCACCGTCCATGGACACCAATAGCGCGTCCGGTGCCGGTGCACGACGGGAGATCGCACGTAGCACCTCGGCCATGGCGGAGCGCTTGCCGTCGCCCTTCTGAAACATGTATCTGACTTCGATATGCCCGGGCCAGCCATGCTCCTGCAGGACGTGGGAGATGATGTCCACGTCGGTCTGGTCCGACACCGAGGCGAAGACCGTCGTCGGCACGCCGTAGCTGCGGGTTTCGCGAATCAGCGCATCGTAGACGCGATAGCAGACGTCCGGATCGATCCGAAACGAGGTGCACAGCACGTACAGCTCCGACGGCCTGCCGGCGTCACCCAAGGCATCGGCCTGTGCCCGCATCCGCGGGAAGATGCGGCGGTTGTACCACACCGAGCGCAGGGCCTGGACGAACCACCAGGAGTAGCGCCAGGCACCCACGGCACCGATGGCAAAGAAGAAGCTCTTCGACGCCGGAGAGAACACCTCTGATGGGAGTTCACTGACCAGCACGACGAGCAGGGCGAGCAGCAGAGCCAGGGTGGTCAACTCCGTGGCCTTGCTGGCCACGGAGGTGTGCTTGGGAAGTGATGACATGGTCGAGCCCTCACACCCTGGGTTGCTGGAGAGACGCTCCACGGCCCATGGCGTAGTACTCGAGCCCAGCTTGTTCCACATCCTCGGGGGAATAGAGGTTGCGGCCATCAATGACCAACGGGTGGTTAAGCGTGCGAGCGATCTTGTCGAAGTCCACCGTGCGGAAGGCTTTCCATTCGGTGCAGATGACCAGCGCGTCGGCGCCTTCGAGGGCGGCATCGCGCTGTTTTGACAGGCACAGGTCCGGACGCTCACCGTAGATGCGATGACACTCGGCAGCGGCTTCGGGGTCGAAGGCCTGGACCCGTGCGCCGGCTTGCCACAGTTGCTCCATCAGCACGCGACTGGGGGCTTCGCGCATGTCGTCGGTGTTGGGCTTGAATGCCAGGCCCCAGATGGCGATGGTGCGTCCTTCCAGGTTGCCATGCAGCGCAAGTTCCAGCTTGTCGAACAGTCGCGTCTTCTGGTTGTTGTTGACGGTTTCCACCGCCTGAAGCATGCGCGCTGGTGCTCCCACTTCACTGGCCGTGCGCGCCAGTGCCTTGACGTCCTTGGGGAAGCAGGAGCCACCGTAGCCACATCCCGGGTAGATGAAGTGATAGCCGATGCGAGGATCACTGCCGATACCGTGCCTCACCTGTTCGACATCCGCTCCCAGATGCTCCGCCAGGTTGGCGATTTCATTGATGAAGCTGATTTTTGTCGCAAGCATGGCGTTCGCTGCGTACTTGGTCAGTTCGGCACTGCGGACTTCCATGAACATCAGCTTGTCGCGCTGGCGGCTATAGGGCGCATAGCATTCGCGCATCAGGCGGCGTACTCGATCGCTGTCGGTTCCCACCACGATACGAGCACCACGCGAGAAGTCCTCGATGGCGGCCCCTTCCTTCAGAAATTCCGGGTTTGAGCAGACATCGAAATCGACATCCAGCTGACGACCTTCCAGTGCGTTGGCAACGGCTTGAGTGACCTTGTCGGCTGTACCCACCGGCACGGTGGACTTGTTGATCACCACTCGATAGTCATCCATGTACTGGCCAATGGTCTGCGCCACACCCAGCACATGGGTCAGGTCAGCGCTGCCATCTTCGTCAGGCGGAGTTCCGACCGCGATGAACTGAAGCAGACCATGCGCGACACCCTCTTGTGGGCTGTCGGAAAAGCGCAAGCGACCGTCATCCATGTTGTGGCGGATCAGCTCTTCCAATCCTGGTTCGTAGATAGGGACTTCGCCGCGCGTGAGTCGGGCGACCTTGACCTGGTCGACGTCCACACACATGACATCGTGTCCTACGTCAGCGAGGCAGGCGCCGGTGACGAGACCCACGTAACCAGAACCGTGAATGGTGATCTTCATGAACCCTCTCCTTGCGAACGTCTGTGGTAGTGGGGGCTGCCCTGGTGCACTCACGCTGTGGTGCTGTGGCGCGGGTCAAGCCTTGTACTGGGTGTTCTGGTGCGCAAAGTCTGGGCCATGTTTCAGTTATTTGTAGAAAAAACAGATACCTATGGCGTTTCGTCTTTGGTGCGCCTAGCCGTTCGGGCTCAGTGAAAGACAAAAGTGTCTCCCTAAGGAGACGCATGTGTGTGACCTTTGTATAAGTCCTTAAAAATCAACACCCTAGATGTTGCTCATTAGATACGCCTTGTGCTTTTTCTGTTATAAGTTATTGAAAATAATAGGTTTTTTTATAAACCAGGAAGGCGTGACGAATACTCCCCGGCGCTGCGAACGGCGCGCTGGTGCTTAAGACGGTTTTTGACGACTTAGCAACGTCATGCCTGGGGGGAGGAGAAGACACGGTGGGAGCCGGCTGTCCGGCGTGCCTCCCAAAAGAGTGAGGCACGTCTTGGGCGTCGCCCTCTAGGAAGCAGGACCACAAAAGATCGCTGATTTAACGAGTTAGCAGAAAATGACTAGATAACTAGTGTTAGAAGCTGTGTCTTAGATAGATATGGTCACGGCAGTCAGTACCAGTATTTTAATCTTAGGTAATGTGAGTTCTATATGATTTTGATGTGTGAAAACGCATCTCTAATCTAAGATTGATGCTTATAAAATTGACCAAACTGAGCGTTCTGCGACGGAATGCTCTTTGTGCCTGTACTTGAGTCCAATGCCGAGACATAAGGTGCTTCGCTAATACTGCTTCCAAATTGTGCTGGATGTGCGGGTTGTTTGCAGACTGCAGATATGTGCAACAACGGAACGCACCGACAGCTATCTGGAGATAACTAGCGGGATGCGCTGAGTCTTGGCGGGGTCATTGTGGCCACGGTACCCGGGACGGCGAGGCACACCGCGAGACAGGGGCAGGGACTCGATAATGAGCACAGCGACAGTGGTGGCGGTTCAAGGGCAAGCGTGGATTCAAAGCGAAGACGGGACGCTTCGAGAGCTTCGTCCTGGAGACCAGATCCAAGACGGCGAGAGACTGGTGACATCCCAGGGTGGTGAGGTGTCCATCGCTCCCGGCGGCACCGGTGCTCCTCAGGCGCTGACGGGGAGCGGGCAGGTAAGCCTTTGGGCATCCCCCCAGGGGGCCGTCGATGCGGTGCTGCACACCACTGAAGCCGGAGACAGTGCGGACGACGGTGCGCTGGAGTCACTCGGTGTTCCGCTTGCCGCAGGCAGTGCTGCCTTGATTGACGCCCCTGTACCCGACGGTACACAGGCGGCTTCCACGGGTGAGGGTGAGGAGCTTGCCGAACTCGCTGAGCTTGCTGATCAGGCCGATAACGTGTTGGGGGACGCAGAGCTCAATGACCTGCTCGCGGCGATCGATGCTGGAGATGGTGATCTTTTTGATAACCTCGAAGATCCGGCTGCCGGTGGCGCTGGCGGCGGCGGCGATGATGAAGGTAGCAATTTTGTCCGTCTGCTGCGCATCGTGGAGCTGGTGGACCCTCTGGCGTTCCAGTTTGATCTTGGTGGACGTGACGAGCTCATCGACCGTGACTTCACCGGCGTCGATGCCGTCGATCCTGGTGACGATGACGAAGGTGTGACACTGACAGGGCTCGATGGCCCTGGAGACGGCGGCACGCCGGGATCTGGTGGCCCCGGTAATCCGGGAGGCCCTGGCAGTCCCGGTAACCCGGGAGGGCCTGGCGGTCCCGGGAACCCCGGGGGATCCGGCGATCTGCCGGTGGGCGCGTCCAGCGCAGAACAGGTCCTCTACGAGGCCGACCTGAGTGGCGGCACCCGCGGAGATAGCACGCAGCTGATTCGCAGCGGTTCCTTTGGCTTTACCTCTCCAGATGGCTTGTCAACGCTGTCCGTTGGCCCCGTTACGCTCACCTTTGCTCAGCTGAGTGCGCTGGGAACCTCGCCGGTCACTATCGTTACCAAGCACGGGCTTCTTACGTTGACCGGTTTTTCCGGTAGCGCAGCCGGTGGCACGGTCAGCTACACCTATCAGTTGACCAATAACGTGGATAACGATGCCGAAGCGGGTGCCACAGACGGTGGCTTCCTGGACAGCCTGGCGGTTCGCGCAGTGGACGTCGATGGCAGTAGTGCCGGTGGTTCACTGGATATTCTGATCATCGATGATGCGCCTGTTGCGGTGGACGATGCCACTGTCGAAACGACAGACGATGCTGCGGTCACGCTCAACGTTGTCACCAATGCCACCGGTGCCGATACCCTCGGGGCCGATGGCGCCAGCCTCACCGCGGCCGAGCTGGTCGACGCCGATGCCGGCAGTCTGGTGTTCAATGCCGATGGCACTATTACCTATACCCCAGCCCCTGGATTCGAAGGCACCGCTGAGATCCGCTACACCCTTACCGACAATGACGGCGACACCAGCCAGGCCACCTGGCGGGTGGTTGTTGAGGATGACGAGCCCGTTGTTCAGGTGATGCCGGATGCACCGAACGCTTCCGGAAACGGCGAAGTCGACGAAGCCGGTCTTGACGACGGCGGCAGCCAGGCTGCCACCGACCTGGAGACCACCAGCGGCACCATCGCCATCGATACCGGCTCCGACAGCGTGGGCTCGGTGGTGATCAGTGGCGTGGACGTGACCAACGGCGGCACCGTGCAGGGCACCTACGGCGTGCTGACGGTAACCGTCAACAGCGGTGTCTACAGCTATACCTACACCCTGGACGACAACACCACCGACCATAGCAGCCAGGGCACCGGCAGCGACGGTATCCAGGACGTGTTCAGCCTGGTGGTGACCGACTCCGACGGCGACGTCAGCGACCCCGCAGCCTTGACCATCGACATCAAGGATGACGTGCCTGAGGCCACCGACGACGCGGCCGAGACCGACGAGAACGTGGCGATCACCGTCAACGTGCTGGACGGCAGTGCGGGCGGGGCCGACGTGGCCGGCGCCGATGGTCCGGTGACCCTGACCAATGCCGCGCTGCAGGACCCGAGCCAGGGCAGCGTGAGCTTCAATGGTGACGGCAGCGTGACCTTTACCCCGGCGACGGGCTTTGAAGGCGACGTGCTGATCGACTACACCATCACCGATGCCGATGGGGATACCGCGAACGCGACCTTGACCATCACCGTGGACGCTACCCCGGTGGTGGAGGTGAATCCCGAGTCGCCCAATGCGTCTGGCAATAACGAGGTGGATGAAGCCGGTCTGGACGACGGCGGCAGCCAGGCTGCCACCGACCTGGAGACCACCAGCGGCACCATCGCCATCGATACCGGCTCCGACAGCGTGGGCTCGGTGGTGATCAGCGGCGTGGACGTGACCAATGGCGGCACCGTGCAGGGCACCTACGGCACCCTGGTCGTCAGCGTGGTGAATGGGGACTACAGCTATACCTACACCCTGGACGACAACACCACCGACCATAGCAGCCAGGGCACCGGCAGCGACGGTATCCAGGACGTGTTCAGCCTGGTGGTGACCGACTCCGACGGCGACGTCAGCGACCCCGCGGCCTTGACCATCGATATCAAGGATGACGTGGCCGAGGCCACCGACGACGCGGCCGAGACCGACGAGAACGTGGCGATCACCGTCAACGTGCTGGACGGCAGTGCGGGCGGGGCCGACGTGGCCGGCGCCGATGGTCCGGTGACCCTGACCAACGCCGCGCTGCAGGACCCGAGCCAGGGCAGCGTGACCTTCAATGGTGACGGCAGCGTGACCTTCACCCCGGCGACGGGTTTTGAAGGCGACGTGCTGATCGACTACACCATCACCGATGCCGACGGGGATACCGCTAACGCGACCCTGACCATCACCGTGGACGCTACCCCGGTGGTAGAGGTGAACCCCGAGTCGCCCAATGCGTCTGGCAATAACGAGGTGGACGAAGCCGGTCTGGACGACGGCGGCAGCCAGTCGGCCACCGACCTGGAGACCACCAGCGGCACCATCGCCATCGATACTGGCTCCGACAGCGTGGGCTCGGTGGTGATCAGCGGCGTGGACGTGACCAATGGCGGCACCGTGCAGGGGACCTACG
>NZ_JAHVIO010000020.1:0-52027 GCF_019801675.1 Halomonas sp. DP8Y7-3
CGTTCAATCTGAGCCATGATCAAACTCTTCAGTTTAAAGTCTGATAGTCCGTTAAGCGGACCAAACTTGGCTCAAGGTTCAAACGTCTCGTTTGACGAGTCGCTTGCCTTGATATTTCAGTGACATTGTCACTGACTCATCGGCAAGCGCCCACATGAATTACCTGATCAATTTTTAAAGAGCGTGCTCTTGACTCTAGTGAGCTCAATGAGCGCCTCGCTGTTACCGAGCGCTTTGCCCAGCGCCCTGCGAGGAAGGCGTATTCTACAGAATCGAAGCGTTTCGTCAAGCGCTTTCTTTTGCGTCCTGCAAGCGATGCTCGCAAACTTCAAAAGAGAGCGAAGCGTGCCTCAGCGCATCCTTTGATGCCCTGTCGGCGATTCCGATCAAGTGGCGAGCATTTTACCGATTTCTCGTTGCTCGTCAAGCAGTGATTTTTCCGAGAAGCTAAAAAAGCCTTTTCAAATCAACTACTTTTACCACTCTTCACCGCCTGTGACGTTTGCTCGTCGCCGGCAGCGGATGCGTACTCTACGGATCTACTACCGGCTTGGCAAGGGATTTTTTTAAAAAATGTCAGGCGCTGTCCGAGCCTTCTTCACGATGGCTGAACGCTGGCGAAAACTAGCCGCTACAACCTACTCGATGCCGTCCTGAGGCACGCGCACCAGACCTTCCATCAGGATGCGTGCGCTACGACTCATGGTGGCCTCCTCGGCGACCCACTCATTCTCCTGCTGCCTGACGCCTGCCCCTACCCGCAGCGTGCCGGAGGGATGACCAAAGACAACCGAGGCTCGCTCCTTGCCGCCTCCGGCAGCGCGGTTGACCAAGGTGCCAGGCACGGCGGCAGCCACACCAATAGCGACGGCAGCGGTTCCCATCATGGCGTGGTGCAGCTTACCCATCGACATCGCCCTGACCAGAAGGTCGATATCGCCGGCCTCTATCGACTTACCGCTGGACGCCGCGTAGCTCCTGGGAGGGGCAACGAACGCAAGCTTAGGCGTGTGCTGCCGATTCGCCGCGTCCTCTAGCCGGTTGATAAGCCCCATCTTGAGCGCACCATGGGCACGCAACGCTTCAAGCCGGGCTAGCGCAGCAGGATCCTCATTGATGTCTTCCTGGAGCTCGTCTCCCCGGTAACCGAGATCCGCGGCATCGACAAAGATCGTCGGGATGCCTGCGTTGATCAGGGTAGCGTCGATCCTCCCTCCGGCCACGATATCGTCAGGCACGCTGAGCTCGTCGACGACGTGCCCCGTGGGAAACATGCTGCCCTCCCCATCGGCGGGATCCTTGAAGGCGAGGTGAATCTCAGCGGCGGGAAAGGCGACGCCGTCCAGTACGAACTCGCCGGTTTCCTGTACCCGGCCGTTGCGCACCGGCACACGAGAGACGATCGTCTTGCCAATATTGGCCTGCCAGATTCGCACCTCGACCTCACCATCATGGGGAATGCGCTCGGGCGCAATCATTCCACTCTCGATGGCGAAGGGGCCGACGGCTGACGAAAGGTTGCCACAATTGCCGCTCCAGTCGACGAACGGCTTGTCGATGGACACCTGGCCGAACAGGTAGTCGACGTCATGATCTGGTGATTCGCTGGTACTGACGATGACAACCTTGCTGGTGCTTGAGGTGGCGCCCCCCATGCCATCAGTGTGCTTGCCGTAGGGATCCGGGCTACCAACCACACGCATCAACAAAGCGTCTCGGCTTTGCCCAGGGCGACGTGCAGATTCAGGAAGGTCGTCCTGGCGGAAAAACGTTCCTTTGCTGGTACCACCACGCATGTAAACAGCGGGAATACGAAGCTGCGGCAGGTTCGCCATGGTCACGCTACCTCCGACTCAAGAAAATCCTGAGCAAACCGCTGCAAGACACCGCCAGCACTGTAGATCGACAGCTCTTCGAAGGTATCGATACGACAGGTGACAGCAACGTCCTCGACCTCTCCATTCCCTCGCGTAATCTTGAGCGTCAAGCGGGCACCGGGCTGGATATCACCGCTGACATCAAAGGTCTCGCTGCCATCGATTCCCAGTGTCTTGCGCGTCGTTCCCGGCAGGAACTCCAGGGGGAGCACTCCCATGCCGATCAAGTTGGTGCGGTGAATACGCTCGAACCCTTCTGCCACGATCACCTCGACGCCGGCCAGCCTCACCCCTTTGGCTGCCCAGTCTCGAGAGGACCCCTGCCCATAGTCGGCGCCAGCAATCACGATCAGCGGCTGCTTTCTCGACATGTAGGTCTCAATCGCTTCCCACATCCGCATCACCTCGCCTTCAGGCTCGAGCCGAGTCAGCGATCCCTGCTTGACCTCACCGTCGACCACCGCCATTTCGTTCACCAGCTTGGGGTTGGCAAAGGTCGCGCGCTGGGCGGTGAGATGGTCTCCTCGATGGGTCGCATAGGAGTTGAAGTCTTCTTCCGGCAAGCCCATCTTGGCGAGGTATTCGCCAGCGGCACTGGTGGGCAGGATGGCGTTTGACGGCGACAGGTGATCGGTCGTGATGTTGTCACCCAATACTGCAAGCGCCCTCAGCCCCGTCAGGGACCGCTCGGCTGCCAGCGCGCCTTCCCAATAAGGAGGACGGCGAATGTAGGTGCTCATCTCACGCCAGTCATACAGCGGGCTGATCTCCTTGGACCTGTCAAACGTGGTGTCGAACATCGGAATGTAGACATCGCGGAAGTGTTCCGGCTTGACGCTCTCGGCAATGATCGCGTCGATCTCTTCATCCGCTGGCCATAGCTCCTTCAAGGTGATGGGTTTGCCCTCGGAGTCATGACCCAGCACGCCTTTTTCAATATCAAATCGCACACTGCCCGCGATGGCGTAGGCGACCACAAGAGGCGGCGAGGCAAGGAATGCCTGCTTGGCATAGGGATGTATCCTGCCATCGAAGTTACGATTGCCTGACAGCACGGCCGTTGCGTACAGGTCACGCTCGACCACTTCTCGCTGAATCTCGGGATCCAGTGCACCGCTCATGCCGTTGCAGGTGGTACAGGCAAAGCCGACGATGCCGAAACCAAGCTGCTCCAGCTCACTCAGCAGGCTGGATTCTTCCAGATAGAGCTGTACGGCCTTGGATCCAGGCGCCAGCGATGTCTTGACCCATGGCTTACGCGTCAGGCCCAGCTCATTGGCGCGCTTGGCGAGCAGACCCGCCGCGATCACGTTGCGTGGGTTCGAGGTGTTGGTACAGCTCGTGATGGCGGCAATGATGACCGCCCCATCCGGCATTTGGCCAGGCGTCTCTTCATAGGGCGCCACAATCCCCCGCGCTTCCAGCTCACGGGTGGACACCCGGTTATGGGGACTCGACGGACCGGCCAGAGTGCGCTCGACCGTGGACAGGTCAAAGTGCAGCACGCGTTCGTACTGGGCATCGACCAGACTGTCCGCCCACAGCCCCGCTTCCTTGGCATAGGTTTCGACCAGGGCGACCTGTTCAGGCTCCCGTCCGGTCAACCTCAGATAGTCCAGCGTCTGGTCATCGATGTAGAACATGGCCGCGGTGGCACCATATTCCGGTGTCATGTTGGAGATCGTAGCCCGGTCACCCAAGGTCAGGTGCGCGGCGCCTTCACCGAAAAATTCCAGATAGCTGGATACCACCCGCTCCGACCGCAGGTATTCGGTCAGGGCCAGCACAATGTCTGTCGCCGTGATACCCGGCTGTGGCTTGCCGCTAAGCTCTACCCCGACGATATCCGGTAGACGCATGTAAGAGGCTCGACCCAGCATCACGCTCTCGGCCTCCAGGCCGCCCACGCCGACGGCAATGACGCCCAGTGCGTCTACATGGGGCGTATGACTGTCGGTGCCGACCAACGTATCCGGGAAGGCAACGCCCTCCCGCGCCTGAATCACCGGCGACATCTTCTCCAGATTGATCTGGTGCATGATGCCGTTGCCCGGGGGAATGACGTCGACGTTCTCGAAGGCTTCACGGGTCCAGTTGATAAAGTGGAAGCGGTCCTCGTTGCGCCGATCCTCGACAGCGCGGTTCTTTTCGAAGGCACCCTCCTCGAACCCCGGATGCTCCACCGCCAGCGAGTGATCGACGATCAGTTGGGTCGGCACCACAGGGTTGACCTTCGCCGGGTCACCGCCCTTTTCGGCGATGGCGTCGCGCAACCCTGCCAGGTCTACCAGGGCAGTCTGACCCAGGATGTCATGACACACGACACGCGCCGGGAACCAAGGGAAGTCCAGATCTCGCTTGCGTTCGATGAGCTGTGACAGAGATGCCCTGAGATCCTCCGGAGGACAGCGCCTGACCAGGTTTTCCGCCAGCACTCGGGAGGTGTAAGGCAAACGCTCATAGGCGCCGTCGGCGATGGCATTCACCGCTTCCCGGGTGTCAAAGTAGTCCAGCTCAGTGCCGGGGAGCGGCTTTCGGAAATCGGTATTCATGGCAGGAGTTCACGGTCGCTTGCACCATCGAATGCGGCTCGATGACACATGTTGTTAGAAGAAGCGGCAGGCAGAGTGCCTGCCGCTGCTGGCCGATATGCGAGTGTTGCGTCAATCGCGCTGCTCGATCGGCACCCAGTCAGAGTGTGCAGGCCCGGTGTAGTCGGCGCTGGGACGAATGATGCGGTTATTGTCACGCTGTTCAAACACGTGAGCGCACCAGCCTGTCACCCGCGAGCACACGAAGATCGGTGTAAACAGCTTGGTCGGAATGTCCATGAAGTGGTAGGCGCTGGCATGGAAAAAATCGGCGTTGCAGAACAGCTTCTTCTCACGCCACATGACCGCTTCAACCCGCTCCGACACCGGATACAGGAAGCTGTCACCCACGTCCTCCGAGAGCTTCTTGGACCACTCCTTGATGATGGCATTGCGGGGATCGGACTCGCGGTAGATGGCGTGGCCGAACCCCATGATCTTTTCCTTGCGCTCCAGCATGCCGAGGATTTCCTGCTCGGCCTCTTCCGGGCTCCGCCAGTTCTCGATCATCGCCATGGCTGCCTCGTTGGCACCGCCATGCAAGGGACCGCGCAACGAACCAATCGCCCCGGTCACGCAGGAGTGCATGTCGGACAAGGTCGAGGCACAGACCCGCGCAGTAAAGGTGGAGGCGTTGAACTCGTGCTCTGCGTAAAGGATCAGCGAGACGTTCATTACTCTGGCATGCAGCTCTGACGCGGGCGCATCGCGCAGCAAGTGCAGGAAGTGACCGCCGATGGACGCATCGTCTGTCTCGGTCTCGATACGCACTCCATCATGGCTGAAGCGGTACCAGTAGCAGATGATGGATGGCAGCGCCGCCAGCAGACGGTCGGCGACATCCTGCTGCTGGTCGAAATCGGCTTCCGTCTCGAGATTGCCGAGCATGGATGCGCCGGTACGCATGACGTCCATGGGGTGGGCATCCGCCGGGATCTGCTCCAGTACGGTCTTTAAGGCATCGGGCAGACCCCGCAAGCTCTTGAGCTTGGCAATGTAGTCGTCAAGTTCACGCTGGTTGGGCAGCTTTCCCTTCAACAGCAGGTAGGCGACCTCCTCGAAGCGGGCCTTGTCTGCGAGCTCCTTGATATCGTAGCCGCGATAGGTCAGCCCCGACCCACTCTGTCCCACCGTGCACAATGCCGTGGCACCAGCACTTTGACCGCGCAACCCTGCGCCTCCGATCGGTTTGTCAGCCATGGCGTAGCTCCTTATGTCATCGTTGGACGTTGTTATAAAAAATGATCAAGCGTGATTGAGCGCGAAAGCGCGTCACCGCATCATCTGGCGAGCCGATGGGATGTCAGTCCTTGCCCTCGGCGAACAGCGCATCCAGCTTGCGTTCGAACTCGTGGTAGCCCAGCACATCGTAGAGCTCTTCACGGGTCTGCATCATGTCCACCACATCGCGCTGGTGACCGTTGCTTTGAATACTCTGATATACCTGAAGCGCTGCTGCGTTCATCGCCCGGAAGGCTGAAAGCGGATACAGGACCAGACGACAGCCCACTTCGGCCAACTCCTGCTGACTGAACAGCGGGGTCGCTCCGAACTCTGTGATATTGGCGAGAATCGGTGCATCAACCCGAGCACAAAACGCGCGGTAGTCATCCAGGGTATGCACGGCTTCAGCGAAGATGGCGTCAGCGCCTGCCTCGATGCACGCATTGGCGCGCTCGATGGCAGCATCCAGCCCCTCTTTCTGAAAGGCATCGGTACGCGCGATCAGGTAGAAATCCGGATCGATGCGGGCGTCCGCCGCCGCCTTGACGCGATCCACCATCTCCTGCTGGGAGACGATGGCCTTGTTGGGACGGTGGCCACAGCGCTTCTGCGCCACCTGGTCTTCCAGGTGCACGGCAGCCACGCCTGCACGCTGCATTTCCTTGACCGTGCGCGCGATGTTGAAGGCCCCACCCCAGCCAGTATCGATATCCACCAGCAGTGGCAGGTCACTGGCACCGCAGATACGGTGGGCATCTTCCACCACATCATTCATGGTGGTCATGCCCAGATCAGGCAGACCGAAGGACGCATTGGCAACCCCTCCGCCAGACAGGTAAATCGCCTGGTGGCCTGCACGTTCGGCCAGCATCGCGGTGTAGGCATTGATGGTGCCGACGATGGGTAACGGCGTATGGGCGGCAAGGGCTGCGCGGAAGCGAGCGCCCGGCGTCATTGAGCTAGGGGATGTCATGCAAGTCTCCAATCATGGTGGGGTCGAAAAATAGGCCATCAGCTACCGAGGTCAGTACCGATGACCACATCGGGCTCATCACGGCCTTCGAGAGAGGCGGCATAGCGGGCCATGACGTTCTCGCGGGAAGCGCTGACATGACGTCGCATCAGCAGCTCGGCAAGCTCGGCGTCCCCTGCCTCAATGGCGTCGACGATACGGTGGTGTTCGACAAACGCCTTCTGCGGTCTGGCACCGCTGGCACTGAACTGAGTGCGATACATGCGCACCAGGTAGTAGAGGTCATCGCACAGCAACGCCATGAGCATCCGATTGTGACTACCGAGCACGATGCGGTAGTGAAAATCCAGATCGCCCTCGCGCTGGTAATAGGCTTCACCACTGGCTAGGTCCGCCTGCTTCTCGTGCACGGCCAGAACCTCTCTCAGCCCGGCTATCTCGCTGGCCGTCATATGCTCGGCCGCGATTCTCGCCGCCATGCTCTCGAGCGCCTCGCGTACATCGAAAAGCTCCATCAGCTCCTTCATCGACAGCTTGACCACCCGCGCCCCGACGTGGGGCACGCGCTCGATCAAGCGGTGCGCTTCAAGGCGGCGCATGGCTTCTCGCAGTGGACCACGGGATATGCCATAGGTCTTCGACAGGCCCGGCTCGGTGATCTTGCTGCCAGGCGCCAGCTCACCACGGACGATGGCGTCCTGCAGCTGGTGGAAAACACGCTCTGCCAGGGTCCTGACTTCGGGGGGTACCACTATCTCGTGTTCAGCGCTGGTCATGGCTTGATTGTCGACAATAAATGGATAACAGGAATGTAAGACAGGCCAAAGACTGGGTCAATGCCCGGTAAGGACCACAACCTTAGCCATTGGTTGTAGACAATACAACCCAAGGTGTCAGCACGATGACAAATGCAGCGTTGAGGCAACGCCCGTGGCAACAACGACAAGTGTTTGCGTTGGCCGTAGAATACGCAGCCTGCACTACCCGAGGCCCCGCATGAACGCCCAGCTAGACATCACGCCAATGCCCTATCAGCCCACGCCACTCGGCTATTTCGAGTCACTCCGCGCGAGACCTGGTGCTGTGCTGCTGGACAGCGGCAGGCCCAAGGCTCCCGGCGGGAGGTTCGATATCTTGACCAGTGATCCGCTCGATCAACTGGAGATCGATCCGCTGGGCAAGGCGTGGGATGCGGAAGGCAACCTTGTGACGGGCTCTCCCTTCGCCGCTCAGCAACGCCTGCTGGACCGATTGCCGAAGACAGACCTGTTCTCCGAGCTGCCCTTTCTCGGAGGCTTGATCGGCTATTGGAGCTATGACCTGGGTCGCCTTATCGCCGGAGTCAAAGGCCCGGCACGCGCAAGCACCCGACTTCCCCTGGCACGACTGGGCCTTTACGACTGGGCCCTGATTCAGGACCACGAGCAACAACGCAGCTATCTCGTTGCCGACGCGGCGCGACGTCAGCAGGTCCTCGCCTGGCTGCTCGAGCCTGCCGAAGACAGTCACTTCACACTGACATCCCGCTTCACCTCCAACCTCGACGAAGCGTCCTACCGCGACCGCTTTGAGCGTGTTCAGCACTACATTCGGGCAGGAGACTGCTACCAGATCAATCTTGCCCAGCGCTACTCGGCACGCTACCAGGGCGATCTATGGGGAGCCTACCGGCGCCTTCGAGCGGCGACCCCAACGCCCTTTTCCGGATTCATGTCGTGGCAAGGCCGTCACGCTGAACAAGGTCTCCTGTCGGTGTCTCCAGAGCGCTTTATCGAATGCCGGGAAGGTACCGTGGAAGCACGACCCATCAAGGGCACTCGTCCTCGTGGGCAGTCGCCGGCCGAAGACTTGGCCCTCGCTGACGAACTACGGCAAAGCGTCAAGGACCAAGCCGAGAACGTCATGATCGTGGACCTGCTACGCAATGACCTGGGGCGAGTCTGCGAAACCGGCAGTGTGAACGTTCCCCAACTGTGCGGTCTGGAAAGCTACGCCAACGTGCATCACCTGGTCAGCATCGTGAGTGGAAAGCTGCCGCCACACACGCCACCGCTGACCCTGATGGAGGCAGCGTTCCCTGGGGGATCCATCACCGGGGCGCCCAAGATTCGCGCCATGCAGATCATCGACGAACTGGAGCCAGACAGACGCAGTGCCTACTGCGGCAGCCTCGGCTATGTCGATGTTCGTGGCCATATGGACACGTCCATCGCGATTCGCACGGTGGTGGCCGATGACAAGCACCTGCATATCTGGGGAGGCGGTGGCCTAGTGGCCGATTCCGAGGCAGACGCTGAGTACACTGAGACCCGGGACAAGATTCGACACCTGATGTCAGCCCTGGGCGATAGCAGCCATCAGGACTGACCCGCCCAAACCAATGGGAATAAGAACCCTTATCGCTAATCGATAAACGCTATATAAGAACCGAACCAATCGATATTGGGGCCGGACTAGCGCCTTTTGGTAGGGTAGCGGCAAAACACACACTGGAGGTCGCCGTGACGCCCTTTGACCCCAATGCCTTCGTCCTGGAACATGACCAGGCGACGCCCAAGAACATCCTGAAAGCCGCCTATGAGGCCTTCGGCCAGCTGACAGTCTCCTTCTCCGGTGCCGAAGACGTGGTGCTGATCGACCTGGCCCTCAAGGTAGCGCCCAAGGATAAGGTGCACGTCTTCTGCCTGGATACCGGACGGCTGCATGCGGAAACCTACGAGTTTATCGAGCGGGTGCGCGAGCACTACGCCATCGAGATAGACATCCGCTTTCCTGATCAGCAGGCAGTTCAGGACCTGGTTCGCGAGAAGGGCCTGTTCAGCTTCTATCAGGATGGCCACCAGCAGTGCTGCGGCATTCGCAAGGTAGCGCCATTGCGTGAACGCCTGGCCGGACTCCCCGTCTGGGTCACCGGGCAGCGTCGCGACCAAAGCCCAGGCACCCGCTCCCAGCTGCAGATCGCCGAACGCGATACCACCTTCGGCAGTGAGTCATCACCGCTGTACAAGATCAATCCATTGACCCACTGGTCCAGTGAAGACGTCTGGAACTACATCCGCTCCTTCGATGTGCCTTACAACCGTCTGCATGAGCAGGGCTACGTCAGCATTGGTTGCGCGCCCTGCACCAGGCCCATCCTTCCCGGTCAGCACGAACGTGAAGGGCGCTGGTGGTGGGAAGACCAGGGCGGCAAGGAGTGCGGTCTGCATGTCCTCAACCTGCCTCCGGTGGCCGCCAAGGATTAAGCATCCACCGGCACGAGCGTCGAGCTGAACCAAAAAAAGCGCCCTTCGGGGCGCTTTTTGGTGTCTTGCGGCTACGCTTCTGCTGCTTACCTCAGCGTACTGGCAGCTCGATACCCTCGAACAGGGTGTGCTCATGCCGGGGCCCTGCCGCCAGCGCCGCATCCACCAGATCTCGATCAAGGTGGTCGGCAAACTGTTTCAGGAAGTCGTACATGTAGCCACGCATGAAGGTTCCTCGACGAATGCCGATCTTGGTGGTGGAACTGTCAAACAGATGGCTGGCATCTAGCGCCACCAGATCATGATCCAGCTCTTCATCCACCGCCATGTGCGCCACGATGCCCACGCCGAGGCCAAGTCGCACATAGGTCTTGATCACATCGGCATCAGCGGCCGTCAGCACCACATTGGGCGACAGGCCCCGAGCCCTGAAGGCATCGTCGAGCTGAGACCGACCGGTAAAGCCAAAAACGTAGGTCACCAGGGGGTGTTCGGCCAGCTCATCCAGGCCCAGTCGCTCTACCCCCGCCAACGGATGATCGCGCGGCACCAGCACACAGCGATTCCAGCGGTAGCAGGGCAACAGCACCAGATCATTGAAGAGTTCAAGAGATTCGGTGGCGATGGCAAAGTCCGACTGCCCTTCACTCACCATCTGAGCGATCTGCTTGGGCGTCCCCTGCTGCATGTGCAAGGCCACGTCAGGATATCGCTGGGTGAACGACTGAATCACGGGGGGCAGACAATACCTGGCTTGGGTGTGCGTAGTGGCAATGGCCAGGCTTCCACGTCGCTCATCCGAATGTTCCTGAGCCACATCCTTGATATTGGCCGTCAACCGCAGCACCTGACCGGCCAGCTCGATGATCGCTTCGCCGGCCGGGGTGACTCGGGTAAGGTGCTTGCCACTGCGCGCGAAAATCTCCACCCCCAGCTCGTCCTCGAGCAGGCGGATCTGCTTCGAGATCCCTGGCTGGGAGGTGAACAGACTCTGGGCGGTCGCCGATACATTGAGGTTGTGGCGGGAAACCTCCCAGATGTAGCGCAGCTGCTGTAATTTCATGGCCGGAGCTTACCTCGTCCGAAGTCGTCGGATTGGTGCAAGAGAGATGCAGCAAGGCGCTCAATGGAGGTATCAGCCATGTTCGGCATGGCGTAAATGCCTTTTACGTACAATAGTTGCCATGGCAACGGACTCGTTCGTAAGAGGGGCCGCCGCGGCCCGGCACATGCCAAAGCGCCATAAAGAACCTTGCGGTGATTACTTTATAGCATAATGAGATCGATTGCAGCGGTTCGTAAGCTGACTAAGAAACTATCGACCCAATATTTGCCAGCGTATTGGCCGACCGCTACCATCGTGCCACCGGACATGGCGGACATGTCCCCCATTCCGCTCGATGAAGCGCAACATATATGGAGAAACACATGGCTAACAATGTCGATGTCACCAATGCCAACTTCGAGCAGGAAGTTCTGCAGGCCGATTCCCCGGTATTGCTGAAGTTCTGGGCTCCCTGGTGCGGTCCGTGCAAGGTGATGGCACCGGTGGTCGATGAAGTCGCCGAAGAGCGTGACGGCGCCCTCAAGGTGGTCAGCATCAATGTGGACGACGCCCCTGAGATCGCCGCCGAGCAGGGCGTGCGCGGTGTGCCCACCGTCATGCTGTTCAAGTCAGGCGCCAAGGTTGCTTCCTTGGTGGGCGCTCAGTCGAAGTCTCAGCTGACCCAGTTCATCGAACAGAACGCCTGAGCAGCATGACCTGACGAGCGCTCGGCACGGCACCGCCTACATAGGACGAGTCAGTGCTGACACATCGAACCCGACGCCTGTGAACAGGCGTCGGGTTCGATGCTTTTAGGCCTTCATCCCGGCATGCTGCCAGGCCACTCGCGCGCTTACTTGCGCAGCACGTAGCGCAGGATCTCCACCACCTGACCAGTGGTGGTCGCCCAAGCCTGAGCGTCAGCGTCGACCTCCTTGAGAGGGTGCACGATCTCTTCTGCGTGCAGGGTGACATAGGGTTTGCCAAGCGCCGCACAGTACCCCGCGTCGAAGGCCGCATTCCATTGCTTGTACTTGTCACCAAAGCGCACGATGACCAGGTCGCTCTCGCCGATCAGGGTTCTGGTGCGAATCGCATTGACCCGCGATGACTGATGGTCCCGCCAAAAGCCATTCCCAGGCACGCCGAGCATATCACCAGCTGCATCACTGGCATCATGGTCGGTCACCGGCTGGGTGAAGACGACGTCGAGCCCCGCCTCCCGGGCGCCCAGCTTGATCTCTTCACGCCAATCGGTATGTATCTCTCCAGACAGGTAGACGGTAAAGCTCATTGCATCGTTTCCTTTGTAGGGTGAGACCGGCTGTTTCAAGAAGCACACTCACCGCCTCATCCGAGGCAGGCCTCGCGAGCACGGCGCGGCCCCTCTTCTCTCTGAGCCGGCCAGCTGTTAATTTTATTCGGGTGGTGATGACGGGACATGGAGCGCCCTCTGGCTCAGCCATGATACCTGGTGGTCTGAACCACACAACCACGTGCCGACCGCTGACACTGCCTTCTTCATGGCCAGCACCGATGAGAGACGGCGACAAGGAACCTAGATGCAAGACACGGACCCCACTGACAACGCAGCACCGATGTCCTCGGCAGATACGCGCGAGATCAATCGTCGTCAGGGCCACTTCGCCAGCCAGGACACCTTCTGGCTGTTTGGCTACGGTTCGCTCATCTGGAAGGCCGACATCGCTTATCGCAAGCGTCGTCCCGCCCTCATTCATGGCTACAGCCGACGCTTCTGGCAAGGATCCCACGATCATCGGGGGACACCAGACGCGCCCGGGAGGGTCGCCACCCTGGTGCGTGAGGAAGGCGCATCATGCCTGGGCATGGCCTACCTGATCGGCCCCGAAGCGCTCAGCCCACTGGATTTGCGCGAGAAGAATGGCTATCTGCGAGCCAGTGTCACCCTGCACTTCATCGACCATGGGACGAATGGCAATCAGCCTCGGAACCAGCACCAGGTCTCGGCCACACCTCAGACAGCAACGGGCTTGGTGTATATCGCCAGTAGTGACAACCCGGCATACCTTGGTGATGCACCGGTCGATCACATCGTTCAGCAGATCGCCCGATCCCACGGACCCAGCGGCCCCAACAGCGATTATCTGCTGAACCTCGCGGATGCGCTGAACGGTCTTGGCGGCGACGATGCCCACGTCTTCCAACTGGCACAGCGGTTACGCCAGCGAATGCGCCAGGCGGCCCCTCAGTCGTCTTGTCTTGAGTGAGCGCCGCCCTGCCCTGTTCTCCGCACACTGTTCTCCGAAAACCGTTCTCGAAAAACTGCTCTCGAAGCGTAGGTCTCGACCTGTTATCGCTGATCGGATGCCGCAGACCTGTCTTCGATGACCTGTCTTACATGGCTTCTTTCGATGATCGTTGGCAGTACACCGTGCCTTGACCGCATGGACCGCTCGCGGTGATCTGATCGACACTGCGCTTTACAGCAGCCCGAGCCCTGTCAGCCAACAGCCGACAGCCGACAGCCGACAGGCCGCTTCTGCCCTTTACTCGCTGGAGATCCCAGATGAGCGTCACTCTTGAAGACGTCAGACACGCCGCTGACGCCATTGGTAGCCACATCGTGCGCACCCCGTTGCTGCACTCTGCCACCCTGTCGCGACTGACCGGTTGCGAGCTGTATATCAAGTTCGAGAATCACCAGTTCACCGCTGCCTTCAAGGAACGCGGTGCGCTCAACCACCTGCTCGCCCTGACCGAAGCGGAGCGCAAACGTGGCGTCATCGCCATGTCAGCCGGCAATCATGCCCAGGCCGTGGCTTATCACGCTTCACAACTGGGCATCCACGCCGTCATTGTCATGCCGCGCCACACCCCAAACCTGAAGGTCAGCAATACCCGTGCTCTGGGGGCCGAGGTCCATCTGCAGGGAGATGGCGTTGACGAGGCAGGTGCCTACGCGGCGCGCCTGGCCGCCGAACATGACTATGTCTTCGTCCATCCCTACGACGATGAGAAGGTGATGGCAGGCCAGGGCACTATCGCACTCGAAATGCTGGAGGACGAGCCGTCGCTCGAGGCGCTGGTCATTCCCATCGGCGGTGGTGGGCTTATGGCAGGCAACGCCGTCGCGGCCAAGGGACTTAACCCCTCCATCGATCTTCTTGGCGTGCAGACCGCACGATTCCCTGCCATGCAGCAGGCCCTGGCCGGCGAGCCGATTCACTGCGGGCGTGCCACCATTGCAGAAGGCATTGCGGTGAAGCAGCCCGGCCAGATCACGCGGGAGCTGATCCGACAGCACGTCGGTGACATCCTGCTGGTCGATGAAGCGGATATCGAGCGCGCCATCCTGATGCTGCTGGAAATCGAGAAGACGGTGGCAGAGGGCGCTGGTGCCGCAGGACTTGCCGCGGTGCTGAGCCAACCCGAGCGTTTCCGTGGTCGCAAGGTAGGACTGATACTGTGCGGCGGCAATATCGACATGCAGGCGCTATCGTCTGTGATTCAACGAGGACTGGTCAGGTCCGGCAGGATCGTGCGCGTGCGGGTCGGCATATCGGATGTCCCGGGTTCCTTGTCGGAGCTCACGCAGCTGCTGGCTGAGCAGCGCGCCAATGTCATCAGCATCACCCACCAGCGCACCTTTACCGACCTTTCCCTGCGAGCGACAGAAGTGGAGGCCACCCTGGAAACCCTCGGCAGTGAGCACACCCGCGACGTCCTGGCAGCGCTTCGCCGCGAAGGCTACGACCCGGTGATGCCCGCCAACGAAGTCCACCCCGATGAACGCTACGCCAGCGCTGGCGAGCCAAAGGATACCTCCCAGCGCTGAGCACGCAGCACTGCGAGTGCTGAGTCAGGCGCATGGCCCCAGTGGCATCACGACGTGAATCGCTAGGTAAATCGCCAGGTGAATCGCCACTGGGGCCCCCCTAACATTTCTCTGCCAGCATCACTCTCGCAACAGCCCCGCGGTGCGCAGTGCATTGCCTGTCGCGGGCCCCAGCTGGGCCAGCACGTCGAGCTGGACAGCCAGTTCGGTGACCTGCCCCGCCTGCGCCAGCTGTTCGACACGGGCAGCCTGAGCCTCGACCGCCTGACATCCCAGCGAGGCAGAGATCCCCTTGATATCGTGGGCCAGCTGCGCCAGCTGCCCGTGGTCACGCTGCGCCAGTGCGTCACGCATCTCTCCCAGCCGGCCTGGAAAGCGCTGCAGATAGCTGGCGATCATGCGACTTAGGGCCTGCGGTGAGAGCACCTGACGCAGCTCCTCTACGGCATCGCCCGACAGCAAGGTCTCGTCCACGCTGATCTGGGTTTCCAGCATCGGGGCCACGACCGTCGGCGTAAGAGCCTCACCGCCTGCCGCTTCAGCAGCATCGACGTCAGCGCTGTCTGACTGACCGTACTGACGCAGCATCTCGGCCAGCTCTCTTCGGGAGAATGGCTTTCCGATGACATCATCCATCCCCGCATCCAGGCAGGCACGATGGTGCTCGGGCATCACGTTGGCGGTGACCGCAATGACCGGCAGCCGCCGGACCCGACGCCCCTGCTCAGCCTGAGACTGCTCGTGGGCGCGCCAGCGACGGGTCGTCTCCAACCCATCCATCACCGGCATCTGCATGTCCATCAGCACCAGGTCAAAATCACGCTGCATCAGCACTTCCAACGCTTGCTGACCATTGCCCACCAGCTCGCAGGTCTGGCCCAGCCGCGTCAACATTGCTGCCACCAGCTCCCGATTTAGAGCATTGTCCTCAACCACCAGGATGTGACGACAGGACAGGGCCTGCTGGGAGGTAGAGCCAGCCACCTCTTCCACACCCTCTACCACCGGCAGGCTGAGATCGAACCAGAAGCGGCTGCCTGACCCAGGCTGGCTTTCCACATTGAGCTCTCCGCCCATGGCCGCCACCAGCTGAGAGCAGATGGCCAAGCCCAAGCCCGCCCCTTCGTGGCGCCGTGACAATGCGGAGTCGGTCTGCGCAAAGGGCTCGAAGATACGTTGCTGATCTTCCTCGGCGATCCCGCAGCCGGTGTCATAGACCATGAAGGTCAGCACGTCATCGCCCTTGTCAGCAACCCTCAGCATGACGAAGCCACTCTCGGTGAACTTGAAGGCATTGTTGAGCAAGTTCATCAACACCTGGCGAAGCCGGTGCACATCACCATCCACCCAGGCCGGAAGCTTCGGGGCCGCCCGCATAAGAAACTGGACACCGCTACTGCTCTGGGTTTGATATCCCGTGGCCAACTGGTCGAGCATTCTGGTCAGGTGGAAGGGCTGGCGCTCGACGGCCAGATGACCTGCCTCGATGCGGGTATAGTCCAGTACATCGTTAATAACTGATCGCAGCCCAGCAGCACTGTCCCGCAACCCTTCGATTTGCCGACGCCCCTGCTCACTGAGTGCTTCATCGTGCAGCAAGTCCGCCATGCCCAGCACTCCGTTGAGGGGCGTGCGGATCTCATGACTCATGATTGCCATGAAGTCGGACTTCGCACGGTTTGCCACCTCCATGCGATGGTAGGCTTCGCGCAACGCTTCAGACTGGGCTTCCAGCAACTGCGTCTTCTGCCGATGCTGGCGAGCCTCCTTGACCAGTGCCCAGATCAGTACACCACCGGCCAACAGGGATAGCAGAACAGCGACCAGCATCGCCACGTACAGCTGCCCAAGCACCTGCATGTCGCTGCTACGTTCTTCGGCGGACACTCTGCCATGCTGCAGCATCAGCCGGCGACTCAGCTCCTGAGCTTCGGCCAAGCGGTTGTTCAGGGTGCGCCTCAAGGGCTCGTCGTAGGTGACCTGGCCGTCGGCGATCGCGACAAAGCGATCGTCCAGGGACTGCATGATGTCCTCTATCTCGCTGATCAGGTCGCCTGCCGCCGCATGATCAGCCAGAAAATTCGCCGCCTGACCTTCGAGCAGGAAGACGAAGCGTCCGTAGAGCAGTTCGAACTCAAGCAGGGTCTCCTCCACCTCGGTGTCGCCCCGCTGCCACAACGCCAGCCGCAGATCCCTCAGCGCACGATCGTATTGGTAGAGCGTCCAGGTGACCGTATCGATATCGCGATGGTGAAGCGCGTTACTGCGGTCATAGATCAAGCCGCCCGTGATCACCACGGCGACGATAAAGACGATGGCGGCTACGGCGGGCGCCTTGATGCGCAGAAGCTGTGGCATGACCAATCAGCGCACCTCGATTCGAGCGACTTGCCAGACGGAACGGCTGAAATAGATATTGGTCTTGAGCTCAGGCTCATCATCGAAGGGGTACACAACAAACAACGGGCCCTTGTCGCGAATCCGCATGGGCTCGCCATCTCGGCGCATGGCCAGAATCACGTCATGCTGTTCGACATCTTCTACCGGAATCAACGACTCGTAGTCCTTGATCGCGATCACACGCAGCTCACTGCCTTCGGCACCAGCAGCAGCGAGCACATCGCGCAGCAGAGGACCAGAGAACCGCGACTGACCATCTATCCAGGGATTGCCTGTCGTCACGTCGTGCTGGGGCAAGGACTCCAGCATGCGAGCATCGAAATGGGCTTCTTCGCCGACATTGGGAGACGTAAGCTGACCCGACAGCGTAAGAATCACACGTTCCTGTGGAGACTCCAAAGCCAGCGCAGGGACTGTCGCCAGCAGCAACATCACCAGAGGTATGAGTCGCCATGTCAGTACTGCTTTGCTGCACCATCCCTGCTGCCGCTGCATAGTATGTCTCCGCTGAACACCGAGTTTCCCTACGAAACTTTGCCGTATCAGCGATATGCTACTGCCAGTGCTGCTTCAAGGGAAACTCTGGGTCAACCCTGAGCGCAGCAAAACCGGCCACGGACAGGCTTTCGTCGTCCTGATCGGCAAAGAGATTCGCAGACCGCGAACCCGTCACACAGCCCTGAGCCAATCACACAGCCCTGAGCCAATCGCAGAGCCCTGCGCCAACCAAAGAGCCTGCGCCAGCCGCAGACGAAGCAACAACGCTGCAAAACAGTGAAAGCAGTGCCGTGGGCGTCAGTCGGCCAAGCACGCGGCCGACCTTGTCTAGCGCAAGCTGTCGAACACTCCTGCGTGTCGCCAGGCCAGGCCTGTCTGGGTGCCCATCTCTTCCAGCTCGCGGATCAAGGACGCGACCGCCTCCAGCCGCTGCTCCCCAACGCAGTCCAGAAGTCGCTGCGCAACCTCGGCCACGGCGAGACACCCCAGGGTACGGGATGCATGCTGTAACTCGCTGGCCTCGGACACCAGCACCGTCAGGTCACCTTCCTCACGGGCTTGAGACATACGCGCAATGCGGGCCGGAAAGCGCGCGAGATAGCCACGCACCATGCGCTCCAAAGCATCCGCGGAGACCATCGAACGCAACTCCTGAAGGGTGGTTGAGGCGATCACTGCTGGACGGTTGGCAGAGCCATCAGCGGGGCTGTGGAGAGAGCCCTCAGCGGGTTTGTGGAAAGAGCCCTCAGCGGGTTTGTGGAAAGAGCCCTCAGCGGGTTTGTGGAAAGAGCCATCAGCGGCTTTTGGGAAAGAGCCATCAGCGGGGTTGTGAAAAGAGCCACCAACGGCTTTTTGGAAAGAGCCATCAGCGGGCTTGTGAACAACACCCTGTTGGACGGCGCCCTTGCCGTCCAGGGAGGGGTAGACCCGTGAAGGATAGCGCTCCAGCACGCAGGCAAGGTCGTGGCGCGTAAAGGGCTTGCCGATCAAGTCGTCCATGCCCGCCTCCAGGCTCGCCCTGCGATGCTCAGGCAGCACGTTGGCCGTCACCGCAATGATCGGCAGGCGGTAGTCCTCATCGCCATCAACACCACGCCCAGAGCGTTCCTTGTCACGCCACCGCCGGGTCGTCTCCCATCCGTCCATTACCGGCATCTGCAAATCCATCAAGACCAGATCAAACTCGCGTTCTGCCAAGACCTGCAGGGCTTCCTCGCCATTGGCGGCCCGCTCGCAGGACTGCCCCAGCCGGGCCAGCATGCTGGCCACCAGCTCGCTATTCAGGGGATTGTCATCCACCACCAGGACATGATGCGGTGCCAAGGCATCTGCCGCAGAGCTGCCTGAGGGCTCGTCCTTCAGTGCCACTTCGTCGCAGGCAGGTAAAGGCAGCTCAAACCAGAAGCGGGAACCACTACCCAGCTGGCTGTCCAGCTTGAGGTCTCCGCCCATGGCGCGAACCAGATTACGGGCGATGGGAAGCCCCAGGCCGGCCCCATCGTGGCGTCGGGCCATGACCGAGTCAGACTGCTCGAAGGGCTCGAAGACGCGGTCCACATCCTGCTTTGAGATGCCGCATCCCGTGTCATAGACCACAAACGAAATTCTCTCATCCTGAGCGCGGCTGACGCGCAGCATCACGAAGCCCTGGCGCGTGAACTTGAACGCATTGTTGAGCAGGTTCTGCAAGACCTGGCGCAGCCGATGCAGATCGCCAAGCACCCAATCCGGCAGGTCAGGGGCCAGTCGCATCAAGAACTGTACGTCGCTCTGATGGCGTGAACGATACCCAAGCGTCGCCTGCTCGAGCATCCCCCGCAGGGCAAAGGGTTCTTGCTCTACGTCGATGCGCCCGCTTTCCAGACGAGTGAAATCAAGCACATCGTTGATGACGCTTTTCAGCCCGGTCGCACTGGCCTCGAGGCCTTCGATGTGGCGCTTGCCCTGTTCACTCAGGGATTCGTCCCGCAGCAGGTCAGCCATTCCCATGACGCCACTCAACGGTGTGCGCATCTCGTGACTCATGATCGCCATGAAGTCGGTCTTGGCGCGACTGGCGCTCTCGGCTCTTTCCACCGCATCCTTCAATGCGCGAGACTGCGCCTGAAGCAGCTCGGCCTTGAGCGTATGCGCACGCCCTTCACGCATCAGAGCCAGAACCAGTACGGTGCCAGCCCCCATGATCAACACGATACAGGCCAGCACCACGCCATAGAGGCGCAGTAACGACTGCGTGTCACGGGTGCGGATCTCAGCCACGCTAGCCTTATGCTGCAGCAACATGTCGAGACTTGAAGACTGCAGCTGCGTCAGTGTCTGACGCAGTGATGCTCTTGCCGCTTTATCCAGCGGCGCCCCGGCCACGAGATCACCCACCCGCACATCCAGCTCATCAATCAGCTGTTCACTCTGCAGGTAGAGCGCTTGAGAGGCCTGGGTCTGACGCAGGAAGGCGCGGGTTTGCCCTTGTCGTAACAGGTCATTGCGCCCCTGCAGAATCTCGAAATCCAGCGCCAGCTCATCTATGGCATCAGCCGGCGCTTCGGCCACCAGGATGCGCATCTCTCGCACCATGCGGTCGAATTGATAGAGATTCCAGGTGACGGTATCCAGGATTCGGTGCTGAAGTTCCTGCTGGCGATCAAAGGTCAAACCGCCCGCGACCAACGCGGCCACGAAGAACATCACGGTGGCCGCCGCGGCTACCCGCGAGCGATAGGGCAAGCTCAGCATGACTCGGCCCTTGGCCGCCAGACGTCAACGCACATCGATGGACTCCACTTGCCAGACCGAGCGCGTCAGGTATACCGCGTTATAGAGATGGGGCCGCTCATCAAAGGGATAGATGACGAACAGAGGGCCTTGATGGCGGACCTCGAGCGCATTGCCATCGCGAGACATCGCCAAGACAATGCCGAAATCCCTCGCGTCTTCCACGGGAATGGTCGCCGCAAAATCATTCAGTGCCGCGACCCGCAGTTCCATGCCGCGAGCGTCTACTGCCTGCAACAAGGCCATCAGCAGTGGACCGTCGTAGACCGATGCTCCGTCGTACCAGGGAAGGTGGGTGCTGATTTGCCCTTGATCCAGCGCAAGCAGCATATCGCGATCAAACCATGCCTGATCACCCACGTTGGTGATACCAATATCGCCGGATACCTTCAGCAAGGGTTTGCCAGCAGGCGGCTCAAGCGCCATCGCCAGGGAAGACACCAGGGTCAGCCCAAGAACCGCAAGATGCCAGCGATATCGCACATTTCCCCCTTTGCCGAGTTTGATACTCGGAGGCGTTTCCGGCTTATCGTCTTCGCTTGTATGCTGATTCAGCCGTACCGAATGTTAAAATAGTAAATCATAGGACACAATTCGTCACGTGATGAAACTCAAGGTCTCCCATGCCTCCCACCAGTGCGCTATGGCCCGACGACATGCCCCCCCTTGCCCTCTGCCATGGCACCAGCGGCGCCTTATGATCGGCCAAGTTCAGCCGCCAACCAGTCCGCCAGATCATTGGCATGAGGATGACGCGGGCCGTGCGCCCCGGAGGCCAAATGCAGGGTCAGACAGGCTTCCGTGGTCACGAACCCCCAGGGCGCAAGCAAACGCCCAGCACGCACGTCGTCTTCCACCAGATAGTCCGGGGAGATGCCAACGCCCAGCCCCACCAGTGTCGCCTCGAGCATGTAGGTAAGATGCTCGAAGCCTTGTCCCATGGAGAGGCCTTCAACGCTCATCCCTTGCTGAGAACACCAGTCACTCCAGGCTGACGGCCGCGAGCGAGTATGCAGCAAAGGGTGCCCCAGGAGCTCCTGCGGCTGCCGCCGGCCCGCCCCTTGAGTGGACGCAATCTGATAGTGCGGGCTGTGGACGGGGCCGATACGCTCCTTCCCCAGCACTCGAATAAGCGCACGCTCGTCGGGGCTGTCGGGCAGGCGCTGGAACCGCAGCACACCGTCCGCTCCTGGCGGTACACCCTCCCCTTCTTCACTAGCACTCAGGTGCAGTTCCAACGTCGGAAGCGCCGTCTTCAGCGCCGCCAGGCGCGGGATAAACCAGCGCGCCAGAAATGAGCCGGGACAGTTCAGCACAAAGGGGCGCCCCTGTCCCCGCTGCGACACGTCACTGCACACTCTGGCTAGCGCTCCTAGATGAAAGCCGATGGCATCGGCCAGCTCCTGACCTGCGTCGGTCAGGCGCACTCCTCTGCCCTCTCTTTCCAGCAGGTGCACACCCAGCTGCTGCTCAAGCCCCTTGATCTGACGGCTCACGGCCCCGTGGGTAAGGTGCAACACGGTCGCGGCCCGGGACACGCTGCCCAGTTCCGCTACCGCCTCCAGAGCCCTCAGCGCTCGCATTGACGGCAGCCTGTCCCCTGCCAAGGTGACGGGCGCTCCCCGGCGTGCCTGATCTGTCATGATGCCCCTCCGCCCACGGCTAAATATGTGACTTTTTCTCACAGGTTAGTGCAACGATATCGATTTTTCAGGTGCCCGTCAGCGGTTATTCTTGGCCTCGACACCCATGGCGCTGGTCGCGCCGCGACAGCTTTGGAGCTTCCGATGAGCCAACACGACACGACACAGAGCCTCCGCCAGGGGCCCGACTCAAGAGGGTTCTTTGGTGAATTCGGGGGACGCTTTGTCGCCGAGACACTGATGCCGTTGATTCTTGACCTGCAGCGGGAATATGACGCAGCTCGTCAGGACCCGCTGTTCGCCGACGAGCTGGCACGGCTTTCTGCCGACTACGTGGGCCGCAAGAGTCCGTTGTACTTTGCCGAACGTCTGACCGAGCATCTGGGTGGTGCACGCATCTACCTCAAGCGCGAGGACTTGATGCATACCGGCGCTCACAAGATCAACAACGCCCTTGGCCAGATTCTGCTGGCACGCCGCATGGGCAAGCGTCGCATCATCGCCGAAACCGGGGCAGGCATGCACGGTGTAGCGACCGCCACCGTGGCGGCACGCTTCGGTATGGAGTGCATCATCTACATGGGCAGCACCGACATCCACCGCCAGCAACCCAATGTACAGCGCATGCAGCTGCTTGGCGCCAAGGTGATTCCCGTGACCGCCGGCGATGGGACCCTGAAGGATGCCATGAACGAGGCCCTGCGAGACTGGGTCACCCACGTCGATACCACCTTCTACATCATCGGCACGGTGGCCGGCCCTCATCCCTATCCTGCCATGGTGCGTGACTTCCAGTCGGTCATCGGCCAGGAGGTTCGCGAGCAGCTGTTCGACAAGGAACAACGCTTGCCCGACTCCCTGGTGGCCTGCATCGGCGGCGGCTCCAACGCCATGGGACTGTTCCATCCCTTCCTGGATGATCCGGACGTGGCACTGATTGGCGTAGAGGCCGCTGGCGAGGGGCTCGACACTCCTCGTCACGCCGCCAGCCTGAAAGGAGGACGCTCAGGCGTGCTGCATGGCAATCGCACCTTCCTGCTGCAGGATGCGGAGGGACAGATCAGCGATGCGCACTCGATTTCCGCCGGCCTCGACTACCCCGGCATTGGTCCCGAACATGCATGGCTGCATGCCATTGAGCGTGCCGAGTACGTGGCCGCCAGTGACCGCGAGGCGCTGGACGCGTTCACCTTGTTGTGCCGTAAGGAAGGCATCATTCCTGCGCTGGAGTCGTCCCATGCCCTGGCAGAAGTGATCAAACGTGCGCCCGGCCTCCCCCAGGATCACCTGATGGTGGTGAACCTCAGCGGTCGCGGCGACAAGGACATGACCACCGCGACGCAATGCTTGGCTGAAGAGTTAGGGCTCGACACCGCCAATGGCCCGGTCTGACCTGCGCCCCTTATCCTCAGGAGAGACATGATGACATCCCCAGCCACTTCACAAGGACGCCTGGCTCAGCGCTTTGCCGCTACCCGCCAGCAAGGCCGCGCCGCCCTGGTGACCTATATCGCCGCCGGTGATCCCGACTACGCTACCAGCCTCGCGACCCTCAAGGGCCTGGGCGAGGCCGGGGCCGACGTGATCGAACTTGGCATGCCGTTCACCGACCCCATGGCAGATGGCCCTGCCATTCAGCACGCTACCCGGCGTGCGCTGGAGGGAGGTCAGACCATGGACCGCACCCTGGAGATGGTGCGCGAACTTCGCCGAGTCGACACGCTCACGCCGGTGGTGCTGATGGGCTACTACAACCCCATCTACGCTCGCGGCGTCGAGCGCTTCCTCGATCAGGCCAAGGCCGCCGGAGTCGATGGCCTTATCGTGGTGGACCTGCCGCCGGAGCACGATGACGAGCTGTGCCTGCCCGCCGCCAAGGCTGGTCTGAACTTTATTCGTCTGGCCACCCCGACGACCGACGCCGAACGTTTACCCAGCGTGCTCGCCAACACGTCAGGCTTTCTCTACTACGTCTCCAGCAATGGCGTGACGGGTGGTGCAGCGCCTAGTGCGGAGCGGGTCAAGCAGGAACTGGATCGCATCCGTACTCACAGCGACATTCCCGTCGCCGTCGGGTTTGGCATTCGCACCGCCGCCCAGGCCAAGGAGATTGGCGCCTTTGCCGATGGCGTGGTGGTTGGCTCCGCTCTGATAGATGCCCAGGCCAGCGGAGCGACGCCCCAGGCAGGCACTCAGGCGGTGCTGGAGCTGACGCGCGAGCTTGCCAACGCGCTGGCCCAGGCAGGTCACGCTTCCTCCCGCTAACACGAGCACTTGTCATGTATCACTCGACCACTCCCGCGGAGTGGTCGAGTCTTTATGCCCTCTACCATGATGGGTCCAGAGCAACAATCACGGCGATTCCTGCCAGAAACCCGCGATATCGACGTCCAGTCCTCTGCCTGACGTCTGCTCCCGCGATATTCTTTCTGCCATTCTCATGCTTAAGTCGAACCCGTAATACGGGTCAGCGATGGTAGAATCCCGCCCCTTCCGGCCACAAGCCACCCCATCCGTCTGCGCGAGACGGTCGATGCACACACCACGCTTCGAGATCAGAGTCATGTCCAACACCCTGAGCGTCCCCTTCAAGGCACTGAACCGGTTGGGGCTGATACCCCAGATTGTGATCGGCATCCTGCTGGGTATTATTGTCGCCACCCTGTCCCCAGACCTTGCGGCATCGGTCTCGCTGCTCGGGCAGGTCTTTATCTCTGCCCTGAAGGCCGTTGCGCCTGTCCTGGTGTTTGTGCTGGTGATGGCCGCCATCGCCAACCACCAGCGAGGTCGTCAGACCCAGATCCACAGCGTACTCATACTATATCTTGCCGGCACCCTGGTGGCCGCTCTGGTGGCCGTCACCGCAAGCTTCCTGTTTCCCACAGAATTGACGCTGGATACCGCCCAGGCCAGCGGCAACCCTCCCGGCGGCGTGATCGAAATCCTACGCAACCTGTTGCTCAGTGCCGTCGCCAACCCGATTGCCGCGCTGATGGAAGCCAACTTCGTGGCGATTCTGGTCTGGGCCATCAGCCTCGGCCTGGTGCTGAGAAACGCCCAGTCCGCCACCAAGGGAATGATCAATGACCTGTCCGACGCGGTCTCTACCCTCGTCCGCTGGGTGATCCGCCTGGCACCGCTCGGCATCTTTGGCCTGGTCGCCGGCACCCTGGCCGAAGCCGGCATCGGCGCACTGATGGAATATGGCCGCCTGTTGTCCGTCATCGTCGGATGCATGGTATTCGTGGCGCTGGTCACGAACCCCTTGATCGTCTTCCTGACCACCCGCAAGAACCCCTACCCTCTGGTATTCAGCTGCCTTCGCGGTAGTGCCATCACCGCCTTCTTCACACGCTCAAGCGCCGCCAACATTCCGGTCAACATGGAGTTGTGCAAGCGCCTGGAGCTGGACGAGGACACCTATTCCATCTCGATCCCCTTGGGTGCCACCATCAACATGTCCGGTGCGGCCATCACGATCACGGTGATCACACTGGCGGCCGCCCACACCCTCGGCATCAGCGTCGATTTTGCCACCGCACTGCTGCTGTGCATCGTCTCGGCGCTTGCCGCTTGCGGAGTCTCGGGTGTCGCCGGTGGCTCGCTACTGCTGATTCCCATGGCGGCCAGCCTGTTCGGCATATCCGCCGATGTGGCCATGCAGGTCGTCGCGATCGGCTTTGTCATCAGCGTGGTGCAGGACTCCACGGAGACCGCGCTTAACTCGTCCACCGATGTGCTGTTCACCGCCGCCGCCAGCCGCAGAGCCGATCGCAGCACAGCCGTCGACTGACCCCGTCCTGCGGCTGCACGAACCAAGCCCCCGTCACCCTGCGGTGACGGGGGCTTTGTTGAGTAGGATTGCTGAATGGGCGTTGCTTAGCGGGCTTGCTGGCCAGACTTGTTTAAACACATGACGCCGTCACTCAGCCCGCCACCACCTGCGGATGATAGCGAGCGGCAATCGCCACCAGGCGCTCCATGGTCTCGCGACTCGGAGGTTCGAGTCCGGCCAGCGGATAGTGCTGTCCCAGCTCCTCCCACTTGTACTCGCCCAGACCATGGTAAGGCAGCAGCTCGACCCGCTCGATGTTATCCAGGGTCTGAATCAACTGGCCGAGTCGGTGCATCATCTCGTCGCTATCGGTATGGCCCGGCACGATCACCTGTCGAATCCAGGTCGGCTTGCCGATCGCCGCCAGATGGCGTGCGAAGGCGAAGGGTCGACGGGAGGAAATCCCCGTCAGTACGCGATGGGCCCCTTCGTCGATATGCTTGATATCCAATAACACCAGGTCGGTGGCATCAAGCAGTGCATCGAGCACATCGTCGTAATGGCAGGCGTAGCCGTTGGTATCGAGACAGGTGTGCATCCCCTCTGCCTTGGCGGCCACGAACAGATCCCGCACGAAGGCTGGCTGCAGCAGCGCCTCCCCCCCGCTACAGGTGATGCCCCCTCCGGAGGCGCGCATGAACGGTAGATAGGTTCGCGCTTCCGCCATGACCTCTTCCACGCTGACCTCGCGTCCTCCTTTCAGATCCCAGCTATCCCGGTTATGGCAGTACTGACAGCGCATAACGCAGCCCTGAAGAAAGACCAGAAAGCGGATGCCGGGGCCATCGACGGCACCGCAACTCTCGAGATGATGAAGACGGCCGATACGGGACATGGCGTGGCCTCGCAAGAAAAGGGCTCCGGGGAAAATTCCCGGAGCCAGAGGGAGGCCGCTGTCGCGGCCTCAGGGCGAGTCTTGGGCAGTACGCCCTAGAGCGTCTCGGTGAAGGTACGGCTGATCACGTCCCGCTGCTGCTCTGCGGTGAGCGAGTTGAAGCGCACCGCGTAGCCGGATACCCGAATCGTCAGCTGCGGGTACTTGTCGGGATGGACCACGGCGTCTTCCAGCATCTCGCGGTTGAGCACGTTGACGTTCAGGTGCTGGCCACCTTCCTGGCGATCACTGTGATGGAAATAGCCGTCCATCAAGCCGGCCAGATTGCCACGCTGCGTGCCTTCGTCCTTGCCCAGCGCCTTGGGCACGATCGAGAAGGTGTACGAAATGCCATCCTTGGCATGGGCATAGGGCAGCTTGCCCACCGACGTCAGCGACGCCACGGCCCCCTTGGTGTCGCGTCCATGCATCGGGTTTGCTCCCGGAGCAAAAGGCTCGCCGGCGCGACGCCCGTCCGGCGTAGTACCGGTTTTCTTGCCGTAGACCACATTGGAGGTGATGGTCAGCACAGACTGGGTAGGCTCGGCGCCACGGTAGGTCTTGAGCTGGCGAATCTTGTTCATGAAGACTTCCACCAGCTGACAGGCGATATCATCAACCCGTGCATCGTTGTTGCCAAAACACGGGTAGTCACCGTCGATCTCGAAATCCACCGCCACACCGTCTTCGTCGCGCACTGGGCGCACGGTGGCATACTTGATCGCGGACAGTGAGTCCGCCGCCACCGATAGCCCGGCGATACCGCAGGCCATGGTGCGCTTGACGTCAAGATCATGCAGCGCCATCAGGGCCGCTTCGTAACTGTACTTGTCGTGCATGTAGTGGATGGCATTCAGCGCGGTGACGTATTGCCGTGCCAGCCAGTCCATCAGACCATCCATGCGCTGCCAGACGTCATCGAAGTCCAGCACCTCATCACGGATCGGCTCGCTCTTTGGCCCCACCTGAATCTTGAGCTTCTCATCGACGCCACCGTTGATCGTGTACAGCAGCGTCTTGGCCAGGTTGGCACGAGCGCCGAAGAACTGCATCTGCTTGCCGATCACCATGGGGGACACGCAGCAGGCTATCGCGTAGTCATCGGAGGCAAAGTCCTGGCGCATCAGATCGTCGTTCTCGTACTGGATCGACGAGGTGTCGATAGACACCTTGGCGCAGTAGCGCTTGAACCCCTCTGGCAGCTGCTCTGACCACAGCACGGTCAGGTTGGGCTCAGGACTTGGGCCCATGGTGTACAGACTGTTGAGGAAACGGAAGCTGGTACGGGTGACCAGCGTGCGTCCGTCCTGGGCCATGCCCCCCAGGCACTCGGTCGCCCAGATGGGGTCGCCGGAAAACAGTTCGTCGTACTCAGGCGTGCGCAGGAAGCGCACCATGCGCAGCTTCATGATGAAGTGGTCGACCAGCTCCTGGGCCCCCACTTCATCGATCACTCCCTGGCTCAGATCGCGCTCCAGGTAGATGTCGAGGAAGCTGGAGGTACGCCCCAGCGACATGGCAGCGCCATTCTGGGACTTCACCGCAGCCAGGTAGCCGAAGTAGGTCCACTGAATGGCTTCCTGAGCCGTGGTGGCCGGCACCGAGATATCGAAGCCGTACTTGGCCGCCATCTCTTTCAGCTGGTCCAGCGCACGATACTGCTCGGCGACCTCTTCGCGCAGCTGAATGACCGCCTCCAGATCATCGCCCTGTTCAAAGCGTGACTGCAGAGAAGCAAACTGGGCCTGTTTGTCGGCCATCAGGAAGTCGACACCGTAAAGCGCGACCCGGCGATAGTCACCGATGATGCGGCCGCGTCCGTAGGCATCAGGGAGTCCTGTCAGCACGCCGGACTTGCGACACTTGAGGATGTCCGGGGTGTAGACATCGAACACGCCCTGGTTATGGGTCTTGCGAAACTCGGTGAAGATCTTCTTCACCTGCGGATCCAGCTCGCGGCCGTAGGCCTGGCAGGACCCTTCCACCATCTTGATCCCACCATTGGGCATGATGGCCCGCTTCAAGGGTGCCTCGGTCTGCAGACCGACAATGGTCTCGAGAGACGCATCGATGTAGCCGGCGTCATGGGCGGTGATGGAGGACACCAGCGAGGTGTCGAAGTCCAGCGGCGCGTGGGTGGCATTCTCCTGCTTGATACCCTCCATGACCCGGTCCCACAGTGCGCGGGTGCTCGTGGCGGGCTCTGCCACCAGAAAATGCTCGTCGCCTTCATAGGGCGTCACGTTGGCCAGCAGGAAGTCGCGTACGTTGACCCCCTCTTTCCACGCGGTGCCCGCAAACCCTTCCCACGCCTGTGCGAATTGCTCTTTCATCGACTTGCCCCTCAACAAAAGGAAATACGAAACTAGTGCAGATTCACTGCGCCCCTCTATCCATCGGAGGGGGCAGCAAAGCTTGAAGATCGGTGGCAGCGCGGTCGTCACTTCGATGGTGACGTGGATGCAGCGCTCTTGCTGGGCGAGACAACCTCTGACCCAGCGGGACCATTCGACTTTAGCAGTAGAGGGACAGCCCGGACTTGACCCGTATCAGCGTCCAATAAGGTCGCGGCGCAACTGGCGATTTAGCGCATCAGGGAGGATAAACAGGCGGGAGGGCAGCAAGCAGAGCGCGCCATAAAAAGGCGACGCCACCCGAAGGTGGCGCCGCCCTGGCGCAACGATGGCGCTATGTACCCAGAGGTACGCCGATCAATCTGCCGGCCTGTTGTCAGGCGCTGAGCAAGGCATTCAGACGCTTGACGTAGGCAGCGGGATCATCGAGATGGCCGCCCTCGGCGATAATCGCCTGATCAAGCAGAATCCTGGCGAGATCGGCAAAGCCCTCGTCGCCGGCCGCTTCGAGACGCGCGACGAGCGCATGCTCCGGGTTGAGTTCGAGGATCGGCTTGACCTCCGGCAGGCTCTGGCCCGCCGCTTCCATGATGCGGCGCATCTGGAAGCCCATCTCGTGCTCAGGCAGGACCACACAGGCAGGAGAATCCGTCAGGCGATGGGTGACCTTGACCTCCTGGACCTCGTCTCCCAGCGCCTCTTTCACCCGCTTGACCAGGTCTTCCTTGGCCTTGGCGGTCTCCTCCTGGGCCTTCTTCTCTTCCTCGTTCTCGACATCACCAAGATCGAGGTCGCCCTTGGCCACATCGACCAGCTTCTTGCCATCGAACTCGGTAAGGTGGCTCATCAGCCACTCATCGATCCGGTCGTGCAGCAGCAGTACCTCGATCCCCTTCTTGCGGAAGATCTCCAGATGGGGGCTATTCTTGGTCGCATTGAAGCCGTCGGCGACGATGTAATAGATCTTGTCCTGACCCTCTTTCATCCGCTCGACATAGTCGGCCAGTGACTGGTCCTGGGTGGCGCTGTCGGTGTGAGTACTGGAGAAGCGCAGCAGGCCACTGATCTTGTCGCGGTTGGCGAAGTCTTCCGCCGGGCCTTCCTTCAACACGGCGCCAAAGGTGTTCCAGAAGCTCTGATAGGCCTCCTTGTCCTTCGACAGCTTCTTCAGCATGTCCAGCGCACGCTTGGTCAGCGCGGACTTGATCTTGTCGACCTTGGGATCCTGCTGCAGCAGTTCGCGGGACACGTTCAGCGACAGGTCGCGGGTATCCAGCACGCCCTTGATGAAGCGCAGGTAGAGCGGCAGGAACTGCTCAGCGTCGTCCATGATGAACACACGCTGCACATACAGTTTCACCCCACGGGCGCCATCACGCTCGTACAGGTCGAAGGGAGCACGGCCCGGCACGTACAGCAGGCTGGTGTACTCCAGGTTGCCTTCGACCTTGTTATGGCTCCAGGCCAGCGGGTCGGAGAAGTCATGAGCCACATGCTTGTAGAAGGCCTTGTACTCATCATCCGACACCTCGCCCTTGGGACGAACCCACAGCGCTGTCGCCTCGTTGATGGTCTCCCAGGTGGTGACTTCACTACCGTCGACCTCATTGCCTTCGTCGTCGGTCGCCTTTTCCGTGCGCGGCATTTTCACCGGCACTTCGATGTGGTCGGAGTACTTGCGCACCAGACTCTGCAGGCGATAGTCATCGGCGAACTCGCTGGCATCATCCTTCAGGTGCAGGATGATCTCGGTACCGTGCTTCTCGCGCTCAAGCTCGGCCACCACAAACTCACCTTCGCCCTTCGAACGCCACTCGACGCCCGCATCCGCTGCGTCTCCCGCCTTGCGCGTGCGCACCGTGATCTCGTCGGCGACGATAAAGCCCGAGTAGAACCCGACACCGAACTGACCGATCAGCTTGGCGTCCTTCTGCTGCTCGCCGGATAGCTGATTCAGGAACTCCGCGGTGCCGCTCTTGGCGATCGTGCCGAGGTTGGCGATCACATCGTCGCGATTCATGCCGATACCGTTGTCACGAATCGTCACCGTCTTGGCGTCACTGTCGTGCTCGATCTCGACACGCAGTTCGCTGTCGCCTTCATACAGGGCATCGTTGTCCAGGGCGGCGTAACGGAGCTTGTCGCAGGCATCCGCTGCGTTGGAAATCAGCTCCCGAAGAAAGATCTCGCGGTTGGAATACAGCGAGTGGATCATCAAGTTGAGAAGCTGCTTGACCTCGGTCTGAAAGCCCAGGGTTTCTTCGTGAGTAGCGGTGGTCATGGTAGGTCGAACCCCTTTCGACATAGCGTTTTCCGGACCAGTGCCGGGACACTGGCGTTCCAGAGTGTGCGACGCGGGTAGCGAGGCGTCAGGGCATCCCCTGTCGGCGCTCGCTCAACGCCGTACGATCTTCAATTGATCATCGATATGGGGCTAGACGCTGTCTTTTCAAGGCTGCAGCGCACCCCTTGGCGCTGGTTCCGGCACATATGCTTCAGGATTCAGCACACGCTAGGCGGGATCTAACACATAGCTCATGCGCGCGCGGGCGATCGGTGTCGCTTCGTCATCCTGCCACGCCCATGTGTCCACATTGACCATACGACGCCCCTCGCGTACCAGGCGACAACGGGCACGGGTCGGTTTCACCGCAGCGGGGGCCAGGTAGTCCACGGTCACATTGACCAACCGAGGGAGGCGTGGCTGGCGGGACTGGCTGAGCGTATGCAGGGCCGCAGCCGTTTCCATGAATGCCGCCACGACACCACCGTGAAGCGCAGGCAGCATTGGGTTACCGATATTGGAGGACCGCGCCTCCAGCGCAAAACAGAGCCCCTCATCGTCGCGACAGGCCGACACCCCGAGCTGCCCTGCGTAAGGTATCTGCGCTATCCAGGGGGCGAGGTTATCATCGTTGATGCCCGCCTCTAACAGCAGTGGATCCAGGGCATCGCTGCTGCCACGGGCCGCCATCACCGGGGTCGGAGGTACAGCCGGCGATTCATCCGACTCCGCGAGACCGGCAAACATGGCATCGGCAAATCCAGGAGGCGTGTTGCGGGGTCCTAGCCTGGCGAAATGCCCGCTCGCTCGGGCCAGTGGCTGTCCATCCTGCTGCCATGCCTGAGCCTCGGTGAACACGACACTGGACGATACCGCATCGGCTCTGGCCTTGACCCACAGCGGCAATTCCTCGATACCGGGGCGGCGGTGGCTGATATGCAGGTCCAGGGTCGGGCATACCTCGGGCTGGGGCAACGCGGTCAGCACAGACGCGCCACAGGCGGTGTCAAGCAGCATGCTGAGGACACCCGTGTGCACCAGCCCTCGTTGGCGATCTCCCGACAACAGCGGATGCCAGGGCAGATACAGCGTAACGCCCTCCTCGTCCACCGAGGTGACCTGCATCTCCAGCATATGGGTGTGCGGAATGACATCAATAAATCGCTGAAGAGCCTGGCGCCACAGCGAAAAGGAAGGTGAAGCGAAAGCATCTTCTTGTGCGGACATGACAAGCGCCATAGTCAAACGTTTGACTGACAGCCTAGTCAGAACCCTTCAGGTCCACCATTCGCCTTTTTACCTATGAACGATGGATCTAGCTACCCATGACGACGTATCTATGAAGACGTATCTATGAAGACTTACCCAAGAACAGTGGGCCTGGCGGCGGCAGGTCATTCCACCACCGCTCAGCGTTGCCGGCGGGTCAACCGGGCAGACTACAGATCACTGATATCCCGCTCTTCCCGCTGCGCGTCCTCTTCCACGTCGCCACGCCAGGCCCGATAATCTGCCAGACTCGCGTCCACCTTGGTCAGCAACCACCCGACAATGACCACGTCATCGACGAGACCAAACAGCAGCAGCACGTCCGGAACAAGATCCAACGGAGACACCAGGTAGGCCAAGGCCGCCGCCATCCAGCCAAAGGCGGACCAAGGCACTGGGCGATAACGTCCGCCGAGCACATCCTGGAGCATCGGAATGAACAGCTTCAAGGCCCTCAAGATGTGCTTGAAGGCTCTCGAACGCTGGGAAAGACGTCCTATCACAGGGACACGGTCAAACAGGGACATCTCAACAACCTCCTGGATGCAGGTCTCGTCAAACGCCTGCAGCGGTGACAGCAGCCGGCCTTTGTGGACGATGTCCTGGGCTTCGGCCTCGACACTGTCAACATGGAGGCGGACCTGTTCTGGGTCAAGCTTCAGCGTCAGATAACATGACTGTTCAAGCTTCCCATGTTCGGTCACCATGGAGCCTCCAGGCGCACTCAGGCGCGCCCAGGCAATCGTGTCTTCACCTCAGGACCAGGAGGGTCTCAATGCCATTCGCCCTGTTTCGCCGCCTAGCGCCACTGCTGGCCGCGACGGCCCTTTGTACACCGTCGCTGGCCTCTGCCCAGGCCAGCGATGGCGCCATGCGCAGTGCCCTGGAAGCTGCTCGCAGCGGTAACTTCCAGCAGATCAACGACGCTGCCATACGTGGTCACGAACTCGAAGGCTACGTGGCGTACTATCGCCTGCGTGACCGTCTGCCCAACGCCTCCCCCCAGGAGGTGCTGGGCTACATCTCCGCCAATGCCGACGCTCCCCTCGGTGACTGGATGCGCGAACAGGCCATCCTGCGCTATGGCCGTGCCGGTCGCTACGGCGACCTGCTCGCCGTGGCCAACGGCGTTCCGGCGACCACGGCAGAGCAGTGTTACTACTACACCGCTCAACTCGGCCAGAACCCCTCCCTGGCCGCACAAGGGGGACGCGAGCTGTGGAACGTCGGCAGCTCCCAGCCAGATGCCTGCGACACGCTATTCTCGACGCTACGGGCCAGGGGCGACATCGGCGACCTGGAGATCTTCCAGCGCATGATGCTGGCTTGGGAAAACGGCGAAGACGGGTTGGTCAGCTATCTCGGCCGCCAGCTCGGGCCGGCCTGGAGCAGCGCAGTGGCTGCACAACAAAGCGTGGATATCAGCCCCTCCCGTCTGGCCAGCGTAGGCAGCTGTGTCGGGCCGAACTGCGCCGGCACAGAGGACTTCGTGCGTGCCGCCGTCATCGCTGGTGCGGAAACGTCGGCGGCCTCTGCGCTCAACGGCTGGCAACAGGTATCGACACGGGTGAACCTGTCCGCGCAAGCGCGCCAGTCCCTCGAGCGCGAGATCATGTATCACGCCCTACGGCGTGACCAGCGCGAACTGCTTGGCTGGATCGATGGTGCCTTGCCGACGCAGCAGGATGCCGAAGTATTTGAACTCCGGGCGCGCCTGGCCATCCGCGACCGCGACTGGGGGGCGCTGGAACGCACGGTCGCCGCCATGCCCGCGGAGGTGCAAGGCAAGGCCCGCTGGCAATACTGGCTTGGACGTGCGCTGACTCTGCGCGGCCAGCAGACCGCCGCACAGGCAGCCTTTACTCGCGCAGCCGGGCAGCGAGACTTCTTCGGTTTCGTCGCAGCAGACCGCCTGGGGCAGCCCTACAACCTCAATATGGAAAGCCACCACTCCAGCGATACGGAACGCTCTCAGGTCGCGAACTGGCCCACAGTGCGCCGCACGGAAGCCCTGCTGCGCGTCGGGCAGGAGGGACTGGCGAACCTGGAGTGGTACCACGCGGTGCGCAAGGCCAGCCCCGCCGATGCGCGGCGCCTGGCTGACTACGCCGCCTCCAGGGGCTGGCACGTGCGCCTGGTGCAGACCACCATCGTCGGCAAGATGCTGGACGCCCTGCCCTGGCGTTTTCCGGAAGCCTATCGCGCTGACTTCCAGCGCTGGGGCCAGGCCAATGCGGTGGATCCCTACCTGTTGATGGGCATTGCCCGACGCGAGAGTGCCTACAACCCCGAGGCGCTGTCGCCGGCAGGCGCCCGTGGTCTGATGCAGCTGATGCCGGGTACCGCCGCACTGGTCGGACGGCAGGTGGGGATCGGCGACCCTGGCCCCTATGGGGTGCTGGATCCCGCCACCAATATTCGCCTCGGCAGCACCTATATCCGGGATATGATCGCTCGCTACTCGGGCAACCGCATTGCGGCGGCGGCTGCCTACAACGCGGGGCCCCACCGGGTCGACAACTGGCTGGCGCGGTCGCCTGGCGAGTTCGATCTGTTCGTCGAAGAAATTCCGTTCAAGGAAACGCGTCGCTATGTACGCGCCGTGCTCGAATACCGCGTGGTGTTCGAGAGCCTTGCCGAGGGGTCGACCCAAGGCGTGCAGGTGCTGACGCCGGCAGAGAAGACGGCACGCTACGATGCGGGCATGGTCAGGCGCTGAACCAGCATAGACGTACCGTTACCTCCCCACAGAAAAGCCCCGGTCCAATTGGACCGGGGCTTTTCGTTACCCTGTTTGTTTGCCATGTCTCTCTACGCTGCCACCTTGCGTTAGCGCAAGCTGAACGCCATCAGCATAGGAGTCGACCGGGCGGCCGCCTATTCAGCGCGGCCTTACGCCGGCGCCCTGGTCAGCGCCAACTTGATACCAAACGCCACCAGCACGCCCCCGGTCAAGCCATTGAGCACCCGGGAGAACGCGGGCCGTGCCAGCCAGTGGCTGGCGCTTCCCACCAGCACCGCGACCAGAATCTGCCAGACGTTCGCGATGATGAAGTGGATGCCCGCCAGCCACAGCGACTTGAGCAAGGCGGGATCCGTGGGCGCGATGAACTGCGGCAGAAAGGCCATGTAGAACACGACGGTCTTGGGGTTCAACACATTTGACAGAAGCCCTTCCCGCAGGGGGCGCCACATCGGAACCGCTTGCCGCGAGGTGCCGCTGACCGCCGCCACTTCCAGGCCGCCGCCCTTCCAGGCTTGACGCAAGCTGGCCACTCCAAGCCACGCCAGATAGGCAGCGCCCACCAGCTTCAGCGCAGAGAAGGCCCACGCCGACTGCAGCAGAATCAGTGACACACCCAAGGCCGAGACCGTGGCGTGGACAAACAGACCAGAGCAGATCCCCATGCTGGTAAGCACACCATCACGCAGGCCGCCCCGCGCCGTATTTCGAATCACCAACAGCGTATCGATGCCGGGCGTCACGCTCAGCAGCGTGATCGCCACGACAAACGCCAGCAATTGCCCGTCCATCCACTCCGCCATGGTCATTGAGCTCCGGGGTTCTCGGCGTGCTTGAGAGAAATCTGGTCGTTCAGGGTCCAGAAGTCATACAGAATGCCAACCAGAAACAGGCCGCCGGTCAGCAGATAGATGATTCCGGTCACCCATTTGCCCATGTAGAAGCGGTGAAGACCAAACACGCCAAGGAAGGTCAGCAGCACCCAGGCCACCGTGTAGTTGGTCGGGCCACCACGAAAGCGCAGATCCGCCTCCCGATCCATGCTCGGAATCAAGAACAGATCAATGATCCACCCAATGAAGAATAGGCCAAGCGTCAAGAACCAGATGGTTCCCGTCACCGGCTTGCCGTAATAGAACCGGTGCGCACCGAGAAAACCGAACAACCACAGCAGGTAGCCCACTACCTTGGAATGGGTGTCGTCGTTGTACATCGCAGGAGCAGTCATGCAGATTCCTTTTATGTTGAATCCCTGTCGTCAGGTCCGTCGACACGCCATAACACGCGTGCCGCTGGACGCTGCAGACCTTTCGATCTACAGTAACTTGGCGGGTCGAGGTAGGCCATTCTCGCTTGTCTGAAGAAACCGTTCCAGCGGTGTCTCTCAAACACGTCGAGAATGCGCTGATTGAGTCGCAGCGTAGGACAGCAAGTGGAAACGTCGTCAGTGGTAGTTCGAACAATCTATTGTCGAAACACGCAATGCGCCCTTCTTTCTTGTCATGCCCACGCACTAGGGTTCAGACCACATGATGGGAGAAAAGCTCCCCTGTGGCTGCACCAGCACCATCATTTAGCGAGTTAAGGAAATCGACAATGGCAACTGGCACTGTCAAGTGGTTCAACGACACTAAGGGCTACGGCTTCATCTCTCCGGACGACGGCGGTGACGACCTGTTCGCCCACTTCTCCGAGATTCAGGCTGAAGGCTTCAAGTCCCTGCAGGACGGCCAGAAGGTCTCCTTCGAAGTGACCCAGGGCAAGAAAGGCCTTCAGGCCTCCAACATCAAGATCGCTGACTAAGCTTCGTGCAAGTCACATCTTGACGCGGGAACGCTGTTCCCGCGATGCAGTACCGCGACATCGGAACAACCTGTCAGCATGATGGTTTGGACCCGGCGTCGTAACGGAAAGGCCCACCGCGAGGTGGGCCTTTCTTATGAGCGTATGAGCCCAGAGACTAAGGTACGGGCGGCTACTGCTCGATCTCGCCTTCAGCGTTGACGTCCACCTTGTAGGTGGGGCCGCTCCCGCTGGTCTCGACAGGGGTCGTCTCCGGCACCTGTCGTTCGGCCTCTTCAAACGTCTCATCGATCTTGCGGCTGGCCTCTTCGAAACGCCGCTCGGTCTCCTCCAGGATGGCATCGACCTCGCTGGAGTCATTGCCAGGCGCACTGCTGGCGCCGCCTTGCCCATCACCATCTGCCAGCGGTGAAGCGCTGGCCGCCCCATTGCCGCTGCCATCGACGGCACTGGTCGGCTCAGGCGCCGAAGCATCGACGCTTGCCGCTTGCGTAGCGGAGCTGTCCGGGGCCGACGCCTCCGCTTGCTGATACGCTTCATCGATCTTGCGGCTGGCCTCTTCAAACCGGCGCTCGGTTTCCTCGAGGATCGCGTCAACGTCGGAACGGCTGGCCTCACCAGGCACGGCCTGCTCGGACTGCAGGGTATCGGTTGCGCTGCTGCCCAGCTCCACGCTGGCACCCTCAGGCATATCGGAGCCTGCAGCAGCATTGCTGGACGCATCGTCTTCTGCCAGTTCAGGGCGTTGCGATGCATCACCCTCAGACGCCGTGTCCACGGCACTGTCCCCTTGAGACGCCAGCGTATCGCCTGGCGCTTCATCTGTTGCCGCCTCAGGCGCTGACGAGGAGTCCTCACCAGCCACAGTTTCCGCACTGCTGGTCTGAGTCTTGGCCTCTGGGTCTTCACCCTCACACCCGCTCAACCACAGCGGGATGCTGAGGGCCACCACGGCCACCGCCACTCGCGGGGTCACTGCCATTGTCTTCTCTCCATGTCATGGGGCTCCTGTTGATACGACTGCGGGCAACATCCATCGATGTCACCTTGGACCGCAAACGTTCACAAATATTGCAGCAAAGGCGCTGACGAGGTGCAACGCTGACCGACCAACCGCCGCCCCTCGCCGCGGGACGGCTCACTGAACGCTGGTCACATCTTGGTTAGCTACATAAATACCGGCTACATCAAGATTAGCTACATCAATATCAGCTACATCAATATCAGCTACATCAATATCAGCTACATCAATATCAGCTACATCAAGGCTACTCGCCACGTGGTGATGCCATGCGACAGCTGTCCGGCATGGTCAGTCGCAGCGCCAATGGCATGACCTGGGCTTCAAAGGCCTGCTGGTAGCAGGCCTCGCCGTCCAGCGTCAGAGGCAAACGTGCCTCCCCATCCGCCTCGAAGCGCAGCCAGGCACTGCGAAAGGCATCGACATATTGACCGTGATAGGGCCGCGCACGTAGCTCGCTCATCATGGCCTTGAGCTGTCGCAGAGAGCGAAAGTCCCGCACCAGCAGCACATCGAACAGTCCGTCGTCCAGCCGCGCTGCCGGGGTCAGCTGCTGGCCTCCTCCGGCCTGGATGCCATTGCCAATGCCCAGCAGAAAGATGCCCGCGCGACTCTCGCCACCGTCCCAGGCCAGGTGCCCCTGATAGAGCTGGTAGCGCCAGGCCTTGAAGGCACCAAACACCGAGTAGGCGCCGCCACCCATCAGCCTTTTCAGCGGCCGGGGGGTGGACGTGGTAATTTCCGCGCCGAACCCGCCGGTGGCCATGTTGATAAAGTAACGGTCGTTGAGACGCGGTATATCGATCCAGCGGCTGGGCAAGCGGCATGCCGCATCCAGTGACGCGGCCTGACCCAAAGGCAAGCCCAATGACTTGGCCAGATCGTTGGCGCTACCTAAGGGCATGATGGCCAACTCGGGACGGTCCTTGCGGGGCAGCTGCATCAGACCATTGACGACTTCATGTACGGTGCCATCGCCGCCCCCTGCGATCACGCGCTTGACGCCATCGCGACCGGCCTGGGTGGCCTGACGCTCGCCGTCTCCTTTCTCCCAGGTGACGCGAACATCCACATCGAGTCCCCCGCGCCGGCACGCAAACACCGCACTGCGGACCTCCGGCAGCTGCGATGATTGTCCATTAAGGATCAGCCGATTGGTGCCCGGCGGCTGGGTCATCCTGACAGTTCCTTCTTCACAAGGGGTTCATGTAAATCGCACATCCTGGTGCGGTTTGCTCTCCACGTGGACAGGGCAACGCCCCAGCCACCGTTTATCTTGACTTGGCACCGCAGTCGCATTTTAGCTCGCAGAGGGGGACATGCATCAATGTGGCATCAACACGCACATATCCGCCACCATGCTGACAACGCATCCCTTACAATTGTCGTCACTATCAGCCCCTTCTGACCGAGTGCCTGCATGATTGAACCTATTTTTGTGCTGACCGCCTTCTTGTCCGGCCTGGCCGCCATGGCCCTCAGACTACCACCCTTGGTCGGTTTTCTCGCCGGCGGCTTTCTTCTCAACGTGCTCGGCTACGATGAAACGCCTGTGCTCACGCTGGTGGCGCACCTGGGGGTAACCTTGATGCTGTTCACCATCGGGCTGAAACTCAACGTCAGGACCCTGCTGCGCCCAGACGTCTGGGGCGGCGCCAGCCTGCATATGCTGGCCTCAGTGGTACTTTTTGTTGTCATCTTGGGGCTCCTGAAGGGCATTGTCACCCTGGGCTGGCTGGCATCTCCCAACGGATTGCTGGCGGGCCTGGATCTGTCGACGCTGCTGGTGCTGGCCTTCGCCATGTCTTTCTCCAGCACGGTGTTCGTCGTCAAGGTGCTGGAGAAACGCAGTGAAACCCAGGCGGCTTACGGCCGCCTGGCCATCGGCATCCTGATCATGCAGGACCTGTTTGCGGTGATTTTTCTCACTGCGTCTACCGGCAAGTTGCCCAGTCCCTGGGCGCTTGGACTGTTCGCTCTGATTCCCCTTGCGCCGCTGCTGCGTAAATTGCTGGATCGTATGGGTCACGGCGAGATGCAGATGCTGTGCGGCGTCGTCATGGCGCTGGTACTGGGTTACGGCCTGTTCGAGGCGGTAGGCGTCAAGGGCGATCTGGGCGCGCTGATCATCGGCATGCTGCTGGCGCCCCACCCCGCCGCTCAGACGTTGTCGCGGTCCATGTTCAACATCAAGGAACTGCTGCTGGTCGGGTTCTTCCTGAGCATCGGTCTTACCGCCCTGCCTAGCTGGTCTCTGCTGGGGCTGGCGATGCTGCTGGTGGTACTGCTGCCGCTCAAGAGTCTGCTCTATCAACTCATACTGATGCGCTTTGGCATGCGCCACCGCACATCCGTACTGGCGACGCTGAGCCTCAGCAACTATTCGGAGTTTGGCTTGATCGTGGGCGCCATCGCAGTGTCCAGTGGCTGGCTTGCGCCAGAATGGCTGGTGGTGGTGTCCCTGGCGGTAGCACTGAGCTTCGTCGCTTCAGCCATCCTCAATGCCTTCAGCGAACGCCTCTACCAATGGCTCGAACCGCGCCTGCCCAAGGTCGATGAATCGGCGCTGTCACCCAGTGACAGGCCCATCGAAGTCGGAGATGCCGAGGCGGTGGTGTTGGGGATGGGTCGCATCGGTCGCAGCGTGTACCGGCGTCTGACAAAGGAATACGGGCTGAAGGTACTCGGGGTGGACTCCAACCCGAAAAGCGTGAAGACCCTGGCCGAAAAGGGCTTCAATATCGTCGAAGGCGACGCGGTAGACTCCGATTTCTGGGACAAGATGCTGATGTCTTCGCAGGTCGAGCTGGTCGTGCTGGCCATGCCCCATCATGCGGGTAACCTGTTCGCCCTGAAGCAGCTGAGAAGCCGCCACTTTCCCGGCAAGATCACTGCGGTGGTGGAATACCTGGAAGAGATCGATACCATCCGCGAGCTTGGCGCCCATGCGGTCTACCATGTCTACGACGAGGCGGGCCGTGCCCTGGCGGACAGTGCCGCCGAGGAAGCCGGTATCATCTCGCGTACCCAGCAGCTGGGCTAGCCGAGCCGAGGTGGCGTGGAGCGGGTGCACTGCGGCGGTAGTTGCCCCGCCTCCCCATGGCAAGGATACTCGTGTCTCTTACCTCCTCGACCGGCGTTGCGGAGCGGTACACGATCGATGACAAGGATGCATGGCGGTGGAAGATCTCTTTACCTGGCTGGGCGAAGCACTGGGCACCCTGATACGGGTGGTCGTCGACACCCTGGGAGGCTTTTTTACCGGCCTTGATGATGCGGCAGCAGGCTTCATCGATGGCTTGTCTCGCTCCCTCGGTATCGCTCCCTCGTTCTTCAGTCTGGCCTTGCTGGTGCTGGGTCTGTTCTTCCTGTGGCGAGCCCTACGGGCGATTCTCGCACGCTCAGCTGTCGCGGCGTTGCTGTGGGCCCTGCTTGGCCTGTTGACCCTGGGCATGCTGCTGCCGTAACCGCTGACACGGTTTAGATGTCGCCAACGCAAGACGCCGCCCACAGGGCGGCGTCTTTCTCGGCATCTTTCCGAGTCCGGGGTCAGGCCAGCGCCTTCTCCACGATCTCGTAGACATTGGGCGACAATGTCTCCTGACGAATCCGCTCGAGTTCAGCGCGCATCAGCCCCTGGCGCGCCTCGTCGAAGCGCTGCCAGCGCGTCAGCGGCGTGATGATGCGTGCCGCGATCTCCGGATTCAGGCGATTCAACTCGATCACCACCTCCGCCAGCAGACGGTATCCTTCCCCGTCCAGCCGATGGAAGTTGACCCGATTCTGCCCGGCAAAGGCGCCAATCAACGCTCGCACCTTGTTTGGGTTCTTGAGCGAAAAGGCCGGGTGCTCCATCAGGTAACGCACGCGATCCAGAGCGTCTGCCTGGGGGCGGGTCACCTGCAGGCTGAACCACTGATCCATCACCAGCGGATCATGGGACCACTTACGGCCAAAGGCCTTGAGGGCCGGGTCAGCAATGTCCGAACGACTGCTGTGCACCAGCAGGGTCAGTGCGTGGCGCACGTCGGTCATGTTGTGGTCGGCATCGAACTGAGCCTGGGCAAGCTCGATCGCGGCCTCGTCCTCGATGCTCATCAGGTAGGACAACGCCACGTTCTTGAGCGCCCGCTGCCCGATCTGCTCTGGCGTCGGGGCATAGGGAGCATCACTCTGGTTGGCGTGGTAGAGCGCCATCAGCTCGTCGCGAAGCTCCCGAGCCAATGACTGCTGCACGAACATCCGAGCGGCATGGATGGCATCCACATCCACCAGCGGCTGCTGCTCCGCGATGTAGGCCTCGCTCGGCAGCTGCAGCATCTCCGCCAATACCGCCTTGTCATCGTTGCCTTCTTCGATCAGCGCGCGGAAGGCGTCGACCAAGCGCCCGTCCATGACCTTCTCGACGCCATTGCGATGGGCCGCAATCAGGTCGTCCAGAGCCAGCAGGGTCAGACGCTGGCCAGCGTCCCAGCGATTAAAGCCATCGCTGTCATGAGCCATCAGGAACGCCAGGTCTTCCCGCGAGTAAGGGAACGACAGCTTCACCGGCGCTGAGAACCCACGCAGCAGGGAGGGCACCGGCGCTTCCTCGATGTCGGTGAAGATGAACTCCTGTTCGTCTTCACGCAGATGGATGACGGCGTCACGGCCCAGGGTTTCGCCGTCAAGCGTCATGCTCAGGTCTCTGCCGCTCTTGGTACCGACAAGACCCAGGCGCACCGGAATATGCAGCGCCTGCTTGTCGGGCTGCCCCGGGGTTGACGGGGTACGCTGACGCAGGATCAAGCGATAGCGGGAGTTGGCGTAATCGTACTCGCCAAAGGCATCGATTTCCGGAGTGCCCGCCTGGGAGTACCAGCGCATGAACTGCCCCAGATCCAGACCGGACACTTCCGCCATGCAGTCGACAAAGTCTTCGATCGTCACTGCCTGACCATCAAACCGGGAGAAGTACAGGTCTGACCCCTCGCGGAAGGTCTCCGGCCCGACCAGGTTAGACAGCATCCGCACAATCTCTGCCCCTTTCTCGTAGATGGTCAGGGTATAGAAGTTGCCGATCTCGATGTAGGACTCAGGACGCACCGGGTGAGCGGTGGGACCCGCATCTTCCGCAAACTGAGCGGTACGAAAGAAGGACACTTCTTCGATACGCTTGACCGGCGCAGAGTTCACGTCAGCCGAGAAACACTGGTCACGGAAGACGGTAAAGCCCTCTTTCAGCGACAGCTGAAACCAGTCGCGGCAGGTCACCCTGTTGCCCGACCAGTTATGGAAGTACTCGTGGGCCACGATACCCTCGACGCGCTGGAAAGCGGCGTCGGTAGCGGTCTTCGGATGGGTCAGCACCGCCGCGGAGTTGAAGATGTTGAGGCCCTTGTTCTCCATGGCGCCCATGTTGAAATCATTGACCGCGACAATCATGAACAGGTCCAGGTCATATTCGCGACCGTAGGCCTGCTCGTCCCACGCCATGGAGCGCTTCAACGACGCCATGGCGTGCTCGGTCTTGTCGAGGTTTTCTTCTTCCACCCAGATCTGCAGGGTGACGTCACGCCCGCTCATGGTGGTGAAGTGATTTTCCACCTTCTCGAGGTCGCCGGCGACCAGGGCAAACAGGTAGGCAGGCTTGGGATGCGGGTCTTCCCAGGTGACAAAATGACGCCCATCCGGCAGTTCGCCACGCTCAACGGGGTTGCCATTGGACAACAGCACCGGCTCACGCGTGACATCCCCCACCACGGTGGTGGAGAAGGTAGCCATCACATCGGGACGATCGGGATAGAAGGTGATCCGGCGAAAGCCCTCCGCCTCACACTGGGTGCAGAACATGCCCCCGGAGCGATAGAGGCCTGACAGTGCCGTGTTGTCCTCAGGAGCAATCTCGACGTCAGTCTCCAGCACGAAGGAGGCAGGCACCTTGGCGATGGACAGCCCCTTGTCGCTCAGCTCGTACTCGTCATTGGACAGCGGCCGCCCATCGATAGCGATGGACACCAGTGACAGCTGCTCCCCATCCAGCCACAGCGCTTCGCCGGCCTCGCGCTCAGGATGGCGCTCAAGATGCAGCCTGGCCTTGACGCGGGTCGCGCCAGGCGCCAGATCAAAGGACAACTCGGTGCGCGTGACACGGTAAGCCGGGGGAAGATAGTCGCTGAGATGAATCGGCTGGGGGTCGGACATCGGGGATGCTCCAATCAGAAAAGTCGTCGCCATTGTACGGGCATGGAGGGGCCAGGCTCAAAGCGCCGGCAGCGCATTGAGCGGTTCAGGACGAGGACGCGGGCTCGGGTCGCGTGAAGATCCAGATGGCGATACCGGCCAGCATCGTCACCAGGCCCAGCTTCAACCACCAGAGGGATACCGTGAACAGCAGCACGATCACCGACAGCGACAGCATCACCAGGGCCATCCACTTGGCATGACGAGGGATCGCACCCGACTCTTCCCACGCCACCACCGCGGGGCCGAAGCGCGGGTGTTCCCGTATCCAACGGGCGAAGCGTGGCGACCCCTTGGATGCCGCCCACACCGCCACCAGCAAGAAGCAGGTGCTGGGCATAAGGGGGACGAAGGCCCCGATGACGCCAAGGGCAAAGCTGATCCAGGCAAGCATTTGCCACGCCACACGGCGCGTGGTGGTTATCAAGGGTAAGCTCCGATGGTGCGGCAGAGGGTGCGATGGAAAAAGCGGTTGACCGCCCCGCGCACACGGCCGTTGATCGCTGAAACTCCCATTGAACCGCAACGGTCGAGCAGGGGCCAATTGCACGAGGCTATCGACATCTTAGAGCCTCTCGACATCTGAGCGGCTATCGACACCCGACAGGCTACCGATGCCCCGGATGCCGACCTCAGGCCGTCGCCCCTGCTCGCCATGGCGTTGCGCTCAATCTCGGAAGTTATCGAACTGCAGGGCGAGATCAGGCCCATCATCACCACGCAGCAGCGCCATGACGCTCTGCAGGTCATCCCGTTTCTTGCCAGTGACGCGCACCTTGTCGCCCTGAATCTGCGCCTGCACCTTGAGCTTGGAGTCCTTGATCCGCTTGACGATATCCTTGGCTTCCTTCTGCTCCAGGCCTTGCTTGAGCAAGACGTTCTGGCGAGCCTTCACCCCGGACAGCTCGGCATCCTGCACGTCCATGGTGCGCGGATCGATGCTACGAGCAATCAGCTTGTTGCGCAGAACGTCGAGCATCTGCTGGAGCTGGAAGTCCACCTCGGCATGCAGTGCAACGGTCTCGTCGGACAGCTCGAACCCGGCGTCGACGCCACGGAAATCGAAGCGCCCCTGGACCTCTCGGTTGGCCTGATCCACGGCGTTCTGTGCCTCGTGGCGATCAAATTCGGAAACAATATCGAAAGAGGGCATGCTCACTCCAAGGGGTAAAAGCGCTAGTCTACCACTGGAAGCGGTGCCTGCGAGGCACCTTGCGGACCAACCTCTTCAGCGTCGTGCTGAGGGTCCGTCGGATCCTGCGTCTGCTCTTGTGAAGAGACGCTCGCCGAGTCCGTCGCCGAGGCAGTCGCCGAGGCTCGAGGTGTCCTTTGTCTCACCACCTGTCCCCCTTCTGCTCCCCCCGCCTGAGTGGGGGCGCCTGTCGATTCGCCCAGCGTCAGGATCATTTTCCAGGCGGCGCAGCCATCCTCGTAGTACTCGTCCAGCCAGGCATCCAGGCGGAACCCGGCACGTCGATACAGCCCGAGAGCCACGCGGTTATCGGCACGCACCTCAAGGCTCATGCCCGAGCAGCCTGACGCCCGGGCCTGCTGCTGCAAGGCCAGCAGCAACGCCCGACCTACGCCATCACCGCGGGCCTCTGGCGCCACGCAAAGCGAGTAAAGCCGCGCTGTCTGACTGCCCTTGCGCAGCAACAGGGTGCCGTATCCGAGCAACCTCCCCTCGGGCGGAACCGCCCCATCAGCGTCGCCGGCCTCCGCCGGGACAGCAAGCAGGGTGATTGCCCTGGCGCGGGTCAGCAGATACCTGAGCTGACGACGATTGAAACGATCACCGCTGAAGCCACGACGTTCCAGCGACTCGAGAGCATCGAGATCGGCTGGGACCGCCGGGCGCAGGACAACAGACATCGAGAAAGACTTCCATGCAAGGCCACGAATTCCGTGTCGGCGACGACGGAGTATATCGCTCGATTCTGTCGCTCCCGAGGCCCGCTGTCAGCCGTCGATGAATGAATTTTTTTCACCCAGATAGCATATTGCTTTGCGGCTGGCTCAGGTGCATTCTTGCGCCACTCGACCAGACACTCCTCCTGCTCCCTCGCCGGCTGCCAGAACGATCGAGCCCCGCCCCTTCCCCCCTGCCCGAGGCCCCATGACGATGTGTGCACTGCGTATCGTGGTTGACCGCCAGCGCGACTGGCAGCCCTATCACCCCAGCGACGATGTGATCGATGCCGAGACCTATCTTGCATCGGCGGCAACGTCCGGCAGCGAACAGGTCATCAACCTGTGCGCGGATCTCGGCTACCTGGGGACTGGCTACTATGTCTCGTTGCTTGCTCAGGCGCGTGGAGCGAGGGTGATCCCCACGGTGGATACCCTCAACACGCTGCGTCGCAAGTCCACCACCGACATGCAGCTCGAAGGCCTGGCGCCGCTGCTGGAGGATCTGGGCAAGGTGGCAGCCAGCCAGCAGCTTGGCGACACGATCGACGTCACCATCTTTTTTGGCGAGTGTGATGCCGCCCCGCTGGCAAAGATCGCCAGGCGACTTTTCGAGCGCCTGCCCTGCCCGCTGCTGGAAGCGCGCCTGACACGTCAGGGCCACAGCTACCGGCTGGCACGCCTTCGCCCCCTGGCGCTATCGCGACTCAAGGAGCACGAGCAAGACACCTTTGCCCGCGCCCTGAATCGTCACTCACTGAAGGTCTGGCGCACCCCACGGGCCAGGCGTCGCTATCGTTTTGACCTGGCCATGCTGGTCAACCCGGAAGAGCGACTGCCACCCAGCAACAAGGGTGCGCTCAAGCGCTTCATTCGCGCCGGGCGCCGCCAGGGAATCAATGTATCGCTGATCACCCATCGCGACAGCGCACGCCTGGCGGAATTCGACGGGCTGTTCCTGCGCGAAACCACGTCGCTTGACCACCCGACCTGGCGCATGGCCCGGCGTGCAGAACATGAAGGGCTGGTGGTAATCGACGCACCTCAGGATATTCTGCGTTGCACCAACAAGGTCTACCTGCATGAGCTGCTGCGCACTCGCAATGTGCCAGCGCCCGAAGGGCTTTTGCTGCGCCGCTCCAGTGCTGAGCGGCTGATCGAACAGGCTCGCGAGCTCAGTTTTCCAAGGGTGCTGAAGGTTCCCGATGGCGCGTTCTCCAAGGGCGTGGTGAAGGTGGCGTCGGCGGAGGCCCTGGCCCGGGAGGCCAGCATTCTGTTCGAAAGCTCGGACCTGTTGCTGCTGCAGGAATGGCTTCCCACCGACTACGACTGGCGCATCGGCGTGCTCGATGGTCAGCCACTGTTTGCCAGTCGCTACTACATGGCCCGTGGACATTGGCAGATCTACGACCATTCCGGCCCGCGGACTCGCAGCGGCGGCTTCACCAGCCATCCGATCAGTGATGTGCCTGCGGCGGTACTGCGCACTGCCCTCAAGGCATGCCGACTGATCGGCAACGGCCTCTACGGCGTTGACCTCAAGCAAGTCGGCGAGCGAGTTCTGGTCATCGAGGTCAACGACAATCCCAATATTGATGCGGGTATCGAGGACAACGTGCTGGGGGACGCCCTCTACGATCGCCTGCTGGACGTGTTTGCCCGGCGTATGGAAGCTGGCAAGCAGGATCCGTGACCGTCACGATGGCGCCGTGATGGCCCAGCGTGACGGCCTTCGGGCTGACGCCAGCGAGCGACTCGGCTACCCTGCGCATTCACGACCAGAAAATCGGAGCCAGCATGAGCGATCAGCAACGCAACGAGCGCCACAAGAAGGCCATGGAAAAGCTCAAGAGCCACGTCGATGCCAAGGTCGCCGCGGCAGAGGAAGAGCGCGGACTGATGCTGGTTTTCACGGGCAATGGCAAAGGCAAGACGACGGCGGCCTGGGGCACGGTGACTCGCGCGCTGGGCTACGGCTATCGGGTGGGCGTCGTGCAGTTCATCAAGGGTCTTTGGGAGTGTGGCGAGCGCGAACGGCTTGAGCAGGATGCCAACCTCGAAGTGGCTATCATGGCGACAGGCTTTACCTGGGACACCCAGAACCGCGAGTCGGACACCCAGGCCTGTCAAGAGGTATGGCAACAGGCCAGTCGCATGCTGGCGGACCCTGAGGTCTATCTGGTCGTGCTCGACGAGATCACCTATATGCTCAAGTTTGGCTACCTGGATATCGACACGGTGCGCACCGCGATCGCCAACCGCCCGCCAGAACAGACCGTGATCATCACCGGGCGCAACGCCCATAGGGAGCTGGTGGCCATGGCCGATACCGTCACCGAGATGCAGGAAGTCAAGCACGGCTTTGCGGCAGGGCTCAAGGCACGCCGCGGGATCGACTTCTGATCCTGCTGCCGATCGTGTAGCCCTGCTGCCGACAGACCGACCGCATTCCCTGTCACGCAGCAAAACAATCGGCCCGGGAGCATGCTCCCGGGCCGATTGTCTCAAGCTACTACCTACCTCTAAAACGACGTGCCGCTGGAACCTGTGCGCCGCTGACACCAAGCGCCGCTGCAACGACGAGGACTGACGGCTCGGCGACGTCTTGTCGCCCCGCGCCCCTCGGCTCGCATCACTCTACCTGCAGCTGGTCGTTGGCGATCATCTGCTGCAGGAAGGTGGCGGAGTCCTGCCCTCCCATGGTGACGCCATTGAGCACGATGGTCTGATCGGCATCGTTGCCATTAGCGGCAATGCCTCCACTGCTCTTGACGTGCAGCACCGTGTTCCCATTGCCATCTTCCTGAGCAAAGAGATAGTCGTTGACGCTGGCGTCAGTGGCACCATCCAGCAGATCAGCCACTTCCAGACGGTCTGCTTCTGGGTCCACCCCGAAGCCACCCACCGTGAAGCCGCTGATGATGTCGACGGCCGGGGCGCCGTTGGTGCCGGCATCGCCCTGATTCCAGGCCAGGATATCGGCGCCGCTTCCCAGGTCGATGATGTCGTTACCCTTGCCGCCAGCCAACACGTCATCACCGTCACCACCCTGCAAGGTGTCGTTGCCCTTGCCACCGATCAGCGTATCGTTGCCGACACCGCCAATCAGCGTATCGGCTCCTGCACCTCCGATCAGCAGATCATCACCGTCTCCGCCGTCCAGGATGTTGGCCGCACCGTCATCGCGACCATCCCCAAGGTTGTCGATCTCGGCACGAATGTAGGCACGAATTTCCTCATCGCTGGGGGCCGATCCAGTCGCATCGGCAATGCGATCCGCCACACCGCTGCCGCCTGGGTTCTCCTGTGTCCAGGTCAGGTAGGCGTACAGGCCTGCATAACCCAGACCGTCGTGGTCGCCCGCGGTGAAGGTTTCGCCGGTGGCCGCGTTGACCCATTCGAGATGATCACTGTTCAAGGTGTCGGCGACCAGAATGTCGTCCCCACCGCCACCACTGAGGGTATCGGCACCGACCGGCAGCAGGCTGGCGGCGGCTTCCTGCAGCGCCGCATCAAGATCGCCACCGCTCAAGACGATCTGAGGCTGGCCCACCGGCGCATCAAAGGCATCATTCGTACCACCGCTCAGGTTGGTAGACGCTGTACCGACCGTATTGGTGTTATCAAAGAAGCGCAGCACATTGGAATTGATGCCCTCGCCGATCCCAATGGCGGCCACCTGGGCCACTGAGGCCAGCTCGCCAAACGCATTGACCGACTCGTTCATCACCGTCTGGCTAAAGGTGCTGCCGTTGCCGCCGAGGCCACCAGTGGAGCCGCGGTAGTAGGTCGGCACACCATCCGTCAGGAAGAAGCCGATATTGGTGAAGCCGTTGCCCTGGCTGGCAAACCAGTCCCGTGCCGCATCGAAGCCATCCTCATAGTTGGTCCCCCCTCCCGCGATCATGGCATTGATAAAGGCGATCGCTGCTGGCAGGTCTGCCGCGCTGAAGTTGGTGAAGGTGATGGTGTCGCCGTTGCCCACCGCGCTATCGAAGTCGACAATCTGAAGGTTGATGGTGCCCTCGTGGCCGCTGAGCTGGGTCACCAGGTTCTGCAGGGCCTCCTTGGCCAGCTGCATGCGCGACTTGCCGTTGACCCCAGAGCTGTTGCCCATACTGCCAGAGCTATCGACGATCAGGGTGATGTTGTAGTTGCCAGCGGGCTCATCGAGCGTGCCACCTGCATCGCCGATGATCACGTCGTCACCACCACCGCCCGTCAGGGTCTGCTCTCCGTTGCCGCCCACCAGCAGCTTGTCCTTGGCATCCCCATGCAAGGTCAGGCTAGCGGATAGCTCGTCGTCATCACCATCGCGACCAATCAGTCCAAGCTGGACGTCGAAGTCGTCGCTGGGGCCGCCCAGACGATAGGACGCATCCTCAAGCAGCAGGTCATCGTTGCTGGTGCTGCCGCTATCCGCCGCGGTGATTTCCACCGCTTCAAAGGGCCGGTCGCTCGCGGTTTCCAGCGTCACCTGCCAGCCGTCCTTCAACCCGGTCACGCGCAGGCCGTTGCCGTCAGCGGTCACGCTGACCTGGCTGGTCACATCCACCCCAATGGCGTTGAAGACCTTGATGTCGGCGGGCGTCACGGCAAGATAGCCGCTGGATCCGGTGCTGGGATCGCCACTGCCGGCGCTGCCATCGGGCGAGTAGAGCAATGCCGCAATGACCAGTGCCGTGGTGGCACCTTCGCCGCCTGCCACCTGCACCCGCTGGGAGAAGCTGACCATGCCTTGATGGTCGGTCCAGCTCGGGCCGCCAGTTCCCGCGACAAGGTCCTTCAGGGCATCGAAGCGCACGCTAGCACCCGTGGCGACGGCGATCTTGCCATCGTCGACGACCACGGCTCCGCTGCTGCTGGACACCAGCAGGTCGTTATCACTGGCATTATCCAGGTGATTCAGCGCGAGATAGCCACCCGTCACGCTCTCGCCGTCCTCGAGTTCGGCAGCGACATCGACGCCATTACTGACGTCACCGACCACATCGATGGTATAGCCATCTCCGGTCTGCGCCAGGGTCACGCTAAAGCCATCTTCAGCCCCATTCGCAGACTCGGCATAAAGTGTGGTGCCATCGGCACTGAGTCGATAGGTCAGCGGCTTGCCGTCGACTCGCAGAGCGTTGCCTGAGCTATCCGTCGCCGGCTGGCCGTCTAGACTGGCGTCGAACACCATCTCCTTGACCCCGTCTGCCCCTGCATTGGGTCCGAAGTCCAGGATGCCGCTTCCGTCCTCCAGCGCGTGCTCCGCCGGCGAGAACTGTTGTGGCACGTCATCCTTGATATCGATGGTCAGATTGGCCGGATCGCTGGCGTCGCCATCGGAGTCGGTCACCACCAGGCTGAACACGTCCTGGATGCCGTCGCTGCCGGTGCCCTGGCTGCTATGGTCGGTGGTGTTGTCGTCCAGGGTGTAGCTGTAGCTGTAGTCCCCATTCACCACGCTGACGACCAGGGTGCCGTAGGTACCCTGCACGGTGCCGCCATTGGTCACGTCCACGCCACTGATCACCACCGAGCCCACGCTGTCGGAGCCGGTATCGATGGCGATGGTGCCGCTGGTGGTCTCCAGGTCGGTGGCAGCCTGGCTGCCGCCGTCGTCCAGACCGGCTTCATCCACCTC
>NZ_JAHVIO010000016.1:0-1647 GCF_019801675.1 Halomonas sp. DP8Y7-3
TGAAATATCAAGGCAAGCGACTCGTCAAACGAGACGTTTGAACCTTGAGCCAAGTTTGGTCCGCTTAACGGACTATCAGACTTTAAACTGAAGAGTTTGATCATGGCTCAGATTGAACGCTGGCGGCAGGCCTAACACATGCAAGTCGAGCGGAAACGATCCTAGCTTGCTAGGAGGCGTCGAGCGGCGGACGGGTGAGTAATGCATAGGAATCTGCCCGGTAGTGGGGGATAACCTGGGGAAACCCAGGCTAATACCGCATACGTCCTACGGGAGAAAGCAGGGGATCTTCGGACCTTGCGCTATCGGATGAGCCTATGTCGGATTAGCTAGTTGGTGAGGTAATGGCTCACCAAGGCTGCGATCCGTAGCTGGTCTGAGAGGATGATCAGCCACATCGGGACTGAGACACGGCCCGAACTCCTACGGGAGGCAGCAGTGGGGAATATTGGACAATGGGCGAAAGCCTGATCCAGCCATGCCGCGTGTGTGAAGAAGGCCTTCGGGTTGTAAAGCACTTTCAGTGAGGAAGAAGGCCTTGAGGTTAATACCCTCGAGGAAGGACATCACTCACAGAAGAAGCACCGGCTAACTCCGTGCCAGCAGCCGCGGTAATACGGAGGGTGCGAGCGTTAATCGGAATTACTGGGCGTAAAGCGCGCGTAGGCGGCTTGATAAGCCGGTTGTGAAAGCCCCGGGCTCAACCTGGGAACGGCATCCGGAACTGTCAGGCTAGAGTGCAGGAGAGGAAGGTAGAATTCCCGGTGTAGCGGTGAAATGCGTAGAGATCGGGAGGAATACCAGTGGCGAAGGCGGCCTTCTGGACTGACACTGACGCTGAGGTGCGAAAGCGTGGGTAGCAAACAGGATTAGATACCCTGGTAGTCCACGCCGTAAACGATGTCGACTAGCCGTTGGGCTCCTTGAGAGCTTTGTGGCGCAGTTAACGCGATAAGTCGACCGCCTGGGGAGTACGGCCGCAAGGTTAAAACTCAAATGAATTGACGGGGGCCCGCACAAGCGGTGGAGCATGTGGTTTAATTCGATGCAACGCGAAGAACCTTACCTACCCTTGACATCGAGAGAACTTTCCAGAGATGGATTGGTGCCTTCGGGAGCTCTCAGACAGGTGCTGCATGGCTGTCGTCAGCTCGTGTTGTGAAATGTTGGGTTAAGTCCCGTAACGAGCGCAACCCTTGTCCCTATTTGCCAGCGATTCGGTCGGGAACTCTAGGGAGACTGCCGGTGACAAACCGGAGGAAGGTGGGGACGACGTCAAGTCATCATGGCCCTTACGGGTAGGGCTACACACGTGCTACAATGGCCGGTACAATGGGTTGCGAATCCGCGAGGTGGAGCTAATCCCATAAAGCCGGTCTCAGTCCGGATCGGAGTCTGCAACTCGACTCCGTGAAGTCGGAATCGCTAGTAATCGTGAATCAGAATGTCACGGTGAATACGTTCCCGGGCCTTGTACACACCGCCCGTCACACCATGGGAGTGGACTGCACCAGAAGTGGTTAGCCTAACTTCGGAGGGCGATCACCACGGTGTGGTTCATGACTGGGGTGAAGTCGTAACAAGGTAGCCGTAGGGGAACCTGCGGCTGGATCACCTCCTTAATCGACACGTCGCTGACTGTCGGTA
>NZ_JAHVIO010000006.1:0-3218 GCF_019801675.1 Halomonas sp. DP8Y7-3
ACGCTCTTTAACAATGTATATCATGCTGACAAAGTAAGATACGTCTCAAGCGTATCCGGCAATTGTCGTGACATCATCGATTGACAGACCTTTTGGGGTTATATGGTCAAGCGATGAAGCGCACACGGTGGATGCCTTGGCAGTCAGAGGCGATGAAAGACGTGGAAGCCTGCGATAAGGTTCGGCGAGGTGGCAAACGACCTGCGACCCGGACATCTCTGAATGGGGAAACCCACCCAAGATCACTTGGGTATCTCATGCTGAATATATAGGCATGAGAGGCGAACCGGGGGAACTGAAACATCTAAGTACCCCGAGGAAAAGAAATCAACCGAGATTCCCCTAGTAGCGGCGAGCGAACGGGGACCAGCCCTTAAGCAACACAACTGGTAGGTGAACAGATTGGGAAATCTGGCCATAGTGGGTGATAGCCCCGTAACCGAAACCTGAGTGTTGTGAAATCGAGTAGGTCGAGGCACGTGAAACCTTGACTGAAGACGGGGGGACCATCCTCCAAGGCTAAATACTCCTGACTGACCGATAGTGAACCAGTACCGTGAGGGAAAGGCGAAAAGAACCCCGGAGAGGGGAGTGAAATAGACCCTGAAACCGTGTGCGTACAAGCAGTGGGAGCCGACTCGTTCGGTGACCGCGTACCTTTTGTATAATGGGTCAGCGACTTATTTTCAGTGGCGAGCTTAACCGTATAGGGGAGGCGTAGAGAAATCGAGTCTTAACTGGGCGACCAGTCGCTGGAAATAGACCCGAAACCGGGCGATCTATCCATGAGCAGGTTGAAGGTTGAGTAACATCAACTGGAGGACCGAACCAGGATCTGTTGAAAAAGATTTGGATGACTTGTGGATCGGAGTGAAAGGCTAATCAAGCCCGGAGATAGCTGGTTCTCCTCGAAAGCTATTTAGGTAGCGCCTCACGTATCACCGCCGGGGGTAGAGCACTGTTTCGGCTAGGGGGTCATCCCGACTTACCAACCCGAGGCAAACTCCGAATACCGGTGAGTGCAGCGTGGGAGACACACGGCGGGTGCTAACGTCCGTCGTGAAAAGGGAAACAACCCAGACCGTCAGCTAAGGTCCCGAAATCCTGGTTAAGTGGGAAACGATGTGGGAAGGCTTAGACAGCTAGGAGGTTGGCTTAGAAGCAGCCATCCTTTAAAGAAAGCGTAATAGCTCACTAGTCGAGTCGGCCTGCGCGGAAGATGTAACGGGGCTCAAACCAGGTACCGAAGCTACGGGTTCGTCGAATGACGAGCGGTAGAGGAGCGTCGTGTAAGCCGATGAAGGTGTGTTGAGAAGCATGCTGGAGGTATCACGAGTGCGAATGCTGACATGAGTAACGACAAGGGGAGTGAAAAACTCCCCCGCCGGAAGACCAAGGGTTTCTGTTCGACGCTAATCGGAGCAGAGTGAGTCGGCCCCTAAGGCGAGGCCGAAAGGCGTAGTCGATGGGAAACGGGTCAATATTCCCGTACCTCACAGTATTGCGATGGGGGGACGAAGAAGGCTAGGTGAGCCAGGCGTTGGTTGTCCTGGTGAAAGCCAGTAGGCTGAGGGTTCAGGAAAATCCGGACCCTTAAGGCCGAGAGGCGAGACGAACTGACTACGGTCAGGAAGTCATCGATGCCACGCTTCCAGGAAAAGCCTCTAAGCTTCAGATACTGTGGGACCGTACCCCAAACCGACACAGGTGGTCAGGTAGAGAATACCAAGGCGCTTGAGAGAACTCGGGTGAAGGAACTAGGCAAAATGGTGCCGTAACTTCGGGAGAAGGCACGCCGCATTAGGGTGAAGGTCCTCGCGACCGGAGCCTGACGCGGTCGAAGATACCAGGTGGCTGCAACTGTTTATTAAAAACACAGCACTCTGCAAACGCGCAAGCGGACGTATAGGGTGTGACGCCTGCCCGGTGCCGGAAGGTTAAGTGATGGTGTTAGCTCACGCGAAGCTCCTGATCGAAGCCCCGGTAAACGGCGGCCGTAACTATAACGGTCCTAAGGTAGCGAAATTCCTTGTCGGGTAAGTTCCGACCTGCACGAATGGCGTAATGATGGCCACGCTGTCTCCACCCGAGACTCAGTGAAATTGAAATCGCAGTGAAGATGCTGTGTACCCGCGGCTAGACGGAAAGACCCCGTGAACCTTTACTACAGCTTCACACTGGACGCTGATGTTGCTTGTGTAGGATAGCTGGGAGGCTTTGAAACCCTGTCGCCAGATGGGGTGGAGCCAACCTTGAAATACCAGCCTGGCATCATTGGCGTTCTAACTCAGGACCGTAATCCGGTTCGAGGACCGTGTGTGGTGGGTAGTTTGACTGGGGCGGTCTCCTCCCAAAGAGTAACGGAGGAGCACGAAGGTACCCTCAGCACGGTTGGAAATCGTGCATTGAGTGCAAGAGCATAAGGGTGCTTAACTGCGAGACAGACACGTCGAGCAGGTACGAAAGTAGGTTCTAGTGATCCGGTGGTTCTGTATGGAAGGGCCATCGCTCAACGGATAAAAGGTACTCCGGGGATAACAGGCTGATACCGCCCAAGAGTTCACATCGACGGCGGTGTTTGGCACCTCGATGTCGGCTCATCACATCCTGGGGCTGAAGTCGGTCCCAAGGGTATGGCTGTTCGCCATTTAAAGTGGTACGCGAGCTGGGTTTAGAACGTCGTGAGACAGTTCGGTCCCTATCTGCCGTGGGCGTTGGAGATTTGAGAAGTGCTGCTCCTAGTACGAGAGGACCGGAGTGGACGTACCTCTGGTGTTCCGGTTGTCATGCCAATGGCATTGCCGGGTAGCTATGTACGGACGGGATAACCGCTGAAAGCATCTAAGCGGGAAGCCCCCTTCAAGATGAGATCTCCCTGAGGCCTTGAGCCTCCTAAAGGACCCAGCAAGACCAGCTGGTTGATAGGCCGGGTGTGGAAGCGCTGCAAGGCGTTGAGCTAACCGGTACTAATGGTCCGTGAGGCTTGACCATATAACACCCAAGAGGTTTTGGTCGATGGTGTCACGACACAATTGACGGATACGTGGGACGTATCGAGCAGGACTTTGCCAGCATTGATATACATTGCCTTTTTTCGCCTGACGACCATAGCGAGTGGGAACCACCTGATCCCTTGCCGAACTCAGAAGTGAAACCGCTCAGCGCCGATGGTAGTGTGGGGTCTCCCCATGCGAGAGTAGGTCATCGTCAGGCATTTA
>NZ_JAHVIO010000012.1:0-1913 GCF_019801675.1 Halomonas sp. DP8Y7-3
TCGACCAGCCACATGGCCATCTCGGGCCACATCAGCAGCGCGGCCAGCACACACAATTGCAGTGCGATGAACGGCAGCAGTGACACAAAGATGTCTTTCAGGCTGATCTCCGGCGGCGCCACCCCTTTCAGGTAGAACGCGGCCGGGCCAAATGGCGGCGACAGGAACGACACCTGCATGTTGACGGCGAACAGGATGCCGAACCAGATCGGGCTGTAGCCCAGCTGAATCACGATGGGGACGAAGATCGGCAGAGTCAGCATGGCAACCCCGATCCAGTCCAGGAACATGCCCAGCACGATCAGGATGGCCATCATCACCAGGATGATCACGATCGGCGCCACGTCCAGGTCCATGATCATGCCCGAGATGAAGCGGTTGCCGCCCATCAGGTTGTAGACCCCGACCAGTGCCGCGGCACCGATGCCGATCCAGATGATCATGCCGCAGGTCACCAGGGTCTGGGACAGCGCTGCGTGCATCATCTTGAACGAGAACTCGCCCCGTGCCAGCACGGCCAGCAACACACCGAACACGCCCATCGCGGCGGCTTCAGTGACCGAGGCCACGCCGCCGTAGATCGATCCCAGCACCAGGAAGGCGATCAGGGCCGGCACGATGATCGAGCGCAGCGCCGCGCCCTTGGAGGCGAAGCCGGCATTGCGATCCTCGTCGCTCATCGGCGGCCCCATGGCCGGATTGCGCAGACAGCGGACCAGCACGTAGCCGATGTAGGACAGCATCAGGATCACCGCCGGGGTGATCGCGGCAGTGAACAGGTCAGCAATCGAGACGCTGGCGATCAGGCCGTAGATGATCAGCACGATGGACGGCGGCATCATGGTGCCCAGGGCCCCGCCGGCACACACTACGCCAATCGACAGGTGCTTGTCGTAGCCGAGCCTGAGCATCTGCGGCAAGGCCAGGATGCCGAGCAGCACGATCTCGCCGCCGATGATGCCGGACAGCGCGGCCAGGAAGAAGGCCACCACGATGGTCTGGACCGCCACACCGCCCGGCAGCCGGCCGGCAAACACCCGCATGGCGTTGAACAGATCCTTGGCGATGCCCGATCGGTCTAGTAACGAGGCCATCAGCACGAACATCGGCACCGCCACCAACGAGTATTCGGTGACGAATCCGTAGACCCGGCTGGTGACCAGCGGCAGCGCGTTGGGGCCAAACCAGCCAAAGGTAAAGGCCAGTGCCACCAGCCCGGTAATGAAGGCCAGCGGCAGGCCGGTGACCAGCAAGGCAAAGATGGCACCGACCAGCAGCAGCGTTCCGTCTGCAATATCCATCAGTCAGCGCCTCCTTCGGGTGCATCGGGGACGGGTTTGCCCTTGAGCGACTGGAACACGTGGATCAAGGCCTGCACGCACATGACGGCCAGGGCCAGCAGGATCATGCCCTTGACCACCGCGGGAAAGGGCGGATTCCAGGACGTGCCGGAACGCTCTAGCTGCCACTCGCCCAGCGGATTGTGGGACGCCCCGTAGAACATCACCCAGGCGGCATAGCTCATGCCCAGGCAGAAGCCGAAGGTGACCACGTCGTTGAAGATATCGAGGGCACGACGGAAGGTCGGGCCCACGGCGTCGTAGAGGACCTTGACGCGGATATGGCGGTTGGACGCCAGCGCCGCCGGCCCCCCCAGGCAGAAGCTGACCGCCACCAGCATGACGACGGTTTCGTGCACCCAGGAGGTGGGCGAGCCGAAGCCATAGCGCATGATGACTTCATACACGCTGATGGCCATGGCAATGAACACCAGCCAAGCGGCCAGCTGAGCGACCTTGACCACGCCCTGGTCAAAGCGGCTGCGCACCACGTCGGGTGCGCGTTCGGGCGCCTTGTCGGCGTCCTGTCCCGGCAGGTCTGTCATGGGACTTCCTCGACGGCTTGAGGATCGC
>NZ_JAHVIO010000013.1:0-1717 GCF_019801675.1 Halomonas sp. DP8Y7-3
CGGGCCTCGAGGCTGGTCTCGCGATAGCGATCGAAGGCGGCCCAGGCCAGCTCGCAGGCCTGGTCGACTTCGGCCTTCGAGCCGGCGGCGTAGCCGGGCTCCAGGGTCTCGCCGGTGGCTGGGTTGATGGCATGGATGGCCTTGCCGCTGGCCGCCACGGCCTGGCTGCCAATGAGTTGCTTGCCTTGCAGAGTCATGTTGGCTCCTTGCTGGTGGCTGATTGAGCGTGGAAAAAGGTGGCTGTGTGGTGAACCCCTGGGCTGAAGCCGCAGCCTTGAAACATCTGGGTGGTAGCCTCTGGGTCTCAGCACCAGGGTTTCTGCACCGGGTTTCCGTACTATGGTTTCCGTACTATGGTTTACGTATCAGGGGCCTGCATGCACCTACAGCGTGATGACGGTCACGGCCCCTTCATCGTCATCCGGTGTTGCCAAGGGGTTACGCAACGGTCGGCCGAAGGCGGGCAGGTCAATCTCGTAGCGCTCGCCGGGATTGACCTTGATGCCATCGGCAAAGCTCAGCGTCGCGGTGCCGAAGAAGTGAACGTGGACGTCGCCGGGACGGCGGAAGCCCGCGTACTTGAAGTGGTGATGTTCCAGGTTGGCCAGGCTGTGGGCCATGTTGGCCTCCCCGGTCAGGAAGGGCTTTTCCCACAGCGTTTCGCCCTGACGGGTGATGCGCGAGGTGCCTTCCAGGTGTGCCGGCAGCTCGCCGATCAGCAGCTCAGGACCAAAGCTGCACGCGCGCAGCTTGGAGTGGGCCAGCCACAGGTAGTTGTAGCGTTCGGTGATGTGATCGGAGAACTCATTGCCGATGGCAAAGCCCAGACGGTGAGGGCGGCCCTGATCGTCATTGATATAGAGTCCTGCGAGCTCAGGCTCCTCGCCGGCGTCCTCGGCAAAGGACGGCCAGGGCAGGGGGGCCTCCGGTGCGACGACGCAGTCGCCATCCCCCTTGTAGAACCATTCCGGCTGAGCCCCGATCTTGCCCTCGCCGGGCTTGCCACCTTCGACCCCCAGCTTGAACATGCGCATGGAGTCGGTCATCTCGGCCTCATCGCTGTTCGATGCGGCATGCATGGCGCTGCGAGTGTCAGCGCTGCCCAGGTGGGTCAGTCCAGTGCCGGTCACCAGGCAATGCGCCGGGTCAGGATGCGTCAGCGGGGGCAACAGCTGTCCCTGTTCGACCAGCTCGCCATAGTCGAGGGTCTCGCCCGTCAGACTGTCCTGAACCACCGCGGCGAGAGGTGTGCCGCTTTCCAGGGCTCGCCTGGCCAAGCTGTAGGTGTCGGCGTCGGTCAGACGCACGCGATGCTCGTTCTCCACCAGCGCTGCCCGGGTGCTGCCCTGATGGACACACTGAATAAGGCGAAGGTGGGCTGAAGCGCTGGAATCGGCAGAGGCGTTTGTATCGTTGTGCATGGTGATGTCCTTGGGCAGGAAAGGGCGGCAGCCCGGTATCACGATTGGCCCCAGAGGCATCTTACGCCTCTGGGGGGGTGTATGGTCAACATACGAAGGTATGGGTTGACGTTATTGATGGGAGATAGCACGCGTGGGTTGAGACGGGGCGGTGCATGACCCTGCCCCTGATCTCAGTCGACCAGCCACATGGCCATCTCGGGCCACATCAGCAGCGCGGCCAGCACACACAATTGCAGTGCGATGAACGGCAGCAGTGACACAAAGATGTCTTTCAGGCTGATCTCCGGCGGCGC
>NZ_JAHVIO010000015.1:0-618 GCF_019801675.1 Halomonas sp. DP8Y7-3
CGCTTCATCGCTTGACCATATAACCCCAAAAGGTCTGTCAATCGATGATGTCACGACAATTGCCGGATACGCTTGAGACGTATCTTACTTTGTCAGCATGATATACATTGTTAAAGAGCGTTAGAGTCGAAACTCTAAGCGAGAGACTTGAAAATCGCCGTCCCGAATTATCGAGCAGCGATGCAAGCATCTTGCTTAGAACTTCTTTCAATGACTGTCATCCAAGGGATGATGGTGGAGCCTAGCGGGATCGAACCGCTGACCTCAACACTGCCAGTGTTGCGCTCTCCCAGCTGAGCTAAGGCCCCATGCAATCTTTGCACTGACGTTCGCCAGTCTGACAAATGGTGGGTCTGGGCAGACTTGAACTGCCGACCTCACCCTTATCAGGGGTGCGCTCTAACCAACTGAGCTACAGACCCATTTGCCACGTTGGGCCTGTAAACAACCCAAACAGTCATTGCTCTTGCTTGATCAGGTAATTCATTGTGAGCACTTACCGACAGTCAGCGACGTGTCGATTAAGGAGGTGATCCAGCCGCAGGTTCCCCTACGGCTACCTTGTTACGACTTCACCCCAGTCATGAACCACACCGTGGTGATCGCCCTCCGAAGTTA
>NZ_JAHVIO010000007.1:0-600 GCF_019801675.1 Halomonas sp. DP8Y7-3
CGCTTCATCGCTTGACCATATAACCCCAAAAGGTCTGTCAATCGATGATGTCACGACAATTGCCGGATACGCTTGAGACGTATCTTACTTTGTCAGCATGATATACATTGTTAAAGAGCGTTAGAGTCGAAACTCTAAGCGAGAGACTTAAAAACCGCCGTCCCGAGTTATCGAGCAGCGATGCAAGCATCTTGCTTAGAACTTCATGACAAGAAGACTGATTACCTGGCCCACCGTTATAGGCAATAAAGTGGTGGAGCCAAGCGGGATCGAACCGCTGACCTCCTGCGTGCAAGGCAGGCGCTCTCCCAGCTGAGCTATGGCCCCATATCGCAGTCCGAAGATGGTGGGTCTGGGCAGACTTGAACTGCCGACCTCACCCTTATCAGGGGTGCGCTCTAACCAACTGAGCTACAGACCCAGGCTTCAAACTAGCTTGTCATTACTCTTGCTTGATCAGGTAATTCATTGTGAGCACTTGCCGACAGTCAGCGACGTGTCGATTAAGGAGGTGATCCAGCCGCAGGTTCCCCTACGGCTACCTTGTTACGACTTCACCCCAGTCATGAACCACACCGTGGTGATCGCCCTCCGAAGTTA
>NZ_JAHVIO010000017.1:0-501 GCF_019801675.1 Halomonas sp. DP8Y7-3
ACTGGGGTGAAGTCGTAACAAGGTAGCCGTAGGGGAACCTGCGGCTGGATCACCTCCTTAATCGACACGTCGCTGACTGTCGGTAAGTGCTCACAATGAATTACCTGATCAAGCAAGAGTAGCGACTGACAGGGTCAACGCTAGCAGCTAGAGTAGCGCCAATAGGCATGACCCATGTGATTCGGGGCCATAGCTCAGCTGGGAGAGCGCCTGCCTTGCACGCAGGAGGTCAGCGGTTCGATCCCGCTTGGCTCCACCAATCATTTATCTGGTGATAGGTAGATACGCTCAGTCGTGAAATTTTAAGCAAGATGCTTGCATCGCTGCTCGATAACTCGGGACGGCGGTTTTCAAGTCTCTCGCTTAGAGTTTCGACTCTAATGCTCTTTAACAATGTATATCATGCTGACAAAGTAAGATACGTCTCAAGCGTATCCGGCAATTGTCGTGACATCATCGATTGACAGACCTTTTGGGGTTATATGGTCAAGCGATGAAGCG